>NZ_JBBPHM010000030.1:0-25085 GCF_038039755.1 Myroides sp. C1519
AACCTGCCTCTCCTGGTTTTCCTGGTTCTCCTGACTCTCCTGGTTTTGAAACTCCGTTAAATCCTGGTAATCCTTGATCTCCCTTCTCTCCCTTATCTCCTTTTGGACCATTGATATTTGTCCAAGTATTGGTCGTTTCATCATAGATCCAAACACCACTATCGTTATGAACAATAGTCACTCCTTCTCCTGGTCCTCCTGGAGTACCTGGTTTTCCTGGTTCACCGTCTTTACCTGGTCCTTCTGTTATAACTTCTGATTTATATCCAGTATCTCCTTTGTCTCCCTTATCTCCTTTTGGACCATTGATATTTGTCCAAGTATTTGTCGTTTCATCATAGATCCAAACACCACTATCGTTATGAACAATAGTTACGCCTGCACCCGGTCCTCCTGGAGTACCTGGTTTCCCTGGTTTTCCTGACTGACCTGGTTGTGATTCTGAATTATACCCTGAATCTCCTTTTGGTCCTTTTAAACCATCTAATTGTTCTTGAGTAAAGTCTTCATATAAGAACGAATCTCCTTTATCTCCTTTTGGACCAGCTAATAAATCAACTTTAACCCCTTTTTCTAAAATTGGGTTTCCTGCAGCATCAATAGCATCCTCATTATAATAAATAAAACTTGTATCTCCTTCTTTATAATCAATCTTCGTTACAGTTTCAAATTGTTTCAACTCTTTCAAAGAAATACTTACCGATTTCTTATCAGTATCATGTAAATAAAGTGAATCATTTTCTACAGTAAAATGGCTGTTACGAGTATTTAAGTCTTCAAAATTTTTATCACTTACTAAATGATACCATTTATCTTCATACCAATAATAAAATCCTTTTTGTAAATCCTGAGCCTTCTCATTAGTGTTAAACACCAATAATGACTCGATCATATCTCCATCAATAGTCTCTTCATCTGTAAGAGATTTTAAACTAACACGAGGGACTAACATTCCTTTATTTGTAGCATCTACATCTAACATAGCAGCAGTTTTAGGCAAAGCCGTACCAATACCCACTTGTGAATATCCTGCTGTAGTCAATGTAAAAGCTAATCCTATATATATTAATCTTTTTTTCATGGCGATTATTTTCTAACTATTATCTTTATATTTTTTTAATCAAAGTAGCGTCTAAATTTGATAGAAACCCCATTTTGATTTACCTTAAATCCTTCTTTAAAACTTGAGTCATTACTCACAGTAAATCGAAACTTTACCTTTTTTTCCAGATCTGTAATTCTTATAAAAAACATATAGGTATATCCTTGAATACTTCCTCCACGTGTATGTTTTGATATAATCGTAGCACTTTGAGGAGGCACTAATTCTGATCCATTCACATCCGTTATCCCACATTTTTTAGAGTATAATCCTAAATAACCATGGCGATTACCATTAGGGTCTTTTATAAAAGGGTTATGAAAATCCGGATTTGAATCTTCACTCATATTTCCTCTATCATTCCAACCATCAATGGACACCTCTACTTTATAATACCCTTTAGGCATTGTAAACACCTCTCCATAATTATCATACTCATAATGTAAAGTAACTCCGCGCTCTATATCTGTCGTTGAATAATCCGTTTTTTCTTTTTTAAACCTTATGTAATTAGTGGCACTTAAATTCGTATAAGGAATAAGTACTTCTTGTGTTGCCTCAGCTGTTCCCCCCATCATTCTAATGGTAGTCATTCTATCAACCCCTTCATTATTTAAAAGTTGATTCCACTTTTTACCATCCCAAACATAAATACCTTTCCTTGCAATATTATCCTCGTGATTTCCTCCCATAACGTTGTACACTAAAGTACCGACTTGAGGATCAACGATAGGGTTTTGGTTATCATCAAACACTTCAAAAACATGTTTTGGCAATAAAATTCCTTTTGTATCAGAACTAACCTCCAACACTGCTGATTTATGAGGCTTATGTGTCCCTATACCAACCTGACTCCAAGCTGAAAAGCAACTAATCAATAGTCCTACTCTTACTATATTTTTCATCATAATATTGATTTTTCAATGTTTACATATGTATCAAGTATAATGATATTTCCTTTTTTAAAAGTTGTCCCTTCCACTGCCTGTAAAATTAATTTCACATTACTAATTTGATTTCCCCCTTCTTTTTCAGGTATAGTTAATCCAAAATAAAAAGAAGCAGAAAACTCTCTTGACAATGGTCTGAAGCTCCCATTTTCCTTCACTGCAAAAGGCACTAAAGCATCTGCAAATGCATTATTTAAAACAACAGCTGTGTCAACTCTAACTTCACTTCTAAAATTTATTAAATGCGCTCTATAAGACTGGTTTGTATCTCCAAGCGTATTCTCTATATTAAGCATATTACCTTCATCTTCAATTTTTCCTCTTAAGTAAAAAGCAATCAAATAATTTCCAGGTCGCAACATCAAATCTTTTAAACCATCTGCTCTATCATAAAGAAGTACATCACCATAAGTATTATCAAAATCAAATTCTTTTAAAGGAATTTCTATTTCGTACCGTGGTTCTTCTTCTGGTCTTTGCCACGTACTATTCTGTACTTTAATTACCGCATTTTCAATAGAACTTCCTCTATTTACAATAGCACTCCACATACCATTTTTAAACATATAAACTCCAGGAATTATAACTTTACTATTATTGTAAACTAACATTCCTTCTGCTGGATTCTTAATTGGTTCTTCTTTGTTTAATACGTCTTCTATTTCCACTACAGGTAATACAAATCCTTTTGCTTTATCACCTTGCACAATACTTTCGTCAATTGTAGACATATCCAAAATAACAGCAGGCGAAACTACTCCATGATGATTAGTGGCTGTTTGAGCAATTAATGTATTTATACTAATCAACATTAACACTGATGCTATACTATATTTTAAAATATTTGTTTTCATTCCTCCTATTTTAATTTTGTTATTTTCAAGTATGAATTTTTTGCTACTAATCGATACTTAGCTGTATAATAAGTACTGTTTGATGCTTTTCCTACTCCTAAACTAAAATTATGTAACACCTCTTTTCCCTTATCTTTTTTTAAGTCCATTATATTCGAAAAAACTACTAAATGTTCTTCTCCTTCAGGAGAAAAAGTAGAGCGTTCTACTCTATAAGTTGCTGCTATTCTCTGATTAAGAGAAGTAACATAATTCTCATTAAAATTTGTGAAATATGCCATATTATAATAAGTCCTATTAGCTTCTTTTGGCGCTATAAAAACAGCGAAAAACTCAATCAAATAGACTCCTGAAGAAAATCCTAATTGAATCTCATTAGACTTCCCAGCATCTAAAACAGATAAACTACTAATATGCCCATCATTCAATATTTTAAATAAAAAATCATTTTGATTCAGTAGATACATTTGTCCATTTTCTGTTACAGGTATTTCAAATGAGCTTGCTGTTTTATCTACTAATTCAAACCCTATAATCGCTGTTTTAGGCAATCTATCAAAGTTTGCCAGTTGCTCCCAAGCTCCTTTTTCTCCATTTAGTTTATTATTCCAAAAAGACAACGTACTTTCTTCTTTATCATGTACATCAATAACTACAAGTCCATCTGGCATATCCTTTTGTTCACCAACAATTGGATTATTTTCATACCTGTTCTTTATATCCACACGCGGTAATAAAACCCCTTTATCTTTTACATCAAACTCAGCTGTAGCATTTGCACTAACTCCCCTTTTATTAACCCCTATTTGACTATATCCAGTGGTAGCTATTAAAGCTAAACACGTTACTAAAAAAAATCTACCTATTCTCATAACCTTTGCCTTGTATATCATTAACAATATAATTTTATCTGTTTTTAAACAAAAGAACATTGTTTTTTAACCCATTTAATAAAGATAATTTATTACTTTAAATTAATTCACTTTTTGCGAATCTATTTTTAACCTTTTTTTAAAAAAATTAAACTTATCAAACATTTTTTATGTTCTATTACCTATTTACAAAAACCGTGACAAAACATGATGCTCAATATTAAAATTCTCTAATATTGTAATACAAAAACCTCAAAAGCACGTATAAACAACACAAAAACAAACACTTAATGCTTTATTTTTATTTAAAAAAAATAACTGATATTTTTTTACGCATTACATATATTTGCCTCAATTCTATTTTTTTTATACAAAAAAAGCCGGCTTACATCAGTAAACCGGCTTCACTCAATATGTTAAAAAGAAGACTGATCCATTTTAACAATTATAAACTCACTTCGCCTATTCGCTTGGTGTTCTTCTTTCGTACAAGGAACGTTGTTTGCACATTGGTTTACCAACTGCGTTTCTCCATATCCCTTTGCACTTATTCTTGTTTCTTCAATACCTTGACTTATCATCCAAGCCCTTGTAGATTGTGCTCTGCGTTCAGACAACTTCATGTTGTAAGCATCGTTTCCTCTGCTGTCTGTATGCGCTCTAACATCTATCGTAATCTGTGGATATAACTTCAATACCTCAACTACTTTTGCCAACTCAACAGCTGCATCTGGTCTAATAGAATGCTTGTCAAAATCAAAATAAATAGGATCTAATTTTAACTTAGCAAACAAGTCGTCATCCATCCCTATTTTCTCTTCCACAGGGTCTAATCCAATATTAACTTCTTTAGACACATTAAACTCTTTCCCTAACAAAGTCGAAACCTCAGCGGTAAGGAAGTCATCAGCACTTGCTTTTAATCTAAATTTGCGATTACACTCCACTGCTTCTGTCGCAAAATGTCCTTCTTCATCCGTAGTAATTACTCCCAATTCTTTGTAATTTGCATCAAATAATACAACTGTCGCGTTAACAATTGGCAACTTAGTACTGTTGTCAAAAACAACTCCTTCTATCTTTTGTATGCAATCAACTACTTGAAAAAAGTAAATATCATCATTACCTACACCCCCTTCTCGGTTAGAACTAACAAATCCCTTGCGGTTCTTATCATTGATAAAAAAGGCAAAATCATCTGAAGAACTATTGATAGGTGCACCTACGCTCACTACTTTTCCAAATGTACCATCCACATTGATTTTTGCCATATAGACATCTAAACCACCTAAACCAGGGCGACCATCTGATGAGAAATACAAATAGTTGTCTTTAGAAATAAAAGGAAACGTCTCTCGGCCTTCCGTGTTAATGCGATTACCCACATTTTCTGGTGTTCCAAAAGAAGCATCTTCATAGATTGCTACCCTATAAATATCAGACTCCCCTATTGTTCCTGTTCGATCAGAAGCAAAGTATAACCACTTTTCATCAGGAGACAAAGCTGGGTGAGCTGTATTAAAATCATCTGAATTAAAAGGCAATTCAACCGCTTCATTCCACTGTCCGCTTTCATTCAAAGTAGCCTTGTACAACTTCAATAAAATGGCGTAATCACTGTTGTAAACCTTTTTATTCTTTTTAAAATTGTTACGCGTGAAGTACATCGTTTTGCCATCTTTTGTAAAAATAGCAGAAGCCTCATTTACCTTTGTTTTTGCCGACTTATCAAACAACTCAGGTTCACTAAAACTACCATCTGAAGCAATAGTGGACATATACAAACTTGTAACTGCCTCGTTAGTCCATTTGTGAATCTTTCCACCATGTTCTGTTTCACGGGCAGACGTAAATACCAATTTATCCCCTAAAATAGCAGCCCCATAATCTGAATACTCACTATTAATAGGCAAAGACTCCAAGTCGTAACGCTGAATCATAGCGTTGATTTCATCCAGATAGGTATCTTTCTTTTCTTCAAACAAAATACCTCTACTATCGCTTTTTTCAAGCTTTGCAAACAAGCCTAAATACTCATCTGCCTTTTCGTAATTCTCAACTCCTCTCAACGTCTGAGCGTAGCGATAATACGATTCGGAAGGCAGTTTAGCATCCTCTTGCTTCGCCAGGGTAAACAACTCCTCATACCACTTATGAGCTGTTTTTAAATCTCCCTTAAAGTAATAGGCCTCTGCCAACTTAGATAAGGTATTGATACTCTTATATCCCTTATCCACAATTTTCTCGTAGATTTCAATCGCATTGACATATTCATAGTGGTCAAAACTCTTATCTGCTTTCTTCTCTTTAACACCTTGAGCAAAACCACCCATGGTAACCAAAAACACAGAGGCAATTGAAAAAAACCTAATCACATTCTTTTTCATATCACATCGTTTAGTATTAGAAGAATCTCGGTGTATTCAATTTTGTCTTGTGATTAAAAATATCAAACTTCAAGAAAAACTCGTGTGAACCAGAATTGTAATTAGCCAACTTAGTAGTATCAGCATCGTAAGAATAACCAATCATTAAGTTTGGATTAACTTGAAACCCGACCAAACCACTCACTGAAGCATCCCATCGGTAAGCAGCTCCCACAGTAAACTTGTCTATAAACAAGAAATTAGCTGTTAAGTCCACTTGCAATGGCGCTCCCGATACAGCCTTTGCTAAAAAAGCAGGCTTAAACTTCAAGCTTGGATTTAACTCAAACACATACCCTCCCATTACATAGAAGTGTGCTTTCTGACTCATCACGGTAATCTCATTATCGTCATAGCGATCAGTTGTCAAGAAATTAGGCACAGACAATCCCACATACGCTTTGTCAGAATACAAGTACAAACCAGCCCCTACATTCGGGTTAAATTTATTCTTGATATTGTTTGCCAACTCCGCAGCAGAAGGATCATAAGCGTGTAGTTTATCGTACTCCACATCAAGTAAATTAGCAGTAGCTTTCACACCAAATGCCAATTTAAAATCGCGGTTTACGTCTATAGTGTATGACATATCTAACGAGATATTATTCTCTGTCATCACCCCTAATTTATCATTGGTAAACGTACCTCCAATTCCCAATTTAGAATCGCCTATCGGACTATGAGCAGATAGATGAGCTGTTTTAGGAGCCCCATCCAGTCCTACCCATTGTGCGCGATAATGTCCAAAAAGAGAAAGCGCCCCTGTAGACCCCGCATAAGCAGGGTTTACGTTAGAGGGATTGTACATATACTGAGTATATTGAGGATCTTGTTGACCAAAAGTTTGTTGGGCTGTAGCTAAACATACCAAGCACAAGCCCACTTTTTTTAGTATTGAATTGTAATTCATCTGTCTTTTCATTAATTAGATTCTAAGTGTAGGTATCCTGTTTTTTTAATTCTACGAGAAGCCCCTGTAGATTTATCCGGATACTCATACGTTACCACAAAGTAATAAGTACCCGATGGCAACTTCTCATTTTTATTCATAGTTACCCTACCCTCAGAATAGCCTTTAAAGACATTTCCATTACTGTTATAATTCGTTGTCTCGTAAACTTTAACTCCCCAACGATTATATATTTCCACGCGGTTATCTGGATATTTGTTCAAGTTATCAATGCGGAAAAACTCATTGTGTCCTGTACCATTTACAGATACAAAGTTGTATATCACAACCTCGCCATCCAACATCCAATCCGTCTTAACAGTAGCTAAGGTAAAGTACCCCACATCTTCTACTGCAATAGGTGTTGTAACTGTTTGATTAGCCTCATCCACAATTCCTCCTTCATCTACCCACATCTTATCCTTTTCGTTCCAGCGAACAATGCGTAGATTTTTATCTGCTTCTAACAACAATTCAGCCGGTGTAGTACGCTTGTCATAACTCAAAGTAACAATCGCATTCTCTTGCTTATTGTCCCTCTTTTTTATAATCCAGTACTCCATATTATCCACTAATTGAATAACCCCTGCCTTTTTTGTACGTTCATCAAAAAATGGCTTATCCTTGTAAATATACTCTGCAGAGAATATATCTTTATTTGACTTAACCATTGACGTTCCCGCTGGGCGATACATTCCTTGGTCGCCAATAGGAAAAGTAAAATCGCTTTTACCCTCCTTTTCAACAGCTCCTTCCAGGTGACTCTTATCCGATGGATTAGCAGCTTCTGCTTTATCTAAAAAAGTAACGGCTCCTTTGTTTTTATCAACCTTTCCAATACCATTTAAAAAATCAGCCTTACCCGCCACAATCATATTGTTTTGAATATCAAAAGCCATCTTCTCTGTAGCATTGTCTAGCACTAAATCGTTAAACTTAGTCAGGCTATCACCCACTATTACCTGTGTAGTCTTACCCATCAGAATAGTTTTCCCTTCTGGTGTAATCCCCTTATAATCAAAACTCCCTTCATTAGTCAGGTGTTTATGCACCATAAAAGTTCCGTTATTTTTAAAATCCGCTTTAGCCTTATTTTCAAAATCATAATGCGTAGAAAGCAGTGAACCAGCCTTTACATATAGCTGCCCTTTATTCACTGTTTGCGCCATCGTACCTAACGGAGTAAGAGATAGAACTACTAAGAGTGTGTTATAATTAATTTTCATCATGTCGCTCTTTTATAGTTCACTATTTTACTACAAACACGATGTTCATAATTGAGTAAGCACTCCCCGTACCAATAACTTTATACTTCATTAAACCATTCTCATCAATTACGATTTCATCAAATGTTGTCTTATCGTAATCAGTTACATAATAGTACAAATCCGTTGCGTTTGGGAAATGAGGAATACCACCTTTATCTGCCATAGGAGCACCTGTACTTCCTACAGCATTCCCTTTTAAACCAAACTGCTTTGTGTACTCAGCATATAAGTCTTTCTCTTCTAATTTATCAGCCGTTACTGTTGACGTATCAAAAACAATAGAAGGCATATAGAAAAATTTCACAGCCTTATAATCTGTTGTTACCATTTGTTGCCACTTCGTACCATCGTTATAATAAAACCCAGGCACTACATCATTCGCTTTTTTGGTATTATAAACGGTCATACCTGCTACGTGTTCGTTTAAAGGTGTAGCGTCTGTTGTTTGTACTAATGCTAAACGAGGTAATAAAAGACCTTTATCAGCAGCATCTAACTCTAAAACTGCATTTGCATTAACATCTGGAGTATTATTAGCTCCCGCCACTCCAATTTTAGTTTGTGCAAATCCTAAAGTCGTTAGTAAAGTAAATGCAAATCCTAAATATATTTTTTTCATAATGTCATTTTGAGTTTAAGTGTAAGGAAGTACAAGTGGTGAGTTGTACTTCCTTTTTTTAATTATCTTGTTGTTTTGAGTTTGAAGTTGTCACTAAGGCTATTTTACCAAATCACCTGTGTATTCAACTACTACGTCATAGTCTCCTGTAGGAACAACTATGAATTGTGATCCCATACCGATGTTAAATTCAACTTTAGTACCTAATAATTTAATATCAGTAGCGCTATTAGCAACAACAATATCTCCTTTCATTAATTTAATTGAAAGTATTCCTTTAATAGCCAAATCATCAGTTGCTTTAGGTAAATCAACCCCTGTTGTTCTTGCAGAATTAACCCAAGTACCAGCAACTTCTTTACCTGCTTTAGTTGTTCCTTTAGCTAAAAACACATAACGACCATTATACACATTTCCTGTAAAAACAATATCTCCTACATTTGTAATATTATCTCCTAAAGCTGTTTTCACAACATCTTTATACTTTTTAATCAAGTTAGTTAACATAGAAAGAGGCAATTCAATCTCTTTGTTTTCATATTTATTAGTTTTATCATTAAAAACAACTTGATAGAAAACATGTGGTGTTTTATCAGTTACAGCTGTATCTTTCTCATCACCATCGTGGTCGCCAAAATACACGTTGCCACCAGCGTTTAATACATTTGTGATTGCGTTTTTGATTTTCTCATTATTCTCTATAGACGATAGAATATCTCCTGTCATATTGATATAATCAGGCTGCCCTGCTTCATTGTCGTATTTATAGAAGATCTCTCCTTTTTTAACGTCTGTATCTATTGGCGCATTTACTTTAGCATAAGCTTCTAACGATTTGTCCGCTTTAGATTCAGTTCTTGTAATTGTTGTTTTAGTCTCAGCTCCCTTTACTAAATCATTTAAGTTAATCGTTTTATACTCATTTGTAGCTGCATCATAATATTGGAATACCCAAACTTTTTCTTTTCCTTGACTTGGGTCACTTGGATCTTTATCAACCTCAATTTCTTTATAGATAACATTTCCTTCAGAGAACTGAGTGATGTATTGTAAATACTCTTCTACTGTAGTAAACGTTTTATCCTTACCATCAACTTGTATAGTAATATTTCCTTTAGTAGTTAAAATTTCTTCAATATTATTGATTACTCCCCCTACAACATCAATGTGAATTGCACCAGCTGGCACTGCAGTCCACTTAGTTACATCTACTTCTCCTCCTCCATTAATGTAAGACTCAGACAAATAATACTGCTTATTGTTGTAAGTAACAATTGAAGTTTTAGTCTCAGCAGCTGCTACTAACTCATTTAAGTTAATTGTTTTATACGCTTTTGTAGCTTCATCATAATATTGGAATACCCAAATTTTCTTGCTTGCATCATTAGGATCTTCAATTTGTGTATAGATAACATTCCCCGATACATTCTTAGAAATATTCTCTATCAACTCTTGTACTGTGTGATATTCTGTTGTAGAACCTTCCTTTAAAACAGTCGTTTTTTCTGTAAAAAATTGCTCAATATTCGTAGTCAATTCTTTCATAATATCAACAGTTACTGCGCCCGGAGCATCATTTGGAATATTATCTACTGTATTTGCTTTATCAGCTGCTAACCAATCAATGATTGTTTGCTCAGAGAAATAAACAAATTTGTTTGCTTTTCCTGTTTCTTCAATTTTTCTAATAAATGTTTTAGTCTCAGCCCCTTTTACTAAATCATTTAAGTTAATTGTTTTATACGCTTTTGTAGCTGCATCATAATATTGGAATGCCCAAATTTTCTTATTTGCATCATTAGGATCTTCAATTTGTGTATAGATAACATTTCCTTCAGAGAACTGAGTAATGTATTGTAAATACTCTTCTACTGTAGTAAATGTTTTATCCTTACCATCAACTTGTATAGTAATTGATGTAGGCGACTCTAAAATCTCTTTGATGTTATTTACAACAGTACCTTTTACGTCAATTGTAATAGCACCTGGAGTATCTGCATTTAATCCCTTGATAATATCAGCTTCTACAGCTTTAGGCTCTTTATCCTTATTTGCTGGATCTTTTAATGCTTCTTCAATTGCTTTTGTAATTGTAGCTTCATTAAAATATACATAGCCTGTTACTTTACCATTATTATCTTTAAGCTCAATAAAGAAAGTATTTGTCTCAATTCCGCGAATCATATTCGTTAAGTTGATCGCTTTTGTTACATATTTACCACCCTCATAAGTTACATAAGACATTTCACCATTCTTAGGATCATATACAATTGTAGTATGACTTTCTCCAACTACTGGTTTACCATCGCTATCTACATTTCCTGGGTTAGTAGGAACGATATAGTTAATCAAGTTTTTAAGGTTAGTTACGTCAGCTCCAATTTTAGTGATGTTATCACCTAAATTTTCAATTGCTTTATCTAACTCTGATTTACTAACTATTCTATTCCATTTAGCACCATCCCAGTAGTAGAAACCTTTAGGTAATGTTATTATGTTATTATCTGTTGCATCTTTTACTTCATTTATATTGTAAACCAAAAGACTTTCTACTTGACTACCTTCTATTGGTTTATAAATTTTTATGTCTGTCAATTCAACTCTCGGAATCAATAAACCTTTAGTGGTAGAGAAAATCTCAAGTTCAGCTGAAACAGCAGGATCAGGTGTCCCGATACCTACCTGTGCGTTAGCGAAATAAACTGATCCTAACAATGCTGCGATTAACGTAATTTTTTTCATGTCTAATAAAGTGTTTGTGTTATTACTATTGTTGTTTATATTTTAATTTTGTGTGTTACGTTCAAGTTTGATTTAACTGAACAGTTTTTTGTTTTTACCTTAATAGGTATTCTTCTACCTACTAAGCAACCATTTCTATACGTCTGTACAAATATTACCTCATACAATACTCCAGTAGGTTTTCCATCATCATCTACCTCTTCAATAGGCGTAATCTTACCTGGCATTTTAAATTTATTATTACCTAAATCCGTAAGCTCATCCCCGCCTTTTTCTTGGGTAAAAATCTTGTAAGTACTACAAGCGTCACTTGGCAAAATTTCTAACACACCACTATTACAGATGTCCTTTGTATCTTTTTCAATGTCAAAATTACTTCCCAAGTCAATCTTTGGAGCGATACTCACCTCATACACTTTTGTGAAGTTTCCTAAAACCCCAACGATACTACCATATGAGATCTTAACCCTATCAAACGGCTCATCAACTTCATCAATGATCATTTTAAATTTGTTCTTGTAACCAATCCCTAATAGTTTTAAGTCAATTACTTTTACTCCTCCCGTACCATCAATTTCTTCACCTACCTTTTGATCTCCAAGGTAACGTTGGATTTTATATCCTTTAATCAACTCTAAACTCAATATAGGGTTACCTGGTACTTCTGTAATGATATGTAGCTTATCACCAGGTACAGCTTGTTGTTTAAACACTACGGTTAAACTTGCCATATTGGCTACAGCTACCCCTCTTGAAATCATTGCATACGTTTCTAAATCATCATCAACAGCATTCCACGCATGAGAAACAGAAGCCGTAGCACTTGCTACTCCTAAACCGATATCTTGTACTCCGTGAAGCACGTCTAACACAGATTCGTGAACACCTGTTGTAACAGGAGCACAATATCCAGGGCTAAAAGCATCTACTCGCTTCTCGTAGTACACACCATATACTTTTGCCAATTGAGCTACCCCAACTAAAGCACCTAAGGAAATTTGAACCCCGTGATACGCTTGAGCTCCATTCTTATTAGAAGGAACAAATGTGTATTCAAATACGTTGTCAGAAGCTAATAAATCAAGTACTCCTCCTGCAACTGGTTTAATAGCTCCAATTCTCTTACCATTTGCATCAAGCCCTACAACCGACATTCCTCCTGCCAATACCAATCCGCTATACTCCTTACCTAACTTAATGGTAACTGGCGTACCTGCTGGAACAGGTTGATCTCCATCAAAATAAATATTCTGCCAAGTAGTCCCTAATCCAAGTAAAGCTACAGTCGTAGAAATAGTAGAGTGTGTGGTTGGATCTGTGTCTGTTGCATTTGCTTTACCTGCCACAAAACCACCTAAAGTTGTAAACCACGTCGTTTGCCATTTACCAACACCTGTAGCATATACACGCTCTGTTAATGGAGGACAAACTGAACTATCCCATACGTTTACAACCAAACTTTCAAAAGTTGCACAACCATTACTTGACTCACTTGATACTGTTAAGGTGTAAATACCAGGAGCTGTAAATTCAACTATATCACCTGTTTTTAACTTTTTACCAGTATGGTCATGCCACACTACATTTGAACCAGTTGTATATACTGCTGGTAATTTGATAGAAACTGATGTATTGCTTCCAGGATCAAACTTTAATCCTCTCCTATTTCCTCCTTCTATTTCTAATTCTGGCACTGGATTATATTCTATAACAATCGGATCAGATGGTTCAGAAAAACATTTTTGATCATCCTTAATACGCACTGTATAAACCCCAGGCTGATCAGCTATAAAAGTCTTTTCTTTTCCTCTTTTTGCTTCTTTTTCTTGTTCTTCTGTAGTTGCATTTTTATCTACATTACCCTCAATTGCAACGCCATTCAAATACCATTGATATGATAAAGCTGTTTCATTTACCGTTAGAATTCTCTCGTCGCCTGAACAAATCACCTCACTTTTTCCGTTTACAGTTGGTTTTGCTGGCATAGGAAGTAATATTATCTCCACAGTTTCAGCATCCCCTTGGAAACAATATCCAAAGTCCTCTACGGTTACATAGTAAGTTGTATCAGCTAAAGCAGTAACAGTAATAGATGATCCTATTTGTGGTACATCTGTTCTGTCTTTCGTCTTATACCATTTGAAAATTGGGTTTTTCAAATTCGGCCTACTTAAACCTAAACTATTTAATTTAACTGTTAACTCTACAACTTCTCCATAACAAACTTTTGGAATAGTTGGAGTCGTTATTGATTTTACAGTTATTGATTCACAATTCGTAGACAACTTATACTCAACTTCTTTTGATTCTTCTACTCCTTGAGTATTCTTATAAGTAACTACTGCCTTATTCACTACTTCATTCGCTGAAGGAGCATTCTTAACTTTCGTCTTTAACGTAAAGTCAATCGACTCTCCTACTTTAAGTACCCCTATTTTGTATGTAATTTTATTGCCATCTACTATACCACCACCATTGTCAATAATCTCAATTACAGCTGGTACAGCCTCGCTAATTACATCTTGAATCACAAACGACTTTAAGTCTTTATTACCTGTATTTTTTACCGTAATTAAATATGTCAATTCATTTCCAACCAAAGCCTGGTTGCTATTTTCTCCATTACTACTTCCTGTCTTAGTAATTGCAACATCGTAATTTGGTGTTACCCCAATCTCAGTACCTGGTTTCTTTGTTGTATCAGGTGTAGTTGGTTTATTATTATCTGTTGGCGGAAATGAAGGAATCTCTTCTCCTGTCTGGTTAACTCTAACCACAGCAATATTTTTAATAACATCAATTCCTTCTAAATTGTCATTTACTTTAGCTTTAAATGTAAATGCAGTCGTACTTCCTACTTTCAGTTCCACATCACTTGTAAAGTGAACCTTTCCATTGTAAAAATCTCCTCCACTTATGAAAGTCAGTCCTTTTGGAAGTTCATCACTAACCGTAAACCCAAGCAATGAAGCTGATCCATTATTTTTCACGTGGATTGTATATTCAACCATTTCTCCACCTATTACAGTAGTCGTTTTTGAATTACCATCAACTTTATAAGACTTCCAGCTTACTACATCAGAAGATGCATACACAGAACAGCTACGCGTTACACCGTACAATTCAACAGGAGGGAAAACACCAACGTTTAACACGTTTTTAATTCCAACTGAAATACGATCATAACGACCAGCTACTTTAAATGGAATATCAAGAACGTTTCCAGCGTTAATTAAGCTTAACACATCAACTCCTTCTACTAATCCATTTTTCCAATCCAAGGTTGCTACTTTCGCATCCCCGTTGTAAGCAATAATTTCTAAGCTTTCTAACAAAGGAACAGTTACCCCACCCTGACCTACTTTTAAGCGTATTTTAGTTACGTCATTAGGCACAGAAAGTGTATTGAAATAAATAAACTGTTTTACTGAAGTACCAACACCCAATGTCCCTAAACTAATTTGAGAGAAATTAGTTGTATTTTCATTGATTGCCCATTCCGGATTTGTAACACCAGCCTTTCCTAAATCATTCACTGATAAACTAAGACCATCATATTCATAAGAAGTTGCAAAAGCAGGCGCACAAGTATCACTTCCTGTTTCATAACACATTCCGTACACATTCATTGAATTTGGAGCAGCAGTAGCACCAACCAATGCTTTAGAAACATCCGTAATTTTAATTGACTTATATTCTTTAGAAGGTGTAATTGCTAAATACGTACGCCCTAAAGCATCAACTATAACTCTAATTTTTCCATTTTTAAATGAAGATGTTACAGCCTGACTTCCTTCTTCTAAAACCGTTCTTCCTTTAGAATCCTTTACTTCTACTTTAAAATAGTGATCTCCTAATAAAACATTATTCAATAAACCTGCTACAACATTACCTAAACTACCGCCCAGTAAAGCTTTTAACTTATCACTTTCAAAATCAATTCTTACATACGAAGTAACATTAGCCTTTACCGAATTTTCATATCCCAATTCTACATACCCTTCCTTGTTTCCTAATCCTAATAAAATACCAGCCCCAGATTGAAGTGTAGTGTACGAATCAAAATTCCCATCAAACAAGTTATTGATGTCATTTGCATTTTCAGCTCCTATTAAAGTAGTAGCACAAACTGGCGAAATAAAAGGCGATACCCCCGTAGTAACCGGACAAGCATCATTCACTCTTTTCACCCCATATAATCTAATAGCAGGAGTAACAGACACATTAACCCCAGCAAAGGCATTTATCTCTACCCTATCAAATGTTTTTCTTGTGTCAAATTTTAGTGTTTGAATTCCCCCTGACTTAAACAAACTCAATAAATCAAGGTTGTTTACTAATCCTTGTTGCAGTCCAAATGTTTCTTGCTCTTTATCTCCTAAATACGTTTTAACCTTATAACTTCCAATTAAGTTAATACTCGCCAAAGACGTAGGATCTAATTGTAAGCGCACTTGAAGTTCATCACCAATTTGAGAAGGCGTATTAAAATAAACCATCTGTCCTACAGAACCACCAAGCGTTATAAGCCCTGTACTAATCTCAGAATACTCAGATGAGTTATCGCTAATTGCTTTATATGGATTTTTTGCTCCAGCCTCACCTAACTTACCTAAACTTAGAGTCACACCCTTTTGGTCATAAGAAGTAAACTGTGGTGCAAAACACGCATCAGTACCTATCTCACGACACATATTATATACTTTTAAAGTACGCGTTTCTCCATTTGGAATACTCGACACTTTATTTGTAACCTTTATACTATTATAAGATGAATTAGGAGTAACAGCTAAGTAGTATCTACCAATTTTATCTTGTACTACCGTCATTTTACCTCCCGTAGTTCCAACAAAACCATTCTGACTTGTCGTTTTAGCAACTGATGTACTACCGTTATATGCCTCCACTTCAAAATAAGAATTACCAATTAAAGCACCTACTACAGCATCTAATGCCTTACCTAAAGTACCACCTAACAATTTCCCTAACACCTCATCTTGCGAATCAATGCGGATATAAGAAGTTGTATAAGCAGGCACAGTAGTATCATACCCCATTTGAATCATACCATGTGCAGGTAAAGACGAAAGTAAAGAGCCCGCACTTGCAATTAGTGAAGCATACGTTTCATTATTACCATCTATGGCATTTGTTGCAAAATCAACGTTTTCAAAATCTATAATTGACGTAGCACAACTTGCCGTTTCAAAAGGCACAGCAGTTGGTGCAGGTATTTGTATTTTTGGATTAACACAACTAACCCCATCATATCTTTCAACGTCATAAACACTTATAGCAGCGCCAGCTAAACTTAAATTAACTGGTGTATTTAACCTCAATTCTAACTTATCAAAAGGGCGACCTGGAGCAAGAGTTACAGTAGTTTTCTGTCCACTCTGAAGTAATTGCAACAAATTCACTCCATGCAATAACCCTCCTTCTAAAGATTTCTTATAAACTACATCACTTCCATTGTAAAAAACGAATTCTAATGCTCCTAATAAATTAGCACTTAAAGCACCTTTAGAATCTTTTCCTAAAATGATATTAACAGTAGATTTATTTGACGATAAATTTGAGAAATAGTAATTATTAGAAATATATCCACCTACTTTTAAATCTAGTACTGCTCCTGGTTTTAATGTAGTATAAGTTGTATGCTTTTCTTCATTACTACTACTATTAACAACCTCGTTATCAATAGAACCTGTAAGATCTGTTGGTATCTCAATTACCTTTAAATCTAAACTCTTACCATCATAAGAAACCCCAACAGGACGACCACAAGCTTCATTCGAATTAGACTTATATGTAAATGCATTATATACATTCACAGAAAAGTCTTTTAATCCTAATAAAACAGTAAAACTTACATTACTTATGCGTATTTTAGAATAGGGTTTATCTGGTTTTATTGCTAAAAGTGTATGTCCTTTTTCATTCGTTATTAAACGCACATTATCAGTCGAAAAACCTAAAGTACTCCCACGTTTCAATACTACATCATCATTATTATTACGTGCTTCCACACTAATATCAACACTTCCTAATGCTACCGTCCCTACTGCTGTACTAAGTCCACTGCCTAAAGAACCTCCTAATAAGTAACTTAATAATCCTTTATCTAAATCCACTCTTACATAAGACCATTGGTTAGCCGGTACTGTTTCATCGAACTTCATTTCTATCCAACCATTGTAAATACCTATACCTAAAGCTGCTCCTGGATAAGAATGTATCGTAGCATAAGTATCATCATCTGTACTTACGTTCTCAGGGGTGACAACGACGCCTCCCAACTTTGTACCAATCTTATCAAAGTGGCTATATTTAGCCATCACCTTTTCCTGTCCATATCCATACGTCAGTGGTACGAGCAGTACTAAAAATATTATTAACCTCTTCCAAAGAAGAAAAGTAGTTTTGTTTTTCATTTGTTGTTTGTTAATGTGTTTGAGTTTTGTTTTTTGTTGTGTTGTAATTGCAATTGCTTGTGATAACAATGCAAAAACAGATTCTCTCTCTTTCGCTCTTAAAAAAAACACAGCGCACTATTAGTATTTTAATACTACCTGGCCTGGTGTTTTGCCTATAGAAATTGTGAATTGTGGTGGTCTATTAGGCCAAAGTATCCCTGTTATGCTATCCATTAACAGGCTTACTACTCGTCTGATCAAAAGAGTCCTGTGTAGATTTGTCATTTTCTTAGCAAAGCCTACACTACCCTGTCTAAGTTTCTGTTTTAATTCTGTTCAGTTTCTCCATACCAACTTTTAGGTGAATAATAAATAGTTTTAAAACTGTTGCTCTTCATAAAGCGAGGAACACAGCAATTCAATAAATCATAAAAAGGCCGTCTTTTGGTCAGAAACATTTTTCACAATTCTCATCCCTGTAAAAAACCTTCACAAAAAGGAAACAGAAACAAAGCTTTGTGATAAAAATTACAACTTACCTACCCAACATACCCGGCGACTAAAAATGTCATTATTATAATTTACACTTACCATAAATGACTTATGGCTTTTAAAATTATTGTTCGTTAGTAAGAAATTTGCAGTAAAAAAAGGAAGCATTTACACCCGTAAATCGAAAAGCATCTTCCTTAATAAAGTAGAAATAAAACACCCTATTAAGGAAATGACATGTTCTCAAATTGTCCCCACAAATCAAGAAAACACATCTGCTTTACGAGAATCACAAGTAGAGGAAACAGCAATCTTTTCTTCTCTGTAAATCATTTAGTCAAAAGTAGAATGAACCCCAGGGTAAAAGCCTATACCAATGGATAGTTTTAGTCATAAAACGAGTACCAATACTTTTTTTGAAACAGTTAAAATAATTGGTAAAAAAAGGACATAAAATGGTAATCAAAAAAAACTAACCACTATAAACCAAGTGTTTACAAAAAAAACAAAGTACCAGTACCCCCTAAACAAGTCAGTAAGTGACATTATCTAAAAAAGATACAAAATCTTAAATTCGTCCCAATTAATTGTATCTAAGTACAAAATTATTTTAGACTATAGTTCGCTTAATATTTTTCTAAACAACACCTTAATATTGAAAAAAAAGAGCTAAAAACCACCTTTATTAAATAGGATAAAAAAAGAAAAGTAAGACAAATAAAAAACGCTAATAAAGTAAAAAAGCACTCTAATAAATCACAAATAAACCCCCATACTAAAATCACAATACGATCGATTATCTCATAAAATAGAATTTATCTCTCCTGCACAAAAAACATAATCAAGAAACTATAAATAAAGAATCTCTATTTATAAAAAGCACATTATTATATATAAGCTAATCACCCTTGTTTTTTATGTTAAATTCTAATGAATAAACACATTAATTACAGAATTAGAACCTCACTATAACCAATAACAAATAAGTAACTAATTTATCAACAAAACATTGGGAAAAACTTTACATAAAAAACAATCATTATTAGTAGAAAAAGGTATATATTGCGTCACCAAAACATATGATCAAAAACCATGATACAAAACACACAAAACACTGAAAACAAACAAATTAAACAAAACAATCTTCCCGTTTTAACAACACGGAAACAATAACACTCTCCGGCTGTCAAGCTTTTTTCATAGATAAATTCGATACTTAGGTAAAAGAAAACTATGATAATTAAGTATTTTAGACAGCAACCTGTAAAAAAGACAATTAGAAAAGTAGATATAAATAGCGAGTAGTTTCACAATTATTACAATCACCACGTGTAGTTTAAATTGCTTTCTTTGATTACTTTCATTATCTCACAAATTGTCGTAACTTCAATGTAGCATAAAACCAGTAATACCAAAGGCTAAGAGGTATAATTGTAATTTTATGTTTACTTGAAAAAGAATTGTTTTAGTTAAAAATTTAAGTTTAATGGGGTCGAAAAATAAATTATACCATTCCCTTATAGTGGTATGCTCAATAATAGCAGTAATTGCTGCTATCCCACTCTTTCAAATCTGTAGTAAAGCCTTTTCGTTTTCTACCAATTTCATAACTACAATTACCTACGAATTATGTGGTAATACGTGTAGTATCAAAACATTTGCATTCACGGGATTAAACTCAATACTCTCTATCAAGGAGATTTATTTATCCCACGCTATGTTACCAACAATTTTATCTATAGAATTAAATCCCTTCGTCGCAGTACCAATGGTTGCAATGAATTACTTTATATCAGGATTATTCTATGGAATGGCTGTCTTGTGTCTAATGTCAACTTTAGTGATTTATAAAATCTTCAAAGAGCGCAAGTGGCGCCTTTACTTTATAATACAAATTTTAATCACTTGTTATTTTATCATTGGCGATGTTCAATCATACACAACCCTAAAGCCGGAGTTGTTTGACAATTACATACAAACGGGAATTATTATTGCTATTTTAATGCTTACCTCCCTTTTGCTATCTACTTACTTCCCTTTCAAGACTAAAAAGCTATTCTTTAAATACGAGCTTAAAATATTTACCGCTATTTCCCTTATTGGTATAGCCTTTTATTTTTCAAATTTCTTGGCTAACCCTGCTATGTCTCCCCTACTAACGGTGTCTATTGTAATCATATTTGCACTAACGCAATATTGCATCTACAAGCTAAGCAAGACTGGAAAATACCTTCTATACCCTATCTTAATCATTTTACTGATTAAGTTTTATACCATCTGTTTCACGCAAACAAAATTATTTGAAAGTATAGAAGAGTTTACAAACTCTATCAGTGCCTTAAAAGTAGTAGCTATCCTAATCATCTTGTTTAGCATTATCAATAATTATGTGCTTATCAAAAAGTTTCAAAACAGGAATATCGAAAATCAGGTTGTTATTTCTCAGTACGTGGCTTTGCTAAAGAACTACCACGAACTACTGATTGAAGAAAAGAAAGCCAAAGCTATAAAAGAAGCAGAAACAGTTTCTTTAAAAGACCATCAAGAAAACCTATGTGAATACTTAAAAGCTAATTACAAGCTTACAGAAAGAGAACTGCACGTACTCTATCACATTTGGGATGGTATGAGCAACAAAGAAATTGCCAGTGAGCTCAACATATCCTTGAGTACAACAAAATATCACATCAGCAATATTTACTTGAAACTGAATGTTAATTCCAGACCACAAGTATTTGCTTTAAAAGATTGGTAACACCTTACAGTTGCCAAAAACAAAAGGCTAACAACGAAGTATCGTGTTAGCCTTTTTATATTATATCTCCTTATTTATTTTTAATATCCCTCAAAAGTAAATCGCTTAAAGAATGGGCGCACCTCCTCAAAGAAGTCCTCCTCTAACGCTACTTTCAACAAGAACTCTGTAAACTCAGGTTCAAAGTCGTAGCGATTAAACTTCGTAACAGAAAGCATCCCGTTTAGCAAATCCCCATAAAAGAGTTTTTGAGGCTTTGTACCTGTTAGGTAGAGCTGTTGTGCTAAAATATAATTATAGCGCTTATTTCCCTTCTTTACCCCTTTAAACAGGGTATCAAAATACGCTTTAACCAACTGCTCCCATACTTTTTCATCTTGAATATTGTTGATAGACAGAGCAAACTTTTCAATATACTGATCTACATACGTACCAATGCGTTTGCTGTAATGCGTAATGCGTTTATCAAAAGCGTATATCGTATCTAAAAAGCCTGTGAATATATCAAAAGCCACCGGTTTACTAATATTCATTACCACAAACTGATCAATTGGCTCTAAAGCGATAGTCAGCAAGTCCAGCACTTTCTTAATCTTAGCCGCCTCTAAAGTCTTGCGCTTTCCAGCCACAGAAAAAATAGCTTGTTCCGCTATTTCCTTCACCTGCTCTTTGGTATAAACCACTTCTTTAGTACTAAACGTCAAGGTAAACTGTTGCTCTAAAGGTTTATTCTTTTTAAACACCCCACTCAACCAGCTCATTAAAACCTCTTTGTCCATAGTTAGCATTAACTCCTCACTTTCGGTCAGTTTTTTCTTTCTTCCTCCCCCCTTTGCTTTAGTAGATTTTGTTTCGCCAATAGTGGTCGTATTCATCGCCAGCAACACTGCTATTTTGTGTAAACAAACAGCGGTAGTTTCAGCACAGTCGCACTGCATTTCTTTCACCTCCTCCTCTTGTACCACAATACTAACATCATAGCTGTGTTCTGCATCATCCACAAAGGCTATAAAGTGACCTTTTTCCTCTTCTTCTAACTCCCTTACAGGCATCACTGTTGCCTTGGCAATATCTCTTTTTAAGGTTTTCTTTAGTATGGCTTCAATCTTCATAAATGACGGGATAAATTACTATAGCAAAGCTACGTTGTATTAAGCAAATTAAAAAACGTTCGTTTTAGGGGGTAGTGCTTCAGGAGGTGTTACTCAAAAATGCAAGCCATTCACTAAAATCTCTTTTCTTTTACTTCAAAACAACACTATCTTAGTGTTGAATGCGCGTGTAAAATAGTCTAACAAATAAACATAAGCAGATGAGTAGTCGTAATCGTGTTGGTTTTGGGGAAATTCTTTTGTATTTATACCTCATTATAAGTCAGGTAATGACTTTGTATTTTTGGTATCAATGGGCACAGGATCACAGTTTTGTGAGTACTGTATTTATTGGCCCTTTTGTCAGTGAATTAAAAGGGCTACTTTGGATATTTTTTATTTGGTAGAACATCGCATCTCCACATTGCATTACGGTATGCTTAGGGGAAATAAATTATACAAGTTATTTATAAACAAACAATATCGAAATATCATTGCAGACGCTGGTGCTGATCCGTATTGCATTGATATCAATCAAATCACAGACCACGACGCTCCTATTTACACAAGTATACACGGAACTGGGCAATGGGAATTTGAATTATACGCGGATAGTTTTCTTAGCTTTTTAAAGGAAATAGCGGGGAAATAACTGCTATAATAGATAAGCAGTAAGCAGTATGATTGGGTTTAGCAATCTTTAAATAATATATAGCTCTATTTCCAAATCTTAAATTAGGCTTATTAAAACAATCATTATCTACATAAAGAGGTTTCTTAATGTTTTACATTTAAAAGTTTACTATTTTAGTGCCACTTTAAAGATTTCATATCCTTAATTAAACAAAACTTATTTTCAGATGTCAGAAGAACAAAAAAAAATATTAGAACAACAGCTTTGGAATATTGCCAATACGCTTAGAGGTAAGATGAATGCAGATGAATTCCGAGATTATATTCTTGGATTTATTTTTTACAAATACTTGGCAGAGAAAATGGAAATTTATGCCAATTCCATTTTAGAAGAAGACAACATTGAATTTAAAGATATAGATGAAAACTCATCAATAGGAATCGAATATATTGATGCTATCAAAGATGAAGCTCTTGAAACCTTAGGTTACTTTTTAAAACCTTCAGAGCTTTTTAGTGAAATCGCTAAACGTGGAAGTGGAAGCACCAATGCCTTTATTTTAGAAGACTTACAAAAGATTTTAAATAATATTCAGTTAAGTACAATGGGGACTCAAAGTGAAGAAGACTTTGACAACTTGTTTGAAGACATGGATCTTAATAGTACTAAACTTGGTAAAACAGCAGAAGCACGTAATGAAATCATTGTTAAAGTATTAGTTCATTTAGATGAAATTGACTTTAAACTTGAAAATACAGAACTGGATGTTTTAGGAGATGCGTATGAATACTTAATTGGTCAGTTTGCCAGCGGAGCAGGAAAAAAAGCAGGTGAGTTTTATACACCTCAAGAAGTTTCTAAGATTTTAGCAAAAATTGTTACCACAGGAAAAAACAGATTAAAATCAGTATATGACCCTACTTGTGGTTCTGGTTCTCTATTATTACGTGTTGCCAGAGAAGTAAAAGATGTGAATAATTTTTACGGTCAAGAAATGAACCGTACTACATATAACCTTGCCAGAATGAATATGATTCTGCACGGAGTACATTACTTAAAATTCGATATTAAACAAGAAGACACCTTAGAGCATCCACAGCATCTAAACGATATGCCTTTCGAAGCAATTGTAGCAAACCCTCCGTTTTCGGCAAAATGGAGTGCAAACCCTCTGTTTCTAAGCGATGATCGCTTTAGCCAATATGGTAAATTAGCACCTGCAAGTAAAGCTGACTTTGCTTTCGTGCAACACATGATTCACCACCTTGCAGAGAATGGTACTATGGCAATTGTTTTGCCTCATGGAGTCTTATTTAGAGGAGCTGCAGAACTACATATTCGTAAATATCTTATCGAACAGAAGAATTATTTAGACGCTGTAATTGGACTACCTGCAAACATCTTTTATGGTACAAGTATTCCTACTTGTATTTTAGTCTTTAAAAAGTGTAAAGAAGACCCTAATCATATCCTATTCATCGATGCAAGCAAAGAGTTTGAAAAGGTAAAAAACCAAAATATGCTACGCAACGAGCATATTGAAAAAATTGTGGATACATACCGCAATCGTACTGCCATTGAAAAATACAGCCACTTAGCTACGCTTGAGGAAGTTGCAGAAAATGATTACAACTTAAACATACCGCGTTACGTCGATACTTTTGAAGAAGAAGAAGAAATAGATATTCATACTGTTATGAAAGAAATTAAATCTTTAGAAGCAAAAAGAGCTGAACTTGACAAAGAAATTGATGTTTATTTTAAAGAATTAGGACTAGTTTTTTAATTAGTCAAATCCTTAATGTTATAACTAACGAATAATAAACAATCAAGATGACAAGTAAAAGATTTAAAGATAAGAAGGTTCCTAATTTGAGATTCCCAGGATTTGAGGGGGAATGGGAGACTAAGACGC
>NZ_JBBPHM010000031.1:0-22172 GCF_038039755.1 Myroides sp. C1519
TTCTCATAAACGGGTATCTACACAAGGCAATGCATCTACACGTGTTGCCTATTCTAATGAAAACTTATCTACAGAAAGCACGGCATATACTCGTTATACAGCAAAACGATTGCCTCAATAATCGGTTTTTTTAACGTCAATATTCCCTGTTCTTAGTACAAAAGAGGGAAATCTACCGTTTATTGGTGGAATTTCAAGCAGATTGCTGTCAGCGTTAGACTGACGAAATGGGCTGTAATTAATGAAGTAATAGTAACAAAAATGACAATCTGACATATTAAAATGCGAGTATTTGTCTTAAAAGGCTGAAAAGTGTCATTTTTTTGTGTTGGCACAGAGATTGTTTAATAGTAACCGAGCTTGAAGCTCAGAAATGAACAAATTGTATAAAAATAAACTATAAAGATATTATGAGTAAAATAATCGGTATTGACTTAGGAACTACAAACTCATGTGTTTCAGTAATGGAAGGTAACGAGCCAGTAGTAATCCCTAATGCAGAAGGTAAAAGAACTACACCATCAGTAGTAGCATTCGTAGAAGGTGGAGAAATTAAAGTTGGTGACCCTGCTAAACGTCAGGCGGTAACTAACCCTACAAAAACAGTTTCTTCTATTAAGAGATTTATGGGAGAAAAATTCAGTGAAATTTCTAACGAAATTAGCGCTGTTCCTTACAAAGTATTAAAAGGAGACAACGACACTGCTCGTGTAGATATCGACGGACGTTTATATACTTCTCAAGAGATTTCTGCAATGACTTTGCAAAAAATGAAAAAAACAGCTGAAGACTATTTAGGACAAGAAGTTTCTGAAGCAGTAATCACTGTACCAGCATATTTTAACGATGCACAACGTCAAGCTACTAAAGAAGCTGGGGAAATTGCAGGATTAAAAGTAAGACGTATTATTAACGAGCCTACAGCGGCTGCGTTAGCTTACGGATTAGACAAAACAGGAAAAGACCAAAAAGTTGTAGTATATGACTTAGGGGGTGGTACTTTCGATATCTCTATCCTTGAATTAGGTGATGGTGTGTTTGAAGTATTGTCTACTAATGGAGATACTCACTTAGGTGGGGATGACTTTGACAACGTAATCATCAACTGGTTAGCTGATGAGTTTAACGCTGCTGAAGGTGTTGACTTACGTAAAGATGCTATGGCATTACAACGTTTGAAAGAGGCTGCTGAGAAAGCTAAAGTTGAGTTGTCTTCTGCTACACAAACAGAGATTAACTTACCTTATGTTACGGCTACTGCTTCTGGACCTAAACACTTAGTGCAAACTTTAACAAGAGCTAAATTTGAACAATTATCTGACGATTTAGTACGTCGTTCAATGATCCCTTGTGAGAAAGCATTAAAAGACGCTGGATTATCTAAATCTGATATTGATGAAGTAATCTTAGTTGGTGGGTCTACTCGTATCCCGAGAATCCAAGAAGAAGTTGAAAAATTCTTTGGTAAAAAACCACATAAAGGTGTTAACCCAGACGAGGTTGTAGCTATTGGTGCTGCTATCCAAGGTGGGGTATTAACAGGTGATGTTAAAGACGTATTGTTATTAGACGTTACGCCACTTTCATTAGGTATTGAGACTATGGGAGGTGTATTCACTAAATTAATCGAGTCGAATACTACTATTCCTACTAAAAAATCTCAAGTATTCTCTACTGCTGCGGATAACCAACCATCGGTTGAAATCCACGTATTACAAGGAGAGAGACCAATGGCTAACGATAACAAAACTATCGGTCGTTTCCACCTTGACGGTTTACCACCAGCACAAAGAGGAGTGCCTCAAATTGAAGTAACTTTTGATATTGATGCGAATGGTATTATCAAAGTATCTGCTACTGATAAAGGAACAGGTAAATCTCACGATATCCGTATCGAGGCTTCATCTGGATTAACTGAAGAAGAAATCCAAAGAATGAAAAAAGAGGCTGAAGCTAATGCTGATGCTGATAAAAAAGCAAAAGAATCTGTTGAGAAAATCAACGAGGCTGATGCTATGATTTTCCAAACGGAAAAACAATTGAAAGAATTTGGAGATAAATTATCTGCAAACAATAAATCTAACATCGAAGGTGCTTTAGAGGAATTGAAAAAAGCTTTCGAAACTAAAGATGTTGCTACTATTCAACCTGCGTTAGACAAAATTAACGAGGCTTGGAAAGCTGCTTCTGAGGAAATGTACAAAGCGCAAGCTGAAGGACAACAAGGTGGTGCTGAACAAGCGCAACCAAACCAAGGAGGTGCTGATGCTGATGGTACGCAAGATGTAGATTACGAAGAAGTTAAATAATCGGATATCCGACATTTAATTGTTATAAAGTGGAAGCCGAGTCTGTTATAGACTCGGCTTTTTTTGTTTACTTACTTTTTTGAGAGAAGGGTATGAGCCGAATAATTAAGCTATTCGGCTCATTATATTTTATAAAAGGACAGAAGTAATTTTTATTAGGCTGTTTTACTGAGAATTATTATTTTTATTCTGACTTTAAAATTGGTATCAAATGATGATAGCTACCGTTGTAGGGATATGGATAATGCAACTTGTACTGAGTGTGCTTTTAGACGCAAAGGGATTGCGATTATGGAAACACGCAGTAGTTGCACTAATCTTAGTGATGTATATCTTTGTGATACCGCCTTTGTTTTATCTTGATGTATTGCCTAATGGGCCACGTTGTGGTATGCCGGATTTAGGTATATTTATGTTTTTCTTGTTAGGAGGGGGAGGGTTGACTATTGTTACTCATTTCGTTTACCTTCTAATAGCGAAGAATAAACGAAATAAGGCAACACGATAGTCTTTATATAGTTTTAGACAGGGCTTTTAGTTAAGTCCCATATTCTGACGTCTATTCACTATTTCAAGCATATATTTCTCAATGTATGGTCTTGCTTCTTCTAAAGTAGCAATTCCTGGAAACTCAATAGGTGTAGCAGAGAAATATCCTTTCAATACGCTTACAGGTTCTCCGTTTCGCATAAATACAGATAAGGTATTGTCCACCTTTGGTTTGTCTCCTATTTGAATGCTGAAGTCGATTAAGCGTTGAGAACACAATTGTGCGTCACTCAATATCTCGTCTTCTGATTTTGTTGTTTTTGTAACCTCTGTAGCCAATCCTCGTACAAGAATAGTTGAGGTGTTTTCTTTTGGCAACTCTAAGAAAGGATGTCCCGGTTGTAAAGGTTTGTTTAGCAAACATTCGTCAGCCACTTCATACCAAAAGCCTTTAGCGATAACTTCAATAAATTGGTCGTGAAACTGGAAAATGTAATGAGAGTAATCTGTTAGCATTTCCGTTACGTTTCCACCAAATTCGTATTCTGTACCGTAGTGTTTTTTTTCGTAGTTGTAACGCTCTCCTAACCAAGAAGAGTTGATTATTTTGTATATCCAAACGACTTCGTCTGTAGCCGATGTAATGTTTTGTCCGAAAGGTAAGTATTCTCCTCTTGAAACCTTGATCGAGTCTAACCCTTGAAAGGTTACTCTTCCAAATTTATCGTTATCAGTTTCAAAATATATTCCGCTTAGTTTATCAGCGTAAATGACAGTAGGTGTTAAAACGTATTCGGGCGAAACCGGTATATAGATTCCTATTGCAAATGACATTTGTGGTGTATTTAATAAGTGTTTTTAAGTGGGGCAAATTTACTAATAATCCTTTATCTATGTGCGTTTGAGGCTGTTTTTGTGTATGTGGTTTGTAATGTGTTGTTTCATAGCTTACTGCTGTTTAAGACTTGAACAATAAACTCTTTTTAAGCATAATTTTACGTCTGTAAATGAGCAAAATAAGTTGTGATAACTAAAAAAAGTCCAACTAAATGTAGTTGGACTTTGCTTATGGTAAACTGAAATACGCTTAGTATTTGATGTCAAATGTGGTTGTTTCAGTTACGTTTTCATCTTTGTGGAATATTGTTCTCACCACTTGAGATACAGCTCCTTTTTCATTTAACTGATACGTATAAGAGAATCTTCTACGAGATGTTTCATATTGCTGTAATAAGTTAGGTGCTTTTACACCTAATAATCCCTGAATAGCAGCGTATCTTGGGTTAATGAAGTTAGGGTAACCTGCAATAAGTACGTTTAAATCAATATTGCTATTGTTTAAAACATCCGATTTTCTATAAGAATCTGATATATGTGTACGCCCTTTTGTTTTTAAAGGATTTCCTTCTTCCCAAATATACTCTTCAATATCGTGATTAAGGTCACTTGTATTTTCAATTTTTACAAGTTGGTTTAGCTCGTTGTATGAGAAGTCGTAACGTCTGTTCGTATCCTCTGTATCAGCTAAAGTTACCTTTAATGAGATGGCTTTTTTCTCATTTGGGGCTAAAGTAAATTCGTACACATCCTCTCCTTTAATTCCTTTTTGTGATACAAAAGCAGTTGCCTTTCCGTTGCTGTACACATAGCGAATATCCTCAGCACCAAAAGAAGGGCTTGTTTTTAATCCACTTACAGTGTTTAAAGTATTGTCAGCATTGTAAGTGAAAACAGTTTTTGAAGTTGTTACGTTTCCTGCTTTGTTATTGGTAATTTGAATTTCTCTTACCAAGTCAACTTGTTGTGTTTTTGTAGGAGGAGCGATAGGTGCTGATATAGGTGCTCCTTTGTGTGGCTCTGGGTTTACGATGTTGTTATCATCTCCTTTACTACAGCTTCCTAAGGTTAATAACATTGTCAAACCAAAGAAAAATAATTGTTTTTTAATCATAGCGTAAATATTAAGTTTTTGTTTTGTTATTATGTTGTTTTATACTTTTAATAGATGTTATTGTGCTATATGTTGGCTTTTTATCTATTAAAGTGTGTTTTGTTTTTATTTTGCGCAAAATTATTTATTTCTCTTTTTAGTTATAAAAAACACTATGAAAATTATAAAAATTTTAACTCATCGTGTTGATTGATAGTTTGTTCGTTGTTTTGTGTTGCCAATGTTTTACGTAGTTTGTCTTATTTTGGCATATTATTTCTAAGATGTGTTTTTTTTGGGGACTATTTCAGAAAACACCTATCTTTATCGGTATGAAGAATGAAATGCGTATTGCTTCTTTTGAACCGTTGATAGGTGATAATGCTACTGTTCTTGTGCTTGGAACGATGCCCAGTGTGAAGTCGTTAGAGGGACAAGAGTATTACGGCAATAGACAAAATGCCTTTTGGCCTATCTTATTTGGGGTGTTTGAAGAAGAAATGACTACTGATTACGAGCTAAAGAAGGAATTGTTAAGACGACACAGAATTGCGTTGTGGGACGTTTTGCAGTCGTGTGAACGGGAAGGAAGCTTAGACAGTAAGATCAAAGGAGAGGTGCCTAATGATATTGTGGGCTTGCTAAAAGTGTATCCTACAATAAAAACCATTGTATTCTCCAGTCAAAAGGCAGCACAGTATTTCAAAAAGTACATTGGTACCATAGAAGGTATTACCTTTGTAACAATGCCATCGCCCAGCGGGGCTAATGCAAGGATGAGCTTGCAAGACAAATTAAATCATTGGAAAACACTTAAATCATTTATATGAAGTCGCTACAGAAAGAACACTTAGATTTTTTGGTAACGCTTAGTCAGAATAACAACAAGCCTTGGTTTGCAGACAATAAACCGTATTTCGACAAGCTATTTGCAGAGGTGAAAGACTTCTTTAAAGAGGTGTATGAAACGATGCAACAGCACGATGGGGTGGATTTGTTTCACGTTCATCGCATTTATAGAGATGTGCGTTTTGCTAAGGATAAAACACCTTATAAAACGTATTTCGGTTTACACTTAGGACGTAATAAACCGTTGTTAAGAGGAGGGTATTACATCAATATTGAGCCAGGAAAGAGTTTTGTTGGTGGTGGTTTTTGGGAACCTAATAAGGAGGACTTATTGCGTATTCGAAAGGAGATTGAAATGGATGATAGTGAGTTGCGCGATATTATTAAAGACAAGCGTTTTCAAGCGTATTTTGGCGATTTAGTAGGTGAGGAATTGAAAACTTGTCCTAAGGGATTTGACAAAGAGCATCCTGCCATTGACTTATTGCGCAAGAAGCAGTTTTTGGTTATGCGTTCATTTACAGATAAAGAGATATTAAAACCGGGTTTTGCGGATGAAGTGATTAAAACGTTTGAGGCAATGCGTCCGTTTTTTGACTATATGTCGGATGTGCTAACCACTGATGTAAACGGGGTTAGCTTGTATGAATAGGGGATTGTACGCCTGATGCCAACTGTGTTAATTTTGATTATTAGCAACAATAACTCAAGTATAAAAGAGCAAAAAAAAGCCTCAATAACAAATCGTGTTATTGAGGCTTTTTATATAGGAAATAATCTATTTAATGATTTCGATTTCAAACATCTTATCCCAGTTTTTACCTGTTAAGAAGAATGTTTTTGTTTGCGGATTATAAGCTATTCCGTTTAAAACATCGCGGTCTTGGTGATACGTTGTCTTGTCTAATAATTCTTTCACATCAACAATCGCTTCTACTGCTCCCGTTTTTGGGTTGATAATAGCAACTGCGTTTTGACCGTAAACATTTGCGTAGATTTTACCATCTACCCATTCTAATTCGTTTACTCCTTGTACAGCCGTTCTGTTAATGTAAACTTTGATTTGGTCAACCTCTGTAAATGTTTCTGGGTCCACTTTATAAATCGTTTCATCACCACCCGTCATATATAAATGCGTACCGTCATTTGTCAATCCCCAACCTTCCATATTTTTGAAGTAAGGCAATGTTTTTATTTTCTCCAATGTTTCAGGATTATACACATAAGCCTCCTTGTTTTGGTAAGTCAATTGGTACAGTTTATCGTTTAAAATAGTACACCCTTCACCAAAGATTTCCATTGGCAACTTGTGTATTTTTGTTACTTGTCCTGTTTTATAATCAACGTGGCGAACACTTGACACACCTTTTTTACCAGTACCTTGGTAGTTGATAGCCGTTCCACCACCTTCACCATTACCAGTACTTTCAATCATTGTACCCTTGTAAAACTCCAACCCTTGTGTGTAAGCTTCTTGATCGTGCGGATAGGTATTTACTATTCTGTATGAATAAGCAACCGGCGTAACAGGAGAAGTTACCTCAATCTTAGTAGTCACCTCTTTTTGTTGTCCGTCAGCATACGCTATTCCTTTGATGATTGTTTCGCCCAATTTCTCGTTTGCTAAGTTGTAATTCAGCCCCTCATTATTCTTTGCAGTAGCTATTTTTTTGTCGTTTAAATAGTAAGCAACAGAATCAATTTCGGCGTTATCAGTTGTTTTTAATGACAATTTTAGGTCTTCATTTCCTGCATAAAGTTGTTTTAAATGCGTCGTATCAATAGAAAAAACATTTTTCTCTAAATTTTTATTGTTCGAACAGCTCATTAAAACAAAGCCTAAGGCTATGGGAAATAGAATATTATAATTTTTCATCCGTCTTTTTAATTTTAATACAATATACAAATCTTATCGGAAAAGTAGAAAAGACTTGCAGAAATATAAAATGGTTGTATATTTGCAGTGGCAAGTCCTACGCGACCAGCTCCTGCAGACTCCTCCAGGGTGGGAACGCAGCAAAGGTATGTGGTTGTAGCGGTGCGACGTAGGTAGCTTGCCATTTTTTTATTATCTCAGTTAATCTCCATTAGGGAGATTTTTTTGTTTTTACCCCTTTCCAATTGATAACCGAAATATGTTATCTTGTTTTCTTTCTTAAAAAAACATTCACTACTTTTTATTGTTTGATAGTCTTACGGTTTTTAGCGTATTACTTTATTGGCTTTTTCAAAAAAGGGCAATTAGCGAATTTTTTAGGAGTATATCCTAATAGAACATAAGGTAGTTTTTAATGATAAACGATTGTTTTTAGATTGACCACTTGGCGTATTTATTACCAAATACGGGCTTTTTTGACTATATTATCTACAATCCAATATTTTTTTTAACCCTTGATTTTCTTGAGGTAGAGGGAGTTACTTTTTTATTTGTACGATATTTTCAATTTTGTTTTCATTACTCCAAAATGGTTGTATATTTGCAGTGGCAAGTCCTACGCGACCAGCTCCTGCAGACTCCTCCAGGGTGGGAACGCAGCAAAGGTATGTGGTTGTAGCGGTGCGACGTAGGTAGCTTGCCATCTTTTTATTATATCAGTTAATCTCCATCAGGGAGATTTTTTTGTTTTTACCCCTTTCCATTTGTGCTTATAACCGCAAAACTCTACTATTCTTTTTAGCGTTACTTCTAATATAAAACAACCTCTTTTTATGAGGTTAAACAGGTCTTAAAGCCGTATTAATACAGGGTTGTTTGACTCATATCCCACAGTGCTACCACATTACTACCACACACCTTCGAGAAAAAGGCGTTTTTCCGAACTAATCTGGTACTTGTGTGGTAGATGTCTCGAACATAGTCCGTTTAAAACTCGGCTTAAAGGTGTTTAAGGTTACAAGCGCATTCCAAAGTGTTATTTTTCAAATCTTCGGGTATTTCAATTTTATTTATTATTTCCTCATTAAGGAGATAGATCATTAGTGAACTAAAATTAGTACTAACATCACGATAGCAATGTTGTCTTGCTTAGTTTAATCGAGGTATGTGTTAATTTGTATTACTTGTTATATCTTTAAATGGTTGTAGTTTATTCTCAAATAGTGATTTTTACTGTGCGAATTATAAGACGTTGTGCTTGTTCGTTTTTCATTGCTAAAAAAAAGGAGAATTATTTTAATTTAAACAGCGATAAACACTATAAATGGGATGGTTTTTGTTATTTTTGATGTTAAAAAATAAACGTTGGGGAAATTATCTATAAAAATTGGGAAAATCATAGGGTGGATATTCGTGTCTGTCCTTGTTTTACTGCTATTAGTCATTGTTGCCATTCAAGTTCCTTATGTTCAAAATAAGGTGAAGGATGTTGCCATTACTTTTGTGCAAGATAAGATTGGTACGCCTGTGCACTTAGATCGCATTGAAATTGCTTTCCCTAAGAAAATTGTTGTGAAAGGACTTTACTTAGAGTCGCAACAAAAAGACACGTTACTATACACAAATTATTTGGGGGTTGATATTAGTTTGTTTAAGCTAATCTCAAGCACTGTTGATGTGAGTAAGGTGGAGTTAGATGATTTTAAAGCGAATATTACCCGCGATAGCTTAGGAAAGTTCAACTTTGATTATATTATTGATGCTTTTGCTTCTGAAGACGATAAGGAGGAGGAAGAGAGTGGGTCAATGAAAATTGAGGTGGGAGAAATCAACCTGAGCAAAGTACAATTGAGTTTTCATGATGAGTATGACGGACATCATTTGAAGTTTGGGTTAAACAAATTCATTACGCGTTTTAAACAATTCGATTTAGACGAGATGAAGTTTGCTTTGCCTAAGATTGCTATCGATGGAGTGGACGTTGATTATAAGAAATTACCTGCTTCTTTGGCAAGTATCGAAAAGGCAAATGAGGTGGTGATCGCGGAGGCGAGTGAGGATACGCCTACTGCTTTACCTACGCTTAATTTGGGTACAATTACCTTGAGTAACAGTAAGGTTTTATTTGATGATGCAGACAATAAAATGTATGCTAAATTAACTCTTGGCGAGTTCTTAGCGAGTTTTGACGGTCTTGATTTGGTTAATCAACAGATAGATATCAACGAGATAAAACTGGACGATACAACGGGTGTTGTTCGTTTGTTGCCTAATAAAGAGGCTAAAACTGCTGAAAAGAAAGAGGACACTACTACTGCTGAACCTGCTGCTGAGGAGGTGAAAACAGAGGAGGTGCCTTGGAAATTGGGTATTAAGGAATTAGCGTTGAACAAGATTAACGTGAAATATGACGATTCAAACGTGAAACCAGTGGCGTTTGGTTTAGACCCTAACCACATTGAAATTACGGATTTGAACTTCAAGTTGAAAGACTTCCAGTTTTCTTCGACGAATATCGTGGGTAACTTAGAACGCTTTTCTTTTAATGAGCAAAGTGGACTAAAATTAGACAATTTTAAGACGTATTTCTTGTACGGTGAACAAACGGCTTTTATTAAAGATTTTGTTCTTGAAACGCCTAATACACACATAAAGTCAAATATTATTTTAAACTATGTTGATGTTAATAAATTAGTGGATGATATTGCTAATATGTCGATTGACGCTACTATTGAGGATTCTCATTTAGGATTACAAGACGTGTATTTAGCAATGCCTACTGTTTTTGATGAGGCTGGTTTGAAGGGAATGAACAACAAGACGTGTACGTTTGATGCAAAGGTAAAAGGGGTGGTTGACGACCTAACGATTGATAAATTAATGGTTACTGGTTTGCAATCTACTGTGCTTAATGTGCAAGGGGGAATTAAAGGATTACCAGTTCCGGAAAAGACAATCGTTGATTTAAAAATAAACAAAGTACAAACATCGGCTAAGGATATTATGGGGGTAGCGCCTAAAGGTGTGGTTCCTGATAATATTCAGATTCCTGCTCATATGACTTTAAACGGTTTTGTGAAAGGGGGAATGCAGGCTATTCAAACCCAATTGGCGTTGAAAACAACGGCTGGTAATGTGGATTTGAAGGCTTCTTTAGACCAACGTAGAAAGGGAAAAGAGAAGTATTCGCTATTAGCGGACGTGAAAGAGTTGCAAGTGGGTAGTTTGATTAAAAACGATTCTATTGGCAACTTAACAATGCGTATTCAAGCGGATGGAACGAGCTTTGAACCTACTTCTGCTAATGCTACTGCTGTGATTGATGTGGCTAAAGCGGAGTTTAATGGGTATACGTATAACAATCTTAAAGTGGATGGTGCGGTTGAAAACGGAAAGTATAAGGTTACTTCTGTGAACAATGATCCTAACCTGACTTTTGACTTGCAAGCGGATGGAGTGTGGACAGAGCAAGGGATTAGCTTGAATATGTTGGGTGATTTTAAACATATCGACTTACATAAGTTACATATCGAAGATAAACCTGCCGTGTTCTCTGCGGTGGTGGATGCGAAGATGAATAACGTAATGCCTGATGATTTAGACGGACAATTGCGTTTGAAAGACGTGAACTTTATTTCTGCAGAACGCGCGTATTCGCTATTGCCAATTGAGCTGACAGCAACGGCTAAGGAGGCGTATAGAGAGATGAACTTGACTTCTCAGTTGATTGATTTCAACATCAAAGGGGAGTATAAGTTGACGGAATTAGGTGATAAGATTGGAAAGACAATTGCGCATTATTTTGATAGCGATGGCGAGGTAGAAAAACCAGTTAAGGAAGAGGAACATAAAGCCGATAACCAACATTTTACGTACACGATTAACGTAAAGGATAATCCGATTATTCACAAGATAGTTCCTGAGTTAACGGATATTAAACCGATTGCGTTTAGTGGAAAATACGATGCTGATTCAAACTATATTAGTTTAACAGGGAATATTCCGCTTTTGAAATATGGCGATAATGAGATTACAAATATTAGTGTTGATGTAAAACCATATTATACTGCATTGGGGTATAGCTTTAGTGTAGAGCGAATTGCCAATGCGAGTATTGGGTTAAGACGCTTGAACTTGAAAGGGGCTGTACAGGATAACAAATTGGCGTATGACTTGAACTTGAAAGATAGTGCGGGTGCGTTGTGTTATGTTATTTCGGGTGAACTGGCAATGAATGAAAAGGATATGGTGATGAAGTTGTACCCAAATGGGTTTATGCTTGATTACGCGAAGTGGGATGTGAATCCAGATAACCGTTTTGTGATTAAACCAGAAGGGTTCTATGTGAAGGATTTCGTATTGACACAAGGGAAAAGTGCCCTTATCATCGAATCAGAGAAAGAGAAAGTGAATAGTCCGCTTAGTATCAAGTTTAGCGAGTTTAGCATTGAAACGCTGACTAAAATGGTGAAGAAAGACGTGCTATTGGCAAGTGGTTTCATCAACGGTGAGGTGAATTTGAAAGACTTGACAACGGATATGCGATTTGTATCTGATATTGATATTCGCGACTTACACGCAATGGAGATTGCAATGGGTAATTTACACGTTGGTGTGAAAAATGAAAGTGCGAGCAAGTTCTTAGCAGATGTGGTTTTAGAAGGAGGCGACAATAGAATTGAGTTAGACGGATGGGCAGATGCAGATACTAATGAGATGAGTTTAGACATTGATTTGGCTAAGCTTCAAATGGATGCTTTTGAGTATTTTGCAAAGGAACATATTTCAAATGCTGAAGGGTATTTTAACGGGAAACTGAATGTGGGTGGTAAGTTTGATGATCCTCGTGTTTTAGGGGCATTGAACTTCAATAACATTGGGTTACACGTAAATGACTTGAATGCGGATTTTAAAAATATTAATGAAAAGATATCGTTTACAAATAGGGGTATTGAGCTGGATAAGTTTAGTATCACAGATGTGGATGGTAACTTATTAGTGATCGATGGTCAGATATTGACTAAGGCGTACCAAGACTTTAAGTTTAATTTGTTGATTACAGCGTTAGACTTTAAAGCGGTTAATTCAACCGTGAAGGACAACGATATGTACTACGGAACATTGGTGTTTGATACGCGTATTTCGATTCAAGGTGATTTGAATAAACCTGTGGTTACAGGGGGAATTGAGATTGGTAAAAAGACCGACTTTACGTTTGTAATGCCGCAAGAGGATCCGAGTATTGCGGATAGAGAGGGAATCGTAGAGTTTGTTGATCAAGAGAGTTTGCAAGTGGCGGAGATGAAGAAGTACGAGGATGATTTTAACAACTCTGCTTTGAAAGGATTGGATGTTTCTTTGGCTATTAAAGTGGACAAAGATGCGGCTTTTACAATGGTGATGGATAAGTCAAGTGGAGATAAGATATTGCTGAAAGGAAATGCTGACTTAGTTGGAGGGATTGACCCGTCTGGTAAGGTAACATTGGCTGGTAGATATGAGTTCTCTGAAGGAGCGTACGACTTGTCTTTTAATATGCTAAAACGTCGTTTTGAGGTTGAAAAGGGTAGTTATATTATTTGGGCAGGTGATCCTACTGATGCTACGTTGAACTTAACGGCGATTTACGAAACAAGTACAGCGCCTATGGACTTGTTAGGAGGACAGTTAAGTGGTCTTTCGCCAACGCAACAGAATATGTACAAACAGCGTATTCCGTTCCAGGCTCTTTTGAAAATGGAAGGGGAGTTGTTGAAACCAGAGATATCGTTTGACTTGCGCTTGAAAGAGGGCATTACAAGTGTTTCTGGTGATGTGATTAACAACACAAAAACCAAGTTAGAACAGTTGAGAACGAATGAGTCTGAAATGAACAAGCAGGTGTTTGCCTTGTTGTTGTTAAACAGATTTATTGGTGAGAATCCGTTTGAAAGTAGCGCGGGTGGAATGACAGCAGGGGCTATGGCACGTCAGAGTGTGAGTAGATTGCTTTCAGATCAGTTGAACAACTTGGCGAGTAATCTTATTTCTGGAGTGGAGCTAAACTTTAACTTGGAGTCAAGTGAGGATTTCTCATCTGGAAATAGAGAGAATAGAACGGATTTAAACGTGGCAGTTTCTAAGCGTTTGTTCTCGGATAGACTTAAAGTAACGGTTGGAAGTAGTTTTGAGGTAGAAGGAAACCAACGTCAGAATGAACAGGCAAATAATATTGCTGGGGATATTGAGTTAGAGTATGCGTTGTCTAAAGATGGGCGTTACCTAATGCGTGTGTACCGCAAAAATAGATATGAGGTTGCCTTACAAGGGCAGATTGTAGAAACAGGGGTAGGATTTATTATAACGATGAGTTACGAGAAGTTTAAAGAGCTATTTGAAAATTCAAGAGATAAAAGACAATTAAAAAAACGACTGAGAGATGAAGTTAAAGATGAAAAGTAGGTTTACACATATTTTAGCAGGTGGTGTTGTTTTTGCTTTTTTGTTTTCTTGTAGTGCAACACGTCATTTAAAAGAGAACGAATATTTATATACAGGGGGAAAGATTATCATAGAGAGTGATAGCTTAAGCAAGAGTCAGAAGTCGGAAATGGCAGATGGCTTGCAGGGCCTATTACGCCCTATTCCCAATTCGTCTTTTTTAGGAATGCATCCAAAGTTGTTTTTCTACAATTTAGGGGGTAACCCAGATAAGACTAATAAATTGAGACGATGGTTGAGAAACAAAATGGGGCAACCGCCTGTGTTGATTGACCAAGTAGATATGGACCAAAACCGCGCTATTTTATCGAATAGGTTAGAGAATCAAGGGTATTTCAACGTTGAGGTATCGTCTGACTCTGTGGTTGTCTCTGAAAAGAAAAGACGTGTAGATTATACGATTGTGCCTAAACAACAGTACAAAATACACGAGTTTACTTTTGCACAAGACTCGACTGAATTAAACAAATGGCTGACTAAGGCAATGCGTTTTACGCGTTTAAGAAAGGGGAGAGCATACGATTTAGACAATATCAAGGATGAACGTGTTCGTTTTGACAATTACCTAAAGAATAAAGGATACTACTTTTTTAGTCCAGACCACCTGTTGGTTCAAGTGGATAGTACGGTTGGAAAACACGAGGTGGACTTGCGTTTGAGAGTAAAAGACGCAACGCCAAAGTTGGCATTGGAACCATACACCATAGATAAGATTTTTATTTTTTCAGATTATACGCTGGAGGACAAGAATATTAAGGAGCAATTAGAAACGGCTAAGGAGTACAAAGACTTCTTGATCGTGGATCCGAAAGAAAAGTTTAAGCCTTCTATTTTTGACCATACCATTCACTTAGAAAATGGGGAGACGTATAATAGAAATGACCATAATTTATCGCTAAACCGATTGGTGAGTTTAGGAGTGTTTAAGTTTGTGAAGAATCAGTTTGAGATTTCAGATACGCTAAACCACAAGTTGAATGCTTACTACTTCTTAACACCAGACAAACCTAAGGCCATTCGCCTTGAGTTGCTTGGAAAGACAAACTCAGCAAGTTATAACGGTGCGGAGCTTAACTTGAATTGGAGCAATAAAAACTTCTTTAGAGGTGCTGAGGTGTTTTCAGTTTCTGCTTACGGTGGAGCGGACTTTCAAATGTCGTCTACAAACAAAGGTTACAATGTTTACAAGGCGGGGTTAGAAGCGAGTTTAACGTGGCCTAAGATTATAGCGCCATGGGATTTTAAGTCGGCAAGTGCGTATATTCCAAAAACAAGAGCTGTATTAGGAGGGGAGTATTTACATAGAACACAGTTGTACTCATTGAAGTCGTTTAAGGCATCGTGGGGATATTTGTGGAAAGAGAATGCTTACAAAGAACACCAGTTTAACGTGATTGAGGCGAATTATGTAAGCCCGGGTGATGTTACTGATCTATATAAAGAATACGCAGAGGGTAATCCTTCCTTACAGCGTATTTTAGACAAGCAGTTGACATTTGGACCTACTTATTCTTACACGTTTACCAATACAGCACGTCAGTTTAAAAAGCATACGTTCTATTATAAAGGATCGTTGGACTTATCAGGAAATATCACAGGATTACTGATGGGGGCAAACGTAGATAAAGACAAAGAGAAAAGTGTATTAGGGGTTCCGTTTAGTCAATATGTGAAAACAGAACACGACTTTAGACATTATTTGAGGTTGAGTAGAACGTCTCAATTAGTGAGTAGAGTGCACGCTGGAATTGGTGTAGCGTACGGAAATTCAAAGAATATGCCTTATACTAAGCAGTTTTTTGTAGGTGGGTCTAACAGTATTAGAGCCTTTAGAGCAAGAACTCTTGGACCAGGTAACTTTGATCCAAATACAACAAATAGCAAGTTTATTCCAGACCAATCAGGAGATATGTTGCTTGAGATGAACTTAGAATATAGAAAGAAATTGTTTAGCATTGTACACGGAGCACTATTTGTAGATGCGGGTAACATATGGAATTTAAACGATGTGTCTGACAGACCAGGAGGTAAGTTTAGTGGTAATTTCATTCACGATTTTGCCGTAGGCGCAGGAGCAGGTTTGAGATTTGACGTTACTTTTTTGGTATTGCGACTTGACTTTGCTTTCCCATTGCGTATCCCTTACAATAAGTCAGGTGAGCGTTGGGTTGTTGACGATATACGATTTGGAGATAGCCAATGGCGAAAAGATAACCTGATGTTTAACTTCGCAATTGGGTATCCATTCTAACAAGTGTGGAAACATTACACAATATAATCCCCCGTTTTCTGTGGAAAGCTGGGGATTGCTTTTTTGTGGAATATCGTAAGTTGTTGATAATTAATAAAATAATTAAATAAGGTGATAGAATGAGAAAAATGGCACAATATTTACTATTATAATTAACGTAAGGTGTTATTAAAAAATGAAGATTAGCAATAATCTTCGGCTTTGAAAAAGAAAATAAAGTGTTTGTTTAAAAAATTATGTTATCGAAAGGTAACAGGTTAGATCGTTAGTAAGGTGAAGAAGAGAAATCTTCTGGTAAATAGGGAGCTTAGGCTCCCTTTTACTGTTTATATAGGTAAAAGTGATGAAGCAGTTGGTTTGTGAGTAATAAAAATATTAAATTTGCGATTAGGACCTAAAAATAGAAAATATGAGTCACAAGATTCTGGTTATAGATGATGATGTTCCTTTTTGCGAAATGCTAAAAACTTTTTTAACTAAAAAAGGGTATAAAGTATCCAATGCTTTTAGTAGCGCGGAGGCCGAGCAATCTATTGATAAAGAGTGCTATGATATTGTTTTAACGGATGTTCGTTTGCCTGATAGTAATGGATTAGAATTGTTGAAATATATTAAATCGCATTGTCCAACAGCACAAGTTATCTTGATGACAGGATATACTGAGATTAAAACGGCTGTAAATGCAATGAAATTAGGCGCATTTGATTATGTTGCCAAACCAATTAATCCGGATGAAATCTTGATGACAATCAAACAAGCACTTGAGCGTAAAGCAAGTATAGAGCGCGGGGAGGTTGTTACAAGTAAAGCAAAGGTAAAAACGACAACTGCTAAAACTACTTCTGAAACGACTGACGATACAGAAGAGGAGTTAGATTACGTTAGAGGAGAGAGTAGTATTTCTAAACAATTACACGAGTATATCGACTTAGTTGCACCAACAAATATGTCTGTTTTAATTATCGGAGATAGTGGTACAGGTAAGGAGAATATTGCCCATTCAATTCACTTAAAGAGCAAGCGTAAAGACAAGCCGTATATCGCAGTTGACTGTGGAGCTATTCCTAAGGATTTAGCGTCAAGTGAGTTTTTCGGACATATCAAAGGTTCGTTTACTGGCGCTGTTACGGATAAAGTAGGACACTTTGAAGCGGCTAATGGCGGTACGATCTTTTTGGATGAGGTAGGTAACTTATCGTATGAAGTGCAAGTGCAATTACTGCGTGCTTTGCAAGAGAGAAAAGTGAAACCTGTAGGAAGTAGCAATGAAATTGATGTGGATATTCGCGTTATTGCAGCTACTAATGAGGACTTGCCAAAGGCGGTTCGCGAAGGAGAATTTAGAGAGGACTTATACCACCGTTTAAACGAGTTTGGTATTGTTGCTCCAAGATTAGCAGATAGAGGTTCTGATATATTAATGTTCGCTGAGCATTTCTTAGAAGAGTCGAATCACGAATTAGAAAAACAAGTGAAGAAGTTTTCTTCTGAAGTAGAATGTGTTTTCTTAACATACGATTGGCCTGGAAACTTGCGTGAGATGAAAAACATTATCAAGCGTTCTGTTTTATTGACAAGAGGTGAGGTTATTGAAAAAGACGTTTTGCCACAGGAGATTTTAAATCCGAGAGCAGAGACAAGTGTTGTTACTTCATCTGTAAGTAATGATGCTCCAGAAGACGATTTAAAGCTGTTTTCATCAAGAAATGAAGAGCAAGCTATTCGTACAGCTTTAGAGAAAGTAAAGTTCAATAAAACGAAAGCTGCACAAGTTTTGGGAATTGACAGAAAAACACTTTACAACAAAATGAAGTTGTACAATATTGAGCTTTAAGACGATATTGACTAATCTGATTATATGTGAGGATTATAGATAAAAATAGAACAGCAGTAAGCAAATGTTTACTGCTGTTTTTTTATACTCTTTTTTCAGTGAAAGTCATTCGATAAGAGGAGGACTTCTTTTTAGGTGTTATTGTAATAATGAGTAGTTTACTGTTAATACTTGTCAGTTTATAAGGTGTTGCGCAGTGTTCTGCTTAAAATTACAAGGCGACAGTCTATGATTCTTGTGTTTTCTTTTTACCTTTGCAGTTATAATACGGAACAAGAGAACTATGGATATTCAAACATTGATTCATCAGAATTTAGATGAGCTGTTTTACTTAGCAGATAAGAAAGAAATTTTAAATACTGATTTAGTAGTTAAAATCGGAGCTTACGTTGGTGCTGCTGTTTTGAGAGGGCGTTTTGCTGATCAGAAAGAAGTAACTCAAGAAGAGGTAAATGGTGTATTTGGTATTATTGGTGATTTTTGTAAAGCGAGTTTCGGAGGTAGAAGCTTCTCAAAAGTACACTTTAAAAAGATGACTAAATTAGCATTGGAATTGATGCAAGAAACAACTTTTGACAATGATGTTGAAGCGTTTTTAGCAGAATTAAAGAAATAAGTAATTCACTTATAATAGGTGTTTTAAGAAAAGGGTGTCGTTATTGATACCCTTTTTTTTGTGGTTTATTGTAGCTTTTTTATGGGTATTTCGAGCCACTAAAACTTAGTGTATGAATGTTAATATTAGTGTTTTCTTGTCAAAAGTGGAAAAATAAGGTAACTTTCACACTCCTAACAAACATAATATGAAATTCAAACAAACAATTCAATCAAAGCAGACAGGTAAAATGAGTACGCTTTTAAAGCAACTTGGACTTGGTGTTTTTGTATTGAGTACACTTACGACACAAGCACAAAAGAAGCCACTTGATCATTCTGTTTATGATGGTTGGCAAAATATAGGAGCGAGAGCTTTCTCTAATGACGGACAATGGGTTTTGTATGCTGTGAATCCACAGGAAGGCGACAAAACACTTTATATAGAAACGACAGATAAATCGAAGAAGTTAACTGTAAATAGAGGAGAGAAGCCTGTGTTTACAGGTGGTTCTGATTATTCTGTCTTTGCAATTAGACCGACGTTTGCCGACTTAAAAGCGGTGAAAACAAAGAAGAAGAAAGAAGATGAGATTGCAAAGGACTCATTGGGTATTTACAACTTAAAAACGGGAGCATTAGTAAAATACGCTAATGTTAAGTCGTTTAAAGTACCTGAGAAAAAAGGGGCACACTTAGCTTACCTTTTAGAACCTGTGAAAGACACAGTAAAGTCTAAAGACAAAAAGCCAGCTAAAAAAGCGGGTAAAGATACTCCGTTAGACTTGGTGTTGGAAAACCTACAAACAGGTGAAAAGATTACGTATAACAATGTAAGTGATTACTACTTTGATAGTGAGGGACAGTATTTAGTGTTTGTAACAAAGGATCCAAATGCTAAGAAGAAAGAGGATAAGAAAGACGACGCTAAGGAGGAAAAAACAGCTGAAACAACAGAAGAAGTTGCAGTTGTAGTTAACGAAAAAGAGGAAGACAAGAAAAAAGAGGAGGTTGTTGAAGAGGCAAAAGGTCCTTTTGGTGTGTTCGTTGTTGATTTAAAAACAAAGAAAGTAACAACTCTTTTGGAAGGAAAAGGGAAGTACACACAGTTTTCTTTTGATGATAAAGGAAAGCAGTTGGCTTTTGTAGGTACTGAGGATGAAGAGAAAGTATTGGTTAAAAAGTACACGCTTTATTACAGTGATTTGACAAAAGGGGCTACGGTTTTAGCAAATGACAAAACAAAGGGAATGCCTGCTAAGTGGGTATTGTCTGAAAACTATAAACCGAGATTTAGCAAAAACGGGCAACGTATGTTTATTGGTATTGCGCCAGAACCGATTGCTAAGGATACAACGCTTATTGCTGATGACCACGCGATAGTGGATATTTGGCACTTTAACGAAGATTACGTGCAACCACAGCAGTTGGCTAATTTAGATAGAGATTTGAAAAAGTCGTTTATGGCTTCAATGAACTTGAAAACAAAAGCGGGTATTGTCGCTTTGGCTAATGAGCGAGTGAATAGTACGCAATTGGTAGATGAGGGAAATGCAAACATCGTTTTCTCAAGTTCTGACTTCGGAAATAGAGTTTCTACACAGTGGGATATTTCTGGGGTACGTTCATACTATATCGTTGATGTAAATACAGGTAAACAAACGGAGGTTGTGGCTGATTTACCTGGTTCAGCACGTATTTCTCCAAAGGGGAATGCCGTAGTGTATTACAACAATGCAGAAGGTAATTGGTATGCTTATGACGTGAAGTCAAAAGTAACGAAACAACTAAATAAAGGGCTTAATGTATCGTTTGCAGATGAAACATTTGATATGCCTGATAATGCGTATTCTTATGGTATTCAAGGGTGGACAGACAACGATGAGTCTGTTTTAATTCGCGACCGCTTTGATATTTGGGAGTTTTTCTTGTCGAGTAATAAAGCGCCAAGAATGGTTACTAACGGATACGGACGTAAGAATAATATCGCTTTTGACTTGTTAAATGTAGAAGATGATAAACGTTCTTTCAGTAGAAATGAGCAATTAATCTTAGCTGCTTTTAATGAGAATACAAAAGAGGCGGGGTACTTTACAACGGAAGTGAAGAGTGCGAAAGCACCACAATTGGTTACAATGCAACCTTATAGTGGTTTTAGCTCGTTATTTAAAGCAAAAGACGCGGCTGTTTATGGTTATTTAAAAGGATCGTTTACAGAGTCTAACAACTTATACATCACTAAGGATTTGAAAAATGCAGTGCAACTAACAGCTATCAATCCACAACAAAGTGAGTATAACTGGGGAACAAATGAGTTAGTTCATTGGACTACACCTAAGGGGAATGAGGCAACGGGAGTGTTGTTTAAACCAGAGGATTTTGACCCAGCGAAGAAGTATCCGATGATTGTATACTTCTACGAAAAGTTGTCTGACAACCTACATCGTTATGAGTCGCCAGCACCAACGCCATCACGTTTGAATATTCCGTTTTTTGTAAGTAATGGGTATTTAGTGTTTACACCAGACGTTAGTTATGTTGACGGACATCCGGGTAAATCAGCAGAGGAGTATATCAACTCTGGGGTTGAGTATTTGAAAAAGAACAACTGGGTGAATGGTGATAAAATTGCTATTCAAGGACAAAGCTGGGGTGGTTATCAAGTGGCACACCTTATCACGGTTACAGATATGTATGCTGCAGCGTGGTCAGGAGCACCAGTGGTAAATATGACATCAGCCTATGGAGGTATCCGTTGGCAAAGTGGTATGAGTCGCCAATTCCAATATGAGAAAACACAAAGTAGAATTGGTAAAACACTTTGGGAAGGGTACGACTTATACGTTGAAAACTCGCCTTTATTCAATATGCCAAATGTGAAAACCCCCGTGGTAATTATGCACAATGACAACGATGGAGCTGTGCCGTGGTACCAAGGAATTGAAATGTTTATGGCTTTACGTCGTTTAGGAAAACCAGCTTGGATGTTGAATTACAACGGAGATGAGCACAATTTGATGAAACGTCAGAATAGAAAGGATATCCAAATTCGCCAACAACAATTCTTTGATTATTATCTAAAAGACGGTAAAGCACCGGTTTGGATGGTAAAAGGTGTACCTGCTACAATGAAAGGAAAAGATTGGGGATTTGAACTTACTGATGAACAAGTGAAATAATCCATTATTATAGTAAGAAAGGGCTATCTACAAGTGATGTAGATAGCCCTTTTTTTGTTTTGTGTAAAACGTGAAACGTAATGCGTGAAACGTAAAACGTAATGCGTCTAAACAAAAACATCATAAATCAATCAATGCATAAAAACTCGAAATGTCATTACAAACGAACATCACAATTTAACCGATGCATAAAAACCCGAAATGTCATTACAAATAAAAACATCACAATTTAACCGATGCATAATAACCCGAAATGTCATTGCAAACGAACATCACAATTTAACCGATGCATAAAAACCCGAAATGTCATTACAAACAAAAACATCACAATTCAATCGATGCATAAAAACCCGAAATGTCATTATAAATAAAAACATTACA
>NZ_JBBPHM010000032.1:0-20787 GCF_038039755.1 Myroides sp. C1519
TCTTTTGAATCCCCAATCTCTATGAGGTTGGGGATTTTTTTTGCTCTAAACTGAAATACTAATAGTATTTAGTAATATAGTAGCTATAAATATTTTTTATAGTAGTATTAAGGAGAAGAGAGAAGCATTATTTTTGTACAGTTTGAAAAATATATTTTTATATGAAAAGTGTTTATAAGCGTATTTTAAAGATTTTTGCTATTAGTTTAGTAGGAATATTCGCTTGTGTATTATTACTAATGTATTTAATACCTAATATTTATAATGACGAAATTCGTAAGGAGGTAGGTGTAGTATTAAGTGATAATATTAAGGGTGATGTTTATTTTGATCAAATAGAGTTGTCTTTTTATAAAAAATTTCCATATTTAACAGCGAACATTAATTCTCCTTTGATAGAAGGAGTGAGTATAGATTCTCTTTTTACGGAGAAATTATTTGAAGCAGAATCAATTAGTTTGGGAGTGAATTTTTTAAATCTTTTTAGAGGTAAGTTGAGCTTTGATAAGATTTATGTAGATGATCCAACTATATTTATATATGTTAATGAAGAAGGATTAGCTAATTACGATATTTTTAAAGTAACTGATGATAAAGATACAAGTGACGATTCTATTGAATTAAAAATTGATCAAATAGAAATTAAGAGTGCTAATATTATATACAATGATTTAGCTAGTAAAGTTAGTTTTGTAGCTCAAGATTTTGACTATACAGGAACAGGAAACATGAGCGATGATATATTTGATATAAAAAGTATTGCCCGTATAAAATCTTTTGACTTTAATTTTGATGGAGTTCATTATGTAAAAGAAAAACCTATTCTTGCGAAATTAGAAACTAAAGTAGATACAAAATCTTTAACTTTTGAATTTAAGAAAAACAATATTCGCATAAAGGAATTACCTGTCGATTTTATTGGAAGTTTTGGTTTTATTGAAAATGGTTATGATATGCTTTTTGATATTAAAACAGAAAAAGCAAGTCTTGAACAGTTGTTTTCTATTGTGCCTCCAGAGTACCAGGGATGGTTAGATAATACGAAGTTTGGGGGAGAAGTAGAAGGTAGATTTAAGCTTATAGGAAAGTATATTGTAAGAGATTCTTTAGCTCCAAATGTAGATTTTGCATTAAAAGTTAAAAATGGTTTGATTCAACATGGTACGATTGATAAACCATTAGAGTCATTTAATTTAGATTTTGAGTATCACTTGCCTAAGTTAGATATCCAAAAAAGTCAAGTGGCTATTAATGAGTTATCTTTTTCTATCGATGGAAAACAAAGTGATATTTCTTTTCATAGTAAAGGATTAGAGACTTTAGAAATGAAGGGGAACATTAATAGTAATGTTGATCTTAGTTTATTTAGTAAAGCTATCGGTTTATCTGGATTTGAAATGAAAGGTGATTTGAATCTTATAGGTGATTTTGAAGGAGTCTATTCTAAAGGAATAAAAGTAACCAGAACTTTGCGTAAGGTATCGCGTGACACTATTATTACAAGTATTCCGAGCTTTAATTTACAAGGTAGTTTACATAATGGATATTTTAAATTATCACAATTACCAAAAGCTATTGAAAATGTAGATTTAGATTTTGAGAGTAGTTGTTTGAATTCTGATTATAAAAATATTGCTGTAAATCTTTCAAATGTTAGTTTGAAAGCAATGGATAACTATTTTACGGGAAGGGGTTATCTAAAGAATTTGTCAAATTATAATGTGGATGCCGATGTAAAAGGTAATGTTGATTTAGAGACTTTACGTGAGTTTTTGCCAATTACAGATATTGATGTAAAAGGTATCTTGAAAATTGATAGTTCTATAAAAGGTATTTATGAACCGAATAGAAAGCGTTTTCCTATTATAAATAGTGATATTAAGTTAGAAAATGGTTTCGTAAGATTAGCAAATTTGCCCGAGTTGCCAATTGAAGATATACAAGTTAATACTCATTTAAAGAGCAAACGCGGATCTTTAAGTGATTTATCAATAAAGCTATTACCAATTAATTTTAAACTTGCAGGAGAGCCATTTCACTTATCAGCCAGTTTACACAACTTAGATGATTTGAATTATAATATTAAATCTAAAGGTGTTCTTAATATTGGTAATATTTATAAAGTATTTAAAATTGCAGGATTAGATGTAAGAGGAAAAGTATTGACTGATTTGACTTTAATTGGTTCTCAAAGTGATGCTTTAAAAGGTAATTTTGAAAAACTTAAGAATAGTGGTCAGTTTACAGTTCGTAATGTTAGTATAAGCTCAGAGATGTTTCCAAAGCCTTTAGTAATTAATCAGGGAGTGTTTAGGTTCTTTCAAGAGCAAATGCAATTTGAAAAGTTTGAAGCAAGATATGGTAGTTCAAAGTTTAGAATGAATGGCTATTTGACTAATGTTATTAATTATGTTGTAAAGGGAGATACATTAAAAGGGATATTTGATTTGGAATCACCTTATATGGATGTAGATGAGTTTATGATGTTTAGCAACAATAAAACAAATCAATATAATGCAAGTTCTACTGGAACAGGTGTTGTTCAAGTGCCAAATAATATAAACCTTACGTTTAACGCTAATGCAAATAAGGTAAAGTATTCAGAGTATAATCTTGAATCGCTTTTAGGTAAGCTAATAGTTAACAGTGGAGCTATTACTTTAGAGGATACTAAGTTTAATTTGATAGGTACAAAAGTATCGATGAATGGTAACTATAAGCCTACTGGATATAGAAGTGCTTTGTTTGATTACCAAATAAGTGCTTCTGAATTTGATATTCAACGTGCTTATCATGAAATTACTCTTTTTAGAGAAATGGTAAGTATGGCTAAGGATGCTTATGGAAATGTTTCTTTGGACTATAATCTGAAAGGAGAGTTAGATAAAAATATGTTTCCTGTAATGAAATCTTTAGAGGGAGCAGGTGTGTTGTCTATTGAAGATATCAGCTTTAAAGGATTTAAGCTTTTAGGAGCAATTGCTAATAAAACAGATGCTAAATCATTAGAGAGTGGTACTCTTTCAAAAGTCGATATCAAGTCAAGTATAAAAGACAATGTAATGACTATTGAAAGAACCAAGATGAAAATGGCTGGTTTTAGACCAAGGTTTGAAGGACAAGTCAGTTTAGATGGTGATTTGAATATTGGCTTTCGCTTAGGTTTACCTCCTATGGGGTTAATAGGTATTCCAATGAGGATTACTGGTAATGCTGAAGATTTTGATATTAAATTAGGCCGTTATAAGGCAAGTGAGGTATTAGGGCAAGAAAGTAATGAAGATGAGGAAGAAGAGGGATATGAGATTAAATCAGTAAATGATCCTCTACCTGAAATACCTGAAGAACAAAATGAAAATAAGACGGTAGAAATACCCCAAAATGCTGCATAAATTAAAGCTCGAATTTTTATTCGAGCTTTTTTTATATCTATGCGTGATATATTTCCTAATTTTGTTTTCTCAAAAGAATAGGCTATGCAAAATAGAACAAAACTTAATGAATCAGAATTACAGATTATAAACTTTGGAGTGATTGAAGAACCAATGCGTGTACTTCAAACAACAGATGAGTCGGACTTAAAAGTTCTACGAATGATGTGTGAGGAACTTATTCCAGAAGATGAAAATTTGAAACTATTAATTTCACGAATGTATCAAACGGTACGCGATGAGAATAAACCAGGTGTTGGTATCGCAGCTCCTCAAGTTGGAATTGCAAGACGCTTATTTATAGCACAACGAATGGATAAAAAAGACAACCCTTTTGAATTTTTTATTAACCCTGAGATTGTTTGGTTTTCGAATATAAAAAGAAGAGGCGAAGAAGGATGTTTATCTATTCCTGATGCATATGGAGATGTACATAGAAGTTTAGCTATTCAAATAACATATTACGATATGAGTGGTACTCATTTTCAAGAGGTAGTAGAAGGTTTTACAGCTGTGATAATGCAACACGAAATGGATCATTTGAATGGAGTGTTATTTACTGATCGCATGGAAGAGCAAGCTGAAATAGAATATTATAATGCTTCTCCAACAGGAGAAATTGTTTATCCTCGTTAAATGCTAAGTTTGAATAAGTGGAATAGGCATATATTCGTTTTTTTAGTGATACTTACAAGCTACCAGCTATTTGCTCAAAAAGTAAAAAAAGAATATAACTTTTCATTAGTTAAACTTGAGTGTCCAACAGATAATAATAAGCTAATTGATTATTATAAGTCAGGATTTGAAGCATTGAATTATCAATGGCTTGCGAATACAGCTGGTAAGATATTTTTTAATATTATACAAGAAGACAAAAGTTTATGTGATGCTTATTTTTATACAGGGATATCTTTAACGAAACAAGATAAGCATCAAGCTGCGTTGAATTATTATTACTATGCGGATAGTCTTGCTACCAATAGTAACGCTGATTTTAAACAAGCATTAGCTGAAGCAGCAGTAAGAGTTGGTAATGTTGGATTAGCTCGTAAGAAATATGAAGAGCTAATTAAAGATTTTCCTAATGATCCAGATGCTTATTATGGAATGGGATTAACTGCTACGAGTATTGGTGATGTCAAAAATGGGTTGAGCAATCTTTTAATTGCAGAGGAAAAGTATTTGTTGGAAGGTACTTGGGATACCATAAGAAAAAGTGAGGTTTTTTTAATGCGTGGAATTCTTTTTACTATGGACAAGCAGTATCAAGAGGCAATTAATGCATTTGATCATTGTAGTGAAGTGTTTAATGATCTTGATGATTTTAATGCGAACTACGCATTAGCAAGTTATAAGCTATATCAGGAGTCACAAGATGAAAAGTGGAAAGAAGTAAGTAAGACTGCATTTGAACGTATAAAAGCTAAAGACAAACTTCGTAAAAGCTATTTAGAGATGTTTGATTACACAGATTAAAAATAGGATGATAAAAAAAGCCTGCTGATCTTTTTAAGATTAGCAGGCTTTTTTTATAGTATAATTATTAAAGCAGTTTGCTTTAAGCTTAACTTATTCTATTGTTTTTTTAACTGCACTACCAGTTTCTTTTAAAGTGAAAACTAATACAGTTGCAATAGCAATACTTCCTACCCAGAATAATACAATATTGTTTTGAGCAGATTGATATAAATCTATATTTTTCAAGCTCTCACCAAAAAGGTAAATAAAGATAGGGCCAATTAATGTACTTACACCAAATGTAATAAAGTTCATTGCACCAGTAGCACTTCCCTTCACATTGTCAGGATTAGCTTCTTTAATAACTGAGTAAGTAATCATAGTTCCCCCAGAGAAGAATCCGAAGACGAACATTAGTACACTTGGATTTAGTAGGTTTGGAGCGAAGATTAATTGTAATAAACATATAATCATTGCTATACAAGATACAAGAAGAACGGGTTTTCTACGACCTAATTTATCTGTTACAACACCTAAAATCGGACTACCAAATACCCATCCTAAAGCAGCCATTGAACTTACAACTACAGCTTGTTCATACTCAATTCCTGCTAAGTTGAAATATTTAACTCCCCATATCATTACAAAAATTGTTGTCGGAGCAAACAATAACCCTGATATTAAACCACAAATCCAAGATTGTGCATTTCCAAAAACTATTTTGAAAGGTGCGAAAATACTAACTCTTGGTTTTCTTTCTGATTTATCAATTGCTCTTCTTTCTTTTATTCTTGTTGGTAAAGGAACAACAAACCAAAGAATGATTGCAGTTACTAACAAGATGATTGAAATTACTATCCAAAAGTTAGAATAAATTTCTGCTGAATAATCATAATTTTTAAAAAGAGAACCCATTGAATGTATTCCTACATATCCACCGAACATACCAATACATTGAGTAATACCAATTGCTGTTGCTAAATGTTTTGCAGGGAATGCTTTTGTTGCTAAATAAACACAACCAGGAAATGCAAAAGCACAACCAATTCCTTGTAAAAGGCGTCCTATGTTTCCAGCTACAAAGCTTGAAGTTAAGAAAAGAGCAGAACCTAAAACCAATAAAACTACTCCAGTCGTAATTGAATATTTAGCACCAAGTTTGTCTAAAGCTACCCCAGCTACAAGAGCAAAAAGAGCATAAGTATAATAAAATCTACCAGTCATTAAACCAATAGCTGTTTGGTCGGTTTGAAAATTGTTCTCTAAAAGAAGAGTCATTACTGAAGGTACTGATCGTACAACATAACTACAGAAGTAGAATATTAGACAAAAGAACCAGGCGACTAAAAAAGCTTTTACTTTGTTGTCTAATTTTGAATTTTGCATAAGCTAATTTTTTAATTAAAATTTAAAATGTGTTTATGCAAAGTTACGAGTAATATAAATATTTAGTTAACAAGTCAATCTAAAATACGAATAAATAAGTGAAATATAATTTTTTATGTGAAGTCTTCAAAACCTTTGAACTCACTTTGATTTTTTTTATATGTACAAGAGTGGAAATAGCAGTGAACAATGAAATCTCAATTCACAGAATACTTGTTTTATAGATATGTATTGAGGCATTTGATTATTTAATCGCGAGGTTTGTTTCAAAACCTACACCGCGTAGGCTCGTGATTTGTACATTGTCATCGTAACTTAAGTATTTTCTCAAGCGTGTTACAAACACATCCATACTCCTTCCATTAAAGTAATCAGCAGAGGGCCATAATTGTGTCAAAATAACATCTCTTGGAAGGACTTTTTTGTTGTATTGAATAAATAGCAACAGCAAGTCTTTCTCACGTTCTGTTAATCGGAATGTTTCTTTTGAATGAACTAATTTAAGCTGCATAGGATAAAAAGTATAAGCACCTAAATAGTATTTATCATCTATTGAGACTGGATTTCGTTTTATAATATTTTCAATGCGCAACTTTAATTCTTCAGGATCACACGTTTTAGAAATGTAATCTTCTGCGCCAAGCTTCAATCCCATTAATCGATCAATATTTTGATTTTTAGCCGTCAGAAATAGAAAAGGGATGTGAGGATACTTTAGTCTTATGTCTTTTGACAAGTTAAAACCATCTTGTATAGGCAACATAATATCTAAGATAGCAAGGCTATATTTATCTTGTTCTAATGTTTTAAAAACATCTGTAGGGGTAGTTAACCATAAGATTGAGAAACCACAAATCTCTAAATACTGCTTTATTACAGTTCCATAATCTAAATCATCTTCTACTAAAAGTATCTTATGCATGAGGCAATGTTATTTTAAATGTAGTTCCTTTATTGACTTTACTTTCTAAGATAATGCTCCCTTTATAGAGGTTGACTACCTGTTGAACTTGATGCAGTCCTATTCCAAGACCTTTTGTCGTGTGAATATTATCTTGCATAATACGATAGAATTTCTTGAAAACAAGTTGTTTCTGATTCGAGTCGATACCAATTCCATTATCTTTTACCGTAAGCACAAGCTTTTTATTCTTTTGGATAAGTTGACAAGTTATTTCCGTTCCACCATATTTTACAGCATTTTCAATGAGGTTTAGTAAGATTGTCTCAATAGGCGTTTTAGGGAAAAGAAGTGTCAAATCTGCAGACCATTCTTTATGAAAGACAACTGAAGGAAATTGGTCTTGTAGATCGGCAAACATATTGTAAAAGTCTTCCTTAGTATATGAAACAGTATCTTCTGTAATATTTGTAGATAGCGTATTTTGCAACCTTTCTAAACGGTCTATCTGTCTTTTTAATAATTCAATGGTAGGGGATTGATATTCTTTTGAAAGGTTATTACAGCCGTATTTCAATGTAGCAATAGGTAGTTTAAATTCATGAGATACATTATCTACCATATTGTGTAGATTAATTACCTCTTGTTCTTTTTGTTTAATTGTTTTATAAGTGATGTAATACAACAATAAGATAAACAAACAGATTAAAACTGATACTAACAAAAGAGGTACTAATGAAAGTAGTACAATGCTGTTTATGTTTAGAATATCAGTATATTTTTCTTGAAATATTGTAAAATGATGTTGATATTCTTCCTCTTTTTCCCTCTGATATGTTTGTAAACTACTTTCTTTTACTTCCCATTTAGAGCTGTTAATTCGGTAAGAAGTAGAAATGTTTTTATCGGTTTTTAGTACTGTAAATGGTTCAGTCAATAATTCCTTTTGATCCTTGTTTGAATAAACACGTTTTACTACATGGCGTACTGCTACTTCATAGTTGTCTTTTTCAAAAAGACTATCAATATGGTGACTCAACAAATCATTGCTCTGTTTCATAAAGTCTTTTTTATCCTCTTTAATTTCATCAACAGTCTTCTTACCGTGTATAAAATCCAATATAGAAGCATAGAGCCCATTCTCTTGTTTTAGTTCCAAGGATTTAAAAGAATCAGAATCTTCATAATTATCTATGACATTGTAAACATAAGAGATAACTTCTTTCGTCTTTAGCTGATAAGCATTATAGAAATAATAAGCCATTACTCCAAGAAGTAAGAGATATAAAGCACTAAATGCTGTTAGATAGTATTTTGGTTTGGGATTTTTCATTTAAACAAAAGTAGGATAAATAGTATAGATGTTTTTGATAATCGGAGCATTAACCGTTCGTTAACCGTCTATTAACCCGGATATTTTAGAAAGTGAACGACTTTTGAATCAAAATAGTAATAAGTATGGTGCGATTTATAATAGTTTGGTTTTGTTTATTAGTGGGACTAATAATGCAAGCGCAAGTAGTAAAAGGAATAGTAGCAAACAAACAAGGGGAGATGCTCGCGTTTGTTACAATTATTGTTCAAGATAAAGATGGAAAGAATAGCAATTCTTTTTTTACAAATGAACAAGGAGAATTTCAGTTAACTACTGAACAAGATACTCAGGTTACATTCCAATATATCGGATATAAAGAAAGAGTAATATCAATCCATTCGCCTGAATTAAAACATGTGATTTTAGAAGAGGATAACACAGTTTTAAATGAAGTTACCGTTATTTCAAAACGACCTACGATAAAAAGAGAGATAGATAGACTTGTGTTTCGGGTTCAAGACACGCCATTGACTTCTACCAATGCGTGGGATATTTTAAAACAAACGCCTGGGGTAAGTGTTCTTGGTGATAACATCTCTATTCGCAATAGTTCAAGTATTTTGGTTACTATTAATGACAAGAAGGTAATGTTAAGTGGCGAACAGTTAAAACAGTTGTTGGAATCTACGGAAGGTACTTTAGTAGAATCAGTGGAAGTAATTACTACACCACCTGCTAAGTATGAAGCCGAAGGGAATGCTGTACTGAATATTAAGATGAAAAAGAATGTAAACCTGGGGTATAAAGGAAGTCTTTCAGAACAATTTAGACAAGGGCAATATGCTTATAATACAGTAAGTACCAACCATATTTACGCAGATGAAAAAGTGAATTTTACTGCAAATTATGCTTTTAGTAATGGAAATATTGTACGTAACAATTGGGACAACGTTATTTATGAAGATGGAACAACGTGGTCAAGTGATATGACGCGTAAGAATAAGATTGATGGGAGACATAGTTTTAATATCGAAACAGACGTTGCTATTGATAGTACATTCACATTTACAGTAGGGGGTACTGGCTATATCAATTCAAAAACGAAAGGTGTATTTGTAATACCAACATTGATTTATAATTTAGAGCATATAGTAGAATCAAACTATGTGACTACAAATGACAAAAAGTCTAACATGGATAGCTATACGGGGTACTTTATGTTTGACAAGAAGTGGAAGGCAAATCGAAAGTTGCTTTGGTCTAATTATTTCACGTATGACAACCAAGTAGAGAATCAGTTTGTTTTTACGGAGTTAAATTTTAAAGATCAAGAGGCAAGTGAAAGTACTTATTTGAGTGATGATAATTCTCGTACAAGATTAGTAGTTTCTGCTTTAGACTATACTTCAGGAGAAGCAACGTCAAAATGGGAATTGGGTGCTAAGTACAGTTTTATACAAGCACAATATCAATTAGAATTTTGGGATGATGAACTGGGAAGTTTACAATATAGAGCTAAGAAGAGTAATTTATTTGAATATCAAGAGTTAAATTGGGCAGGATATGCTTCTTACCAAAAGCAATGGGAAAAGTGGCAATTCAAAGCTGGTCTTAGAGCTGAGTACACAGGAATTCAAACTCAAAATAGAGAAGAAGAAAGCAACAAACAGAGCTATCTCAAATGGTTCCCTACTGTATATCTGATGTATGAGATAAATGATTTACAGAAATTAGGGTTCTCTTACGGTAAGCGAATAAACAGACCAAGTTATTCTTGGATGAATCCTGCAAAGAGTTATTTCAATATGTTTTCTTATTTTCAAGGAGACCCGAATTTAAAACCCGCCTTAAGTCACAATTTTAACTTAACCTATAACTGGAACCACCTTGACGTGGAAGTGTTTTTCAATTATGAGAAAAACCCTTCTATGGAAATATCTTTTCAGGAGGAACAAACAAAGTATTTAATTTATCATTATACCAATATAAACAAGAGAAGAACGGCAGGTTTGCAATTGTCTCATCCGTTTAAATTTACAGAGTGGTGGACCGGAAGTGTCTATTTGCATTTTCAGCAGCAAGAGGATTATTTCTATGGAATTGATCAAATACTTCATAAAAACAGCGCTTTTACATTTGGAAGTAGAGTTTATTCAATCTTTGATATAGATAAAAAGAGCAATTGGAAGGCAATGATTACGTATGGTTTTTATACGCCAAGTGTGCAAGGTACTTTTAGAGTAAGTGGAATGCAGCAAACAAATGTGATGGTGTCACGAGATTTTTTCAAAGGGAAAATAGCGACAAGCTTAACCTTTAATAATATTTTTAAGAGTGATATACAGACAATCAAAACAAAGTATGCAAATCAAAACAATTATTTTAGAGATTATTCAGACACACAAGCTGTTGTAATTGGACTAAGATATAATTTCGGAAATAGCAAAGTTAAGTATGATTCTAAGGATATAGACATTGAAGAAAAGCAAAGATTGTAAGAATACAATGTAGCTTGTGTAAATGGTTTTATTGAAGAAGGAGTAAAATGTAACAGTTTAATAATAGGCGAAATAGAAAAAATATTTAAATTAATTGTTTGATTATAAGTGAACTAAAGGAGTGTTGTAAATAGCATTCCTTTATTTGTGGTGAATGTCGTATTTTTGGTGGCTTTATGACTTTATATGTTGTAATTTTAACAGTTAAATATTAGAATATGGAATTTGATTATTTTGATAAGATTCGAAAGATTAGAACGGGAATTCGCTTTTATAGTGAGTTGTTAATCGAGGCTTCTTGGAATATGTGGAATATCAAAACGAGAGTAGGAATTTTCTTTTTTTCGTTAGTTGCAGCATTTGCAGGTACTTATTTTTTAGCACCCGAAGCCTTTTCTGAAGCTCAAAGTTATACGCTGTTTATCTTAATTTTTTCTATTTTATTATGGGCTACTGAAGCTATTCCTCCTTTTGCAGTAGGGATAATGATTATTGGGTTCTTAGTCTATACAATGGGGAATATGGAAGGGGCTACCTTATCTCCTCAAGAGATTTCCGCCACCTGGTCTGACAGTGTTATTTGGATATTCTTAGGAGGTTTTTTCTTGAGTGAAGGAATGCGAAAAACCAACCTCGACTTATCATTATTTAAAAAGACACTTTCAATATTTGGTTCAAATCCTAATACCTTAGTTTTAGGTATTATCATTGTAACTTCAGTTCTATCTCTTATTATATCAAATACAGCTACTGCCGCAATGGTATTAGCATCAGTGATGCCATTGATTGATAGAGAAGGGAAAGACTCAATGATGTCTAAAGCTATTTTAATCAGTATTCCAGCTGCAGCTACATTTGCAGGGATGATGAGTATGGTATCTACACCACCAAACTTAATTGTAGTAAACGTATTGAAATCAAAAGGATACTCTGTTAGTTTTATGCAATGGTTCTTTTTAGGTTTTGTACCGGCAACTATCTTGTTAGTTGGTTTCTGGTTAGCAGTGGTAAAGAAATATACTTCTAAAGTAAAAGGATTAGACGTATCATTTGCCAATAAGGCATTAGACCTAACTAATAGTATGCGTTTACAGAGACTAACTGTAATTGTTATATTAATCATTACAGTAGGAATGTGGATGTTTGGAAGTACATTACATATCCCAACTGCCGGTGCGGCAATGGTTCCTATTATGTTTTTACCGATGATGGGAATTATTACAGCTGAAGACGTTAGAAAATTACCTTGGGATACGCTGATGTTAGTAGCGGGTGGTTTAGCTTTAGGTATGGCAATTAAAGAGTTATTGGCACCATATTACTCTCAATTCTTAGCAGATATGGAGTTTAATATGATTGCAATGATGATTATTTTTGCTGTTGTTACTGTGTTATTTTCAAATATTATGAGTAGTACAGCTACAGCAACAATTGTAATTAACGTAGCTGCTATTGTATTGCCTCCTGAACAATTATTACCTGTAGGTTTGGTTGTGGGGCTTTGTGCTTCTTGTGGTCTATTCTTACCTGTTTCTACACCTCCCAATGCTATTGTATTTGGTACAGGATTATTAAAACAAAAAGACTTTAGACTTGGAGGAATTTTTGGAGCTGTAATCGGTACTACGATTATTATTTTATGGGTATTGTTATTACAACATTTTACAACATTCTTTGATTATTTGTAATCAGTTTTTAAGATTTAACAAAGGCGTAATAATTACTATTACGCCTTTTTGCTTTTATATACGTTCAGGATAATTAGTTATTATTCCATCTACTTTTAGTTCTTTCATTCTGTTTATATCCTCTTGATCGTTTACGGTCCACGGATATATTTTTAAATTAGCTTCTCGTATTTTAGAGGCATTTAAGACATTTAAATCTTTGTGGTAAGGATTTATAGCTACGGCGTTTATTTGTAGCGCAAAAGCTATTGCGTCAGCTGGTTCCTCCTCTGTTAATACTGCAATGTCAATTGAATTATTAAGGCTTCGCATTTTTTCTAACTCATTCCACTTAAAACTTGAGATTATAAAGTCGGTATTAGTCCACCCTTTGTTTATAAATAATTGAATAAGTTGGTGTGTTTCTTCTGCTGTATTATTGCCTTTTAGTTCAATGTTTAAAACAGCTTTGCGATTAATAACTTCGATTATTTTTTCTAAAGTTGGAATTTGATAAACTCCATTCACTTTTACCTTTTGCAATTCATTATATGTATAGTCTTCAATGTTTCCTGTAACGTTTGTAAGTCTATCAAGTTGATCATCGTGAAAGACCATTAATTCGCCACTTTTAATTTTGAAAACATCAATTTCAATTACATCACAATTTAAGTCTATTGCTTTTTGAATAGATTCAACTGTGTTTTCTGTTATGTGTCCCATTGCACCACGATGTCCTATTCTTAATATGTTATGCTCTTGAGCAAAAGAGGTACTACTCATAGTAAGGAAGATTAGTAAGAGTTTGTTAATTGTTTTCATCTTGTTTAATGATTGGTTTAAACAAAGATGATTGTTTTGTTTTATTCAGAGATTATCTCAATGTTATGCTTGTGTAAAGTAATACAATAAAAATAGAATAGGAGGAAAGTTGGGAAAATTTGGACACAAAAAAAGCTGTTCGAAGTAGAACAGCTTTTAGTAAATTATTTTGTTGGAGTACCGTAAAGGTCAAACTCCGTTGCTTCATCAATTGTAATATTTGCAAATTCACCAATTTTCAAATAGTGTTTTGTTGCATCAATTAATACCTCATTATCAACATCAGGACTATCAAATTCAGTACGACCTACAAAGTGATTACCTTCTTTTCTGTCGATAATACAACGGTATGTATTACCAATTTTCTCTTGATTTAATTCCCAAGAAATTTGAGCTTGAATTTCCATTATTTCGTTTGCTCTTTCTTGTTTTACTTCTTCCGGAACATCATCTTCAAGTAAATAAGCGTGTGTGTTTTCTTCGTGAGAATAAGCGAAACAACCTAAACGTTCAAAACGCATTTCCTGAACCCAATCTTTCAAGATTTGGAAATCTTCTTCTGTTTCTCCAGGATATCCTACAATTAATGTAGTTCTGATAGCCATTCCAGGAACTGCTTCTCTAAATTCGTTTAATAACTTAGTAGTTTTTGCTTGTGTAGTACCACGGCGCATTGACTTTAAGATATTATCAGAAATATGCTGTAAAGGAATATCAATGTAATTACAGATTTTAGGCTCACGTTTCATCAATTCCAATACATCCATAGGGAATCCTGTAGGGAATGCATAGTGAAGACGAATCCACTCAATACCTTCAATTTTAGCTAAGTTTTCTAATAGTTCAGCTAAGTTTCTCTTTTTATATAAATCTAATCCGTAGTAAGTAAGATCTTGTGCAATTAAAATAAGTTCTTTTACACCATCTCTTGCAAGTCCTTCAGCTTCTTTTACTAATTTTTCAATTGGTTGAGAAACGTGTTTTCCTCGCATAATTGGAATAGCACAAAAGCTACAAGGACGATCACATCCTTCAGCAATTTTTAAGTATGCGTAGTTTTTAGGAGTAGTAGTCATACGTTCTCCTAATAATTCGTGTTTATAGTCAGCTCCTAAAGCTTTTAATAATAAAGGTAAATCAGTTGTACCGAAGTATTGATCTACGTTTGGAATTTCTGCTTCTAAGTCTGGTTTATAACGTTCAGATAAACATCCAGTAACGAAAATTTTATCAACAATACCTTGTTCTTTTTTATCTACGTATTCTAAAATAGTGTTTACAGATTCAGCTTTTGCATTATTGATAAATCCACAGGTATTAATTACTACAATGTTTGCTTCATCATTAGCTGCTTCATGCGTTACTTCTTTACCACTTGCTTTTAGTTGTCCCATCAACACTTCACTATCGTAAACGTTTTTTGAACAACCTAAAGTTACTACGTTGATTTTATTTGTTTTTAAAGTTTTGGTTCTCATTGATTTAAAAAATTGGACTGCAAAAGTACATTTTTTTTCTATAGAAAGCATCAGCTTTAGTATAATTATAATATTGTGTGTAGTAAATTATACTCATTCCTGTTAATACTTAAATGATTGATATTGTTTGATTTATTTTGTTTTAGATTAAGAAAATATCAAATTAAGAATGCCTTTTATATTTGAGAATAAAAAGAATGGGGAATGTAATTTCGTGAAAAATATATAGGTAAATAGAGTTCTTCAAGATACTGAATAGTAGTATTAGTGATTGTTTATTAAAGTCTTAGAGGTATCTTGTTCGGGAGATGTACCACTCAAGTACCACAATAGTTCGGAAAAAAGCTTTTTTTCCGAAGATGTCTCGGAGATGTGTGGGGCATGTCTCGAATGAGTCTTGAATAAACTGATAGTGATTATGAATATGAGTCTAAGGAAGTCGTAGAATTATTGTTTTTTGGCTTTAAAAGTTTACTAAGAAAGGAATCTGGATAATTGAAAAAAAAGAGTCCGTTCTCAATTGAAAACGGACTCTCGCTATATTGAACTCTTAAAAGAGTATTATAATCTAAAGATACCACCAAAGGCAATAACAGTTTCTCCAAACCAGAAATCGTGCATTGCTTTATCAGCTTTATCAGCAGTTGTACGTACATCATACATATTGATGAAACCACCTTTTAATTCTGCTTGAATAAAGAAGTGTTTGAAGAAAGTTACGTTTAAACCAGCTTTAGCAGAAACTCCTAAACCAGCAACGTGGAATTCATCATATCTTTCTTTACCTAAAAGTTTTGTGTTTGTTTTTGGATAAACAAGTCCAAAACCAACACCTTCAGTTAAGTTTATTTGTACTTTATCAGTATTCCAAACACCGAATAATTTAGAAATATCATCAACTCTGTTTATTTCAAAGTTAAGATAGTTTAAACCATCAGTGTGTTCAAAAGTTAAGAAGTCATCAGTAAGTAATACTTGGTCTGGATTTCCAGCAACAGCTTCACCATATAGATTATCTCCTTGTCCAGGGTAATAACCTTTAATGTTTACTGTTTTATTTTGATCCATTACATATTTCATATGGTCAACACCTAAAGAGATATTGTATTTATCACTAATAAAGTAACCAATTCTTAAGTTTGTTTGTGGAATAGTCATACGACCTGGGTTGATATAATCAACATGCCATCCTTTTGGTTTATCACTTGCTTGTACATTTTCCAATGTAAAATCGTAATCAGCACCTCTAAAACGGATATCTGAGTTTGTGTAATATCCACGGTTACCTCCCCAGTAAATATAGAATTTACCTTTGTTTGAATCAGTATAACGCAATGGTGTTGTAACAGCGTCTTGTGCAAAACCAGAAGCAGTTGCAAATAAGCAAAGAGCTACAAATAGTTTGAAAATATTCTTCATTTCTTCTAATCTTTTTATTTACTAAAAACGAACTGCAAAGGTACAACAAAAAAAATCTCTTTAATAGTTTAACCATTAAAGAGATTTAGTACAAAAAGTTCTAAAAATATTAGAAGCTTATATTGTATGTTAAGTTGACAAAATTATCACGTGTTTTAATATTTGCAGCTGAATATAAGTTGTTTACAGTCATATCAACTAAGCTGGTTTGAAATGATTGAGCAGTTCTTGTATAAGAAAGGTCTAATCTTGAGTTTCCAAATGAATAACCTACACCTGTTGAAAAACTATTCAAATCACCATAAGCTTTGAAATCCTTTTTATAAGGGCTTTGTTCAAATCTATAACCACCTCTGATGCTAAAGTCTTTAATTCTATATTCACCTCCAATACGTATATGGCTTGTACCTTGTGTTGTATTTGCAATAGAATTGTTTAAAGTTTTGTAAGCATTATTTCCTTTTGGACGGAATTCGTTGTTGCTATAATCTTTATATGTATAGTCAACACTAATAAGTCCTTTCTCACCAAAAACGTAAGCTAAACTCCCTGTGTATTTAGAAGGAGTTCTCAAACGGTAACGATCATATAAGTTTACTACTTGTGGGTAAATGTATTCAGATTCATCTTTTCCAACAGCTATAGTTTCTAATCCTTGAGCTAATTCATCTTTTAAAGAATACCAAGTTGGAGATTCATAAGATATACCCGCTCTAAGTTCATCAGTTACTTGAGCAATTGCTCCTAAGTTGAAAGAGAAACCAGTACCATAAGTATAAGTACTATTGTAAAAATTCATAATATCAATAGTTCCATCTCCTGCAGGTGTTTGTGCTCTTTCAATAGCGCGTGATGTTTGTGTATAATCAACTACGTGAATATTTAAATTTCCTCCCACATAAAAGCGATCACCTAATTGAGCAGCAAAAGTACCAGCAAATTTACTTGAAAAACCAGAAGTAGTAAATACTCTGGCTTGATGATAAGCACTATTAGTAGCGTAATTTGCTGAGTAAACACCATCTTGTTTATCGGATAAGATTACACCCGTTTCGTGTGCTAAGAAAGTTTGTTGACCATCATAACCAGCCATATTACCTGCTTGTACATATGCATCTGTACCATCGTTAGTTTTAGGATCTGCAACATCGTAAGGAATATGATTGTTATTAGCAATGTTGAAAAAATAATCACCTAAACTATTGCCATTGCTCAATCCTCTAAACAAATAGTCGTTCCTTAGATTTTTTGTGCTTTCATAATTAAGCCCAATAGTAAACTTTTTCATTACAGCATCTTTGTCATAGCTGTTGAAAACAAATAAAGCTCCCATTTGTCCAACATCAAGTCCGTTGTAATTTTTAGATTCTTTGTTTCCAAAGTAATCTGATTTATTGTTTTTAGCAACGTATGACACTGTAAAAGCAGCAGTATTATAATTGAAAATAGCTCCCCCTGCAGGGTTTATACTCAATGCAGATAAATCTCCACCTACGGCTCCAAAAGCACCACTCATTCCTCTAAAACGAGCTGTACCATTTAGGTCGGTTTGGTTAAATTTCATTACATCACCAGGAGATGCTTCTTGCGCATAAGTAGCTCCGGTTAACAATATAGCAGAAAGTAAGCTATAAAAATATTTATTCATAATAGTTGTGTTTTTTGGTCTTTGGCTTAATTAACGGCGATAGCTACTGCGAGATGATCCACTTGAGCTACTTCTTGACGACGACGACGACGAAGGAGCAGAGTAACTACTTCTTGATGATGAAGTAGAGTAGCTGCTTCTGCTATTACTACTTCTTGTATTTGTATTGTTAGAAGAGTTACTATTGTTATATCTCGAATTATTGTAAGAAGAAGAACTATTTCTATAAGATGATCTTGAATTAGAACTTCTTGTGTTATTGTAATAAGTATTAGTACTATTAGACGAATTTACATTTGTAGGACGTCCTGTACTTTGATATCTCGATCTTGAATAAGAAGATCTTGTGTTTCCATAATTACCTCTATTGCTTGAAGAGTTGCCTCTGCTGTAATAAGAATTACTTGATCTTGTGCTATTTGTTCCGTTGTAAGAAGAACGATTACCACTATAGCTTGATCGATCACCATAAGGGCGAGTAGTTCTTACGTAGTAATTGTTGTAATAAGGCGAGTAGTATCCTCCTCCATAATACGGTGAACCATAATATCCACCCCAAGGACGGTTATAATATCCATAACCCCATCCCCATCCGAAGCCAATACTAATACCACTGCCCCAATAATAAGGACTGTAGAATGGGTCATAATATCCACCCCAATAGTTATTGTAATAACCATTATACCCGTAGTAAGGAGATCCGTAGTAACCTCTGTTATAAACATTCACTTGAATACTTGATGGTTCACTCCCCCAAGATCCGTAAGAAACTGCTTTAGTTGGTTTGTGTTTAACTACGCTATCATTGATAGGCGAGGTATATTGATTAATATCTGTGAAATATTCTAAATCATTGTTTAATGATTGAAAATAATTTTCATAGTAGTTGTCATTTTGATTACTGCTATTTTGTTGTGGGCTATTCCCTTGAGAATAAACACCATCATCATAATATGAGGTGTTGTAATAAGAACCACAAGAAACTGCTAATCCTCCGATAAACAGAAACGCACAGAATCTGCTTATTAACTTAGAAGTTTTCGTAATTGTTTTCATTTCATTGTTTTTTTAATTGTCGGTCAAAACAAATTTAGTTAGTTTTGTGGAATTATTATAGTTAATTAAGAGTTAAACACTAATTAGTGCCAAATTTAAAAGATGAGCAAGAATATTACTAAAAGAGAAGAGGATTATTCAAAGTGGTACAATGAACTTGTAGTGAAGGCTGATTTAGCTGAAAACTCAGGTGTACGCGGGTGTATGGTAATCAAACCGTATGGTTATGCTATATGGGAAAAGATGCAAGCAGAAATGGATAAGAGGTTCAAGGAAACTGGACATCAAAACGCTTATTTCCCCTTGTTCATCCCCAAATCTTATTTTAGTAAAGAGGCAAGTCACGTAGATGGTTTCGCAAAAGAGTGTGCGGTAGTAACGCATTATCGTTTGAAAACAAGTGAAGATGGGAAATCAATTGAGGTTGACCCGGATGCAAAACTTGAAGAAGAATTAATCGTACGTCCAACTTCTGAAACGATTATTTGGGATACATATAGAAAATGGATTGAATCTTATAGAGATTTACCTATTTTAGTTAATCAATGGGCAAACGTTGTTCGTTGGGAAATGAGAACAAGATTGTTCTTGAGAACTGCTGAGTTTTTATGGCAAGAAGGGCATACAGCTCACGCAACAAAAGATGAGGCAATTGCAGAAGCAGAACAAATGCTTGAAGTATATGCTGATTTTGCAGAGAACTTTATGGCTATCCCTGTTGTAAAAGGATTTAAAACAGAGACAGAGCGTTTTGCTGGTGCAAATGAAACTTATTGTATTGAAGCTTTAATGCAAGATGGAAAAGCACTACAAGCAGGTACATCTCACTTTTTAGGTCAGAACTTTGCAAAAGCATTTGATGTTAAGTTTACAAGCCAAGAAGGTAAGCAAGAATATGTATGGGCTACATCGTGGGGTACATCAACTCGTTTGATGGGAGCGTTGATTATGACGCACTCGGATGACAATGGTTTAGTATTGCCTCCAAATTTAGCACCTATACAAGTAGTAATTGTTCCAATTCACAAAACGGATGAGCAATTAGAAACTATTCGTGCTGAGGTTAAGAAAATCACAGATAGATTTAAAAAATTAAATATTTCATTCAAGTTTGATGATCGTACGACTTTCAAACCAGGATGGAAATTTAATGAGTATGAGTTGAAAGGAGTGCCTGTACGTGTGGCAGTAGGACCAAAAGATCTTGAAAATGGAACTTTTGAAGTTGCTCGTCGTGATACATTGACAAAAGAGGTTGTTTCTAAAGATGGAATCGTGGAGTATATCCAAGATTTGTTAGAAGAGATTCAATCAAGCTTATTCAATAAGGCATTAAAATATAGAGATGAACATATCACAGAAGTAAATTCTTTTGAAGAGTTTAAAGATGTGTTAGAAAATAAAGCAGGATTTATTTCAGCTCACTGGGATGGTACTGCAGAGACAGAAGAGAAGATAAAAGATCTTACTAAAGCTACAATTCGTTGTATTCCAATTGATAGAAAAGAGGAAGAGGGTGTTTGTGTGCTAACAGGCCAACCATCTAAGGGTAGAGTTCTTTTTGCAAAAGCATATTAATTTTTAATTTTTTTTGTTTTTCTCTTGTAGGATAAAAAAATTATTGTAGTTTTGCATCCGCATTAGAGAAACAAATGGTCCGTTCGTCTAGGGGTTAGGACGCCAGGTTTTCATCCTGGTAACAGGGGTT
>NZ_JBBPHM010000033.1:0-19740 GCF_038039755.1 Myroides sp. C1519
TCAGATGTTCAGATATGAAAATTATATAGACTTATTTTTTCGTAGCAATTTTTTAGCGATGCTCCGTAATTTGAATATTCTAATTTTTTCTGATCAGATGTTCAGATATGAAAATTATATAGACTTATTTTTTCGTAGCAATTTTTTAAGTGTTCTCCATAATTTGAATATTCTAATTTTTTCTGATCAGATGTTCAGATATGAAAATTATACGAAGTTACTTTTTCGTAGTACTTTTTTAAGTGCTCTGTATATTTTTGATATTTTGTTTTTTCTGATCAGATGCTCAGATATGAAAATTATACGAAGTTACTTTTTCGTAGTATTTTTTTAAGTGCTCTCCATAATTTCAATATTCAAATTTTTTCTGATCAGATGTTCAGATGTGAAAAATTATACTGTTTACTTTAAACTGTTTTTAAGTGCTTTTTATTTTTAGAATAGAAAGTGTTGAGTAAAACATTGTAAAGTTATTTTGATTGTATAGAAGAGTAGGTGAGTATTATTGTCAATTAATGCTTGAGTGGTAGTAATGGGATAGTTTTTTTAAAATTATAATATCTTAATTTTTAATTGTATTTTTGTGACAGTTGATTTTTAGAAATTTTGAATTTTTTGTTATTCTAAAATTATTTTATTTTTTTAGTAATTATCCAATATTTGAGCTCATTTTTATTTGTATGGTAGCTTTCAGAATTGAATATTTAAAATATTTTAAAGTTTGATTTTAAATATGAGAAAATCTGAATCATTAATTTTAAAGTGTGAGATTAAGCTTTGAATCTCACTAATTTATATTTTGAAAAATATTATTTTTTGTGAGCAAATTAAGTTTACTTTTTATTTTTCATTGTACCTTTGCTCGTATTATATTTTAGATAGAAAAACATGATTTCATTTAACTACGAGTCTGATTTTCAATTAGATAAAGAAAATTTGTATGAAGAATGGATTGAATCCATTATTGCTTCAGAAGGTTTTTATCTGGGAGAGATTAGTTATATTTTCTGTGATGATGAGTATTTACATAATATTAATGTAGAATATTTAGATCATGACACTCTTACTGATATTATTAGTTTTGATTATACTGAGGGTAAAATTATTTCTGGTGATATATTCTTATCTGTAGAAAGGGTGCGAGATAATGCAAAAGATTTTAACGTTGAGTTTAGCACAGAGCTTTTAAGAGTGATGTGTCATGGTATACTGCATTACTGTGGTTATAAGGATAAGACTGATGAGGATTCTAAACTTATGCGTTCAAAAGAAGAAGAAAAAATGGCTATGTTCCACGTGGAACAATAGTATTTATATTTATTAATTTAATGTTTCACGTGGAACAATGAGTATATTTCAAGATACATATGATGTTATAGTTGTTGGAGGAGGGCATGCTGGTTCAGAAGCTGCTGCTGCTGCTGCAAATATGGGATCAAAGACTCTATTGATTACAATGAGTTTACAAAATATTGCACAAATGTCTTGTAATCCTGCTATGGGAGGAATTGCAAAAGGACAGATTGTTCGTGAGATTGATGCTTTGGGTGGTTACTCAGGTATTGTTTCTGACAAGACTGCAATACAATTTAAAATGCTGAATAAATCTAAAGGTCCTGCTATGTGGTCTCCAAGGGTTCAGTCTGATCGTATGAGATTTGCTGAGTTATGGCGATTAATGTTAGAAGGAACACCAAATTTAGATTTTTATCAAGATATGGTTCGTTCATTGATTATAAAGAACGAACGTATTGAAGGAGTAGTTACGAATCTTGGTATTGAGATAAAAGCTAAAACAGTTATTCTAACTAATGGTACTTTCTTAAATGGTTTGATTCACATCGGAGAAAAACAATTTGGTGGTGGTAGAGCAGGAGAGAGTGCTGCATATGGAATTACAGAAGATCTTGTTAAAGCAGGTTTTGTATCTGGTAGAATGAAGACGGGAACTCCTCCAAGAGTAGATGGTCGTTCTTTAGATTATACTAAAATGGAAGCGCAACCTGGAGATGAGAATCCTGCGAAGTTTTCTTATTTAGATGTTACAAAACCATTAGTTGAACAAAGAGACTGTCATATGACTTATACTTCTCCTTTGGTTCACGAGTTACTAAGAGAAGGGTTTGATCGTTCTCCAATGTTTACAGGTAGAATTAAAAGTATAGGACCACGTTATTGTCCTTCTATTGAAGATAAGATTAATCGTTTTGCTGATAAAGATAGACATCAAATTTTCGTAGAACCAGAAGGATGGAATACATGTGAAATATATGTAAATGGTTTCTCTACTTCTTTACCAGAAGAGGTTCAAATAAAAGCATTACGTTCAGTAGCAGGATTTGAAAACGCAAAGATATTTAGACCTGGGTATGCTATAGAGTATGATTATTTTCCACCTACACAGTTGAAACATACTTTAGAAACTAAGCTTGTAGATGGATTATTTTTCGCTGGACAGATCAATGGTACAACTGGGTATGAAGAGGCAGCTGCGCAAGGCTTAATGGCGGGTATGAATGCACATTTGAAAGTTAATGGTAAGGAACCTTTTATCTTAAGAAGAGATGAAGCTTATATTGGAGTTTTAATTGACGACTTAATTACTAAAGGAACTGAAGAACCATATAGAATGTTTACTTCAAGAGCAGAGTATAGAACTTTACTTCGCCAAGATAATGCTGACTTTAGATTAACACCTAAGAGTTTTGAACTTGGATTAGCTTCAGAACAACGTCTAAGACGAATGGAATTTAAACGTGAAGAATCAGAGAGCTTCGTTCAATTCTTTAAAGAAACGAGTGTAAAAACTGAAGAGGCAAATCCTATTTTAGAGGAGAAAGGTTCTTCTTTAATGAGTCAACCTGATAAAATGTTTAAAGTTTTCTCTCGTCCTCAAATAGAATTAGGCGATATATTGAAGTTTAAAAAAGTAAAAGAATATATTGAAGAGCATGATTTAGATCAAGAGATTTTAGAACAAGCAGAGATTCAAGTTAAATATTCTGGCTATATTGAGAAGGAAAAATCTAATGCAGATAAGTTAACAAGGTTAGAAGATGTTAAGATTCCAAGCAATTTTGATTACGATAAAATAGTATCATTATCCTTTGAATCAAGAGAAAAATTGAAAAAGATTAAACCTATTACAATTTCTCAGGCTTCACGTATCAGTGGTGTAACACCAACCGATATTTCTATTTTATTAATACATATGGGAAGATAAAATCTTATTATATAGTAAAGGGTGTTCCACGTGGAACACCCTTTTTTTATTTCTATTCGTTTCAAAAGAAAACTATCTTTACTTCGTTTTCTATAAATTGTAATTGTAGTTATCCAATATAAATGCTGTAATTATGGTAGCAATCTTTTATAGAATTAAAGGTAGTTTACGAGACAAGTAATAGTATTATTTAAAATATAAAGTAGGTATAGATTATATCCCTTGTATGTTTAATGGAAAATAGAAAAGATAGTTTTTATATTCTATAGAATATCTTTTTTATACTTCATTTTACCTTTTTATATATCGACTGTCTTTTAATATTTGATTTAAAAACAGAAAGTATGATGAAGTATTATTCTTATCTAAATAGAGAATAATAATATTTAAACTTTAATATGGCATTATCTTGATTATATTTGTTGATGTTTTAAAACTTGAAAAATGCAGATAGAATCCAATATTAAATTTTTAGAAGTAGAAGATTATTCCGTCTCTAATGAAAAATTTGAACTGTATTTAGATCCATCTTATCATCTATTAAAAACAATTCCTCAACCTAAATCTGAAGAGTTAGGAAAATATTATGAGAGTGAAAATTATATTTCACATACAGATAAGAAGACTACCTTTTTTGAAAAAGTATATCAAACTATCAAAAGAAAGGCTATTGAAAATAAATTGAATTTATTAGAATCTATAAAAGAGTCTAAAGGAAACCTTTTAGATATAGGATGTGGAACTGGTGATTTTTTAGCAGCAGCTAAAAATAGAAATTGGAATGTAGTAGGTTATGAACCAAATTTGGGTGCAAGAAAATTAGCCGAAGAGAAGGGAGTATCAATTGTAGAAGATACAAAAAGTATTGAAGAGGGAACATTAGATATTATTACTTTATGGCATGTTTTAGAACATGTACCCGATTTAGAAAATCAAATAAAAGAACTTTATAGATTATTAAAGCCGAACGGTATTTTAATAATAGCTGTTCCTAATTATAAATCTTACGATGCTCAATATTATGGAAAGCATTGGGCAGCTTATGATGTTCCACGACATCTATGGCATTTTTCTCAACAATCAATTCCTTTATTATTTAATCCTTTCGGATTTATTTTACAGGATACCTATCCAATGCTATTTGATAGTTTTTATGTTTCTCTTTTATCTGAAGAAATTAAACACGGAAAAAAGAATTGGCTAAAAGCTTTTTCAGTTGGATTGAAATCAAATATTGAAGCAAGACGTAATTTAGAATATTCTTCTTTAATTTATTCTTTAAAGAAAACAATTTAGTTTTCGCAAGTCAATTTAGAGTAAAAAAAGAGTAAATTAGTAATTAGAGTGATTTTAAGGGTAGAATGTGTCTATTTGTATACAATAAGAGTCTACTTTTTTAATATTGTCTTAAATCGCTTTAAAAAAGATTGTTTTAGATATAGAACATTGATTAAAAAACTTATATCTATAGGATTTGTTTATAGTTAAAATAATTACATAATACTTTAAAAGTTTTATTACTTTTACAAGAGGTTTAAAAAATCGAAAATGAAAAAAACAATTTTAATGTTAGGGTTCGCAGGATTATTATTTTCTTGCAACAATAATTCAAATGCTGCTGTTGAATTTAAAACGGCTTATGTAGATTCGTCTAAACTGATGAAAGAATACGAAGAAGTAAAAGACGTAGAATCTAAATATAAAATTCAATCTGAAGAAAAAGGTAAAAGTTTAGAAGCAGATATCGCTAAGTTCCAACAAGAAGTTCAAAGCTTCCAAGCTAATGCTCGTCAAAAAGGTCAGGCGTGGGCAGAACAAAAAGCAGCTGAATTACAAAAGAAAGAACAACAATTACAATATCAACAACAAGCAATGGTTCAATCTCTACAAATGGAGAGTGGACAAGAAATTGATTCTGTTGTAAAGAAAGTAAAAGAATATATTTCTGAATACGCTAAAAAGAACAATTTAGACTATGTATTCAACACAGAAGAGGCTTCTACAGTTATTTATGGAAAAGAGCAGTATGATATTACTGAATCTATCTTAAAAGAGCTTAACGCTAAATATAAAGGTACATCAGCAGCAACTAAGATTGATGAACCAGCAGTTCCAGCTGCAGAGAAAAAAGAAGAAACTAAATAATAGTTTTATATAATTAAAAAATCCTATGCAATTGCATAGGATTTTTTTGTTTTAGAATTATTTATTTGTTGTATTTTGTAAAAAAATATCAGAAATGAATAACTTTTCAGAAGAAGCAAAATTTGTTTTACAGTTCATTAATGAGACAAATAGATCTATTTTCTTAACAGGAAAAGCGGGTACAGGGAAGACTACTTTATTAAAAGAAATCATACAAACCACCCATAAAAACGCTGTTATTGTTGCTCCTACTGGAATTGCAGCATTAAATGCAGGGGGTGTAACGATACATTCCTTTTTTCATTTACCATTCGCAGCTTTTGTTCCAGATACGAAGAATCCACCCATTTTTACAGACAATATAAAGTTTGAAAATAAGCTTTCTCTAAAGCGTCATATGCGTATGAGTAGAGTCCGTAAAGCGTTGTTTTTGAACATGGATTTATTAGTTATTGATGAAGTTAGTATGCTTCGTGCTGATGTTTTAGACGCAATGAATTTTATGCTACAAAGCATAAGAAAGAATCCACAACCTTTTGGTGGTGTACAAGTCCTTTTTATTGGCGATTTACTACAATTACCACCAGTTGTCAAGCAAGCTGAATGGGATGTTTTGCAACGCTATTATGGAGGAGTATTTTTTTTCCATTCAGAAGTAGTGCGACAATTTCCTCCCTTGTACATTGAACTTGATAAAGTCTTTAGGCAGTCTGATCAAGAGTTTATTCAGATATTAAATAACTTAAGAAATAATCAAGTAACATCTCAAGATGTTCAATTGCTAAACAAGTTTATCAAAACTGATTTTGATATTAAGAATAATCCTGGATATATTACTTTAACTACTCATAATACTAAAGCAGACAAAATTAATAAAGATGCTTTAGATGGTATTGATAAAAAAGAGTTTGTATTTAAGCCAGATGTTGTTGGTGATTTTCCTGAAAAACTATTTCCATTAGAAGCTAATATGAGCTTAAAAGTGGGAGCACAAGTTATATTTATAAAGAATGATATTTCTCCTGAAAAGCGATTTTACAATGGAAAAATGGGGATTGTCAAATCACTATCAAACAATGAGATTTTTGTTCATTTCCCCGAAGAAAACGAAACTATAGAAGTTGAAAAATACGAGTGGGAGAATATAAAATATACTGTAGATCCTAATACAAAAGAAATTGTTGAAGAGGTATTAGGTACGTTTACGCATTATCCATTGAAGTTGGCTTGGGCAATAACAGTACACAAAAGTCAAGGACTTACTTTTGACAAAGCTGTACTTGATGTATCAAGCGTTTTCTTACCTGGACAAGCATACGTTGCTTTATCAAGATTAAGGTCGTTAGAAGGCTTAGTTTTACTCTCTCCTATTCAGATGAATGGTTTAGTTAATGATGAAGAGGTAATGAGCTATGCAAATAATAAAGCCACTGTAGATAGATTAACACAAGAATTGCAGTTAGCAACTAAAGACTTCCTTAGAAACTTTTTAATAGATACCTATTCTTGGTTTAATCTTGGTACGCTTTGGCATGCTCATATACATACTTATGATGCAGAAACAGACCGTAGTAAAAAGAATTCTTTTAAACCATGGGCAATTAAAACTACCAAAAGTTTGAACGATATGCTTATTCATTCAGAGAAGTTTGTTCATCAATTAAGATGTTTATTTAATGAAGAGAATTTTAGGTTTGCCCACGTAAAGGAAAGAGTTAATAAAGCTTATCAGTACTTTTTTCCAATGATGGATCACCTTGTTTTTGAATTACTTTTTAACATTGCTCAAGTTAAGGGAAAACGACAATTAAAAGGTTTTTATGAAGAGTTAGTTGTTTTAGAAGACGCTTTATTGAAGCAAGTCATTCAGATGAAAAAGGCTGAAAAAATGTTACAACTCTTAGAAGAAGGTAAGAAGATTTCTAAAGAAAATTTACGTTCATTAGAAATTAGTGAATACAAAATTAACCACTTAGTTAATATTGCAAATTTACTAAGAGATACTCAATTAGATTTAGATGAAGACGATGATGTAAGTAAATATTCCTCAACAAAAAAAGGGGAGAAGAAGGAAAAGAAAAAATCTACCACTTCAATTACTTTGGAATACTGGAAACAGAAGAAAAGCATAGAAGAGATTGCTGAAATCAGAAAACTGGTTCCTACTACTATCTATTCGCATTTAGGTAAACTGGTAGGAGATGGTTTGATTCAACTTGATGAGATACTTCCTAAAGACAAAATAGATGAATTAGAAGAGTTATTTATCACTTTTAAGGACAAACCTTTATCAGAAATAAAAGCTACAGTAGAAGACTTGTATTCGTGGGAAGAATTAAAGTTATTTCAACGCGCAAAAGATGCTTTGAAAGAAAGTGAAGAGTAATATTACAATTTGATGAACTAATACTATCAAATAAAATAGGCCTTATGTATCAATGCATAAGGCCTATTTTAGTTTATTTACGATGAATTAGTCTTGTCAATTTAATTGATAAATCAGTAAATATCATTTTCGCATTTCCATTTCGTTCAATATGGTAAATTGCATCTGACAATTCTTTATAAATGTCATTAATATTAGCACCATTGACAAAAGGGGCAAACTTTTCAAGTTTAAAATTGTCAACTGTTGTTTTATAATAAACTAAGTTTGGCGTTTGGTAATTGATTAAAAGTGCTTGTCTAAACAGTTCTATACAAAACTCAATAAATTGCTTTTGTTGTTCTCTACCTAAAGCAGCTAATTCTTCACTCCATTCAATCAACTCTTGAATTACAGCAGCATTTCCCTTGGCTCTAAAAGCAGCACGTACCCATTGAACAAACCATTTTTCGTATGGTTGTGTACTATTTTTATTGAGTAATAATTTTAATGCCTTATTATAGCTTCCTTGTGCTTGACCAGCAATTAAAGCTGCTTCTTGTCTATCACATTGTTGTTTTACAATCAAAGCTTCTTCTATCTCACGATTGTTAATAGGAGGAAAGTTAAGAACTTGACATCTTGATAAAATCGTTTGGATAATGTTCTTTTCATTCTCTGCTATCAATAAGAATAATGTCTTTGCAGGTGGTTCTTCTAATAGCTTTAATAATTTATTTGACGCCTCTGTATTCATTTTATCTGCCATCCAGATAATCATAATTTTGTACCCACCCTCAAATGACTTTAAAGCAAGTTTTTTAAGAACTTCACTTGCTTCATCTACACCTATTTGTCCTTGTTTATTTTGTATTTCAATATGTGAATACCAATCAAAAAGGTTTCCATAAACATTGTCTTTGATGAAAGAGCGCCATTGTGAAGCAAACAAATCACTTGTAGCATTTCTTTTAACCGCATCTGTTGTTGCTACAGGATATACAAAATGTAAGTCAGGATGTGATAAATTATTGAATTTAATATTACAAGAATCATTTCCTCCAGTATTTTCATTTCCAACATTTTGACAAAGTAAATACTGAGCATACGCTATTGCCATAGGTAATGTACCTGAACCTTCAGGACCTATAAATAACTGTGCATGAGGTATTCTACCTGTAGATGCAGTTTGAATTAAATGATTTTTAAGGTAGGCTTGGCCTATAATATCTGAGAATTGCATAATACAAAGATATATTAAATCCTATGCGATTGAAATAATGTAAAGCATATTATTGTTATAATTGCATTACTAAATATTTGAAAATAATATTTGTTGGTCTAATTTATGTTATGTAGTAATAGAATTAGTGAATATATATTTGTAATAACAGATGAATAATATATTTATTCTAATAATTAAATATAATCTAATAGATATTACATTATTAACTATTTTTTTGATTAGTATATAATCATAATAAGTGTTAAATTTGTTTTTATACCTAACAAATATCAGATATTCTGGTGCAGGAAAAGAATTATATTTGTATATGTTAAATTAGAATATAAAAATATTTGATATGAGTTCTATCGGAAACTTAAATTTTAAAGATAAGAAAGTCTTAATTCGCGTTGACTTTAATGTGCCATTAGATGAAAATTTTAATGTTACAGATACTAATAGAATAGAAGCTGCTAAAGCTACTATTGATAAAGTAGTAAATGATGGTGGAGTTGCTATTTTAATGTCTCACTTAGGAAGACCAAAAGGAGAAGTTAATGAGAAATATTCTTTAAAACATATTGTTGCTAAAACAGCAGAAGTTTTAGGAAGAGAAGTAACATTTGTAAACGACTGTATTGGAGATAACGTAAAAGCTGTAATTGATAACAGTAAATCTGGTGATGTAATATTATTAGAGAATTTACGTTTTTATGCTCAAGAAGAAAAAGGTGATGAGGAGTTCTCTAAAGCTTTAGCTTCTTTAGCTGATTTCTATATTAACGATGCATTTGGAACAGCACATAGAGCGCACGCTTCAACTACAATTGTAGCTAAATACTTCGGTGAAAATAAGTGTTTTGGTTATTTATTAGCTAAAGAAATAGAGAGTTTAGATAAAGTATTAAATAGTACTGATAAACCTGTTACTGCTGTTTTAGGAGGTTCAAAAGTTTCTTCTAAAATCACTATTATCGAGAATATCTTAGATAAAATTGATCATATGATCATTGGTGGTGGTATGACTTTTACATTCATCAAAGCATTAGGTGGAAAGATTGGAAACTCTATCTGTGAAGATGATAAAATCGAATTAGCTTTAGAAATCTTAGAAAAAGCTAAAGAGAAAAATGTACAAATTCACTTGCCAATTGATATTGTTGCTGCTGACGCTTTTGCAGCTGATGCAAATGTAAAAATTGTTGCTGCTAATGAAATTCCTGACGGATGGCAAGGACTTGACGTAGGACCAAAAACATTAGAGAGCTTAAAACCTGTTGTAGCTGAATCAAAAATTATCTTGTGGAATGGGCCGTTAGGAGTATTCGAGATGGAGAAATTTGCTAATGGTACAATCGAATTAGGAAACTTTATTGCGGAAGCAACTAAGAAAGGTACTTTCTCTTTAGTAGGAGGTGGTGACTCTGTTGCGGCAGTAAAACAGTTTGGATTAGCTCCAAAAATGAGCTATGTGTCAACTGGAGGTGGTGCAATGTTAGAAATGTTAGAAGGAAAAGCTTTACCGGGTATTAAAGCAATTCAAGAATAAAATAAAAAGTACCCTCTTTTTCAAGAGGGTACTTTTCAAATATAAAACCAATGAACTATAAAGCATTAACTTTTGTTGTATGTAGTTTGTTTTCATATTCTGTATGGGGACAGAGCGAACCTATAAACACGAGTATCGAAATCAAAAAGGAAATTGATCCTGTAGTGTATCTTGACTCTATCAAGAATACATTCGTAAATCATGCTACCGGTGCTTCAATAGAAAAGCGATGGTTAAATGAGCTATTAAATCAAGATCTATTTAATGAAATAGAAAATGAATTAGCTGATGCAAATTTTGACGAGGGAACTATAGTTTTAGATGAGTTACCAACGAAACTTTTAAAAGAACGTTTGCAACGTTTAAATGAGAAAACACCTTTTAAAGTAGAATACAACGAAACTTTAGAACGTGTTATTAAGTCTTTTCTTAAAAATAGAAAACGCTCTTTTGAAAGATTATTAGGTTTGTCTGAATACTACTTTCCAATGTTTGAAGAGCAATTAGCTAAACACGACGTTCCATTAGAAGTGAAGTATCTTGCTATTGTTGAGTCTGCATTGAATCCTGTTGCTCGTTCAAGAGTAGGAGCAACTGGTTTATGGCAGTTTATGTATCCTACTGGTAAACAGTATAATTTAGAAGTAAATTCTTATGTAGATGATCGTATTGATCCGATTAAATCATCTGAGGCTGCTGCTAAATTCTTGTCAGATTTGTACGGAATGTTTGGTGATTGGGACTTGGTATTAGCATCGTATAATGCTGGTCCTGGTAACGTTACTAAGGCAATTCGTCGTTCTAATGGTTATACAAACTATTGGAATATTAGACCAAATCTTCCACGTGAAACACAAAACTATTTACCTGCATTCTATGCTACAATGTATATTTTTGAATATGCAAAAGAACACGGAATTACATCAAATAGCTCACCTTTTAAACTGGTAGAAACAGATACAATCGCTGTTAAGAAGACGATTAGTTTTGATCAGGTAGCTAAATTATTAGATGTTTCTAAAGCTGAAATAGAGTTTTTAAATCCAACGTATAAGTTGCAAGTTGTTCCTTATGTAAGTGGAAAACAAAGTTTCTTAAGATTACCTGTTTCTAAGATTGGTTTAATGGCTTCAAATGAAGATAAAATCTATGATTATATTGCGTTTGAAGAGGAGAGAAGAGAGAAACCATTACCAAGCTTGTTAGAAGTTTCTGTTGCAGAAACAAAGAGTGTAAAGTCACGTTATCACACTATTAAGAAAGGTGAAAGTATTGGTGTTATTGCTAATAAATATGGTATTAGTGTTGCTCAATTGAAGAAGTTGAACAATATGAAAAGTAACATTATATATCCTGGAAAGAAATTAGTTGTTGGTAAAGCTACTGTGGCTCAATCAAGTGCTAAAAACTCTTTTTACACAGTTAAAAAAGGTGATTCATTATATTCTATAAGTCAAAAATTGCCGGGGGTATCATTAGCTCAATTGAAGAATATGAATAATATGAAAGATAATGATGCTATTCAGCCAGGAATGAAATTACGCATCAATTAAATTAGTTACTTAATTTTTAGATTTTCGTGAGATACTTCTATTTCTTTATCGTTTTATTATGCTTTGCTAATTGTAAAGATGCGCCAACTACAGAATTATCAACTAAATCTGTGGGGGAGTATAACAGTGTATTAGTAGTTGTAAACGATAGATTGTGGTATGGTAATGTAGGAGACAGCATTCGAGAGTATTTAGCAGCTTCTGTAGACGGAATTAGTCCGTCAGAACCTTTGTTTACTATCGAACAAATATCTCCTAATTTGTTCTCATCTAAAACTAAGGATCGACGTAATATTATTGTCTTTTCAGACAATCATAATGATGAGTTTTTCTCTCTTGAGAAGAATAAGTTTGCTTCACCACAAAACTATTTTGTTGTTAATGGTGGTTCAAAATTAGCTGTTGTAAAGGCTTTTAAAAAGAACATTGATTCTATCATCAAAACGATGCATCAATTAGAGGTTTCTACAATTACTGAGACCCTTAATGCAAGTAAATTAATTGATCGAGAAAAGTTTGAAGATAGATTTAAGATTACGATCAATGTTCCTTCTGATTATAAAGAAATTAGTAGTAATGAACATTTTGTTTGGTATAAAAAGGATGTAGCTTCAGGGAATAGTAATATTCTTATTTATGATGTACCATTAAAAAGAATATTAAATGATAAGGATACAGAATTACACAATATTTTAGCTGTAAAAGATTCTGTAAATGGACGTTATATTCATTCGATTGAAGATAATTCGTTTATGAAATTGAATGAAGGATTTATACCATTTAACAAGGAAATCTCTTTTGACAATAGAAAAGCAATTGAGTTAAAAGGAACTTGGGATATGCAAAATAGCTTTATGAGTGGTCCATATCTAAGTTATGTCTTTAGAGATTCTACGGAAAAAAGATATTTGTTTATAGAAGGTCTCGTGTACAATCCATCGATGGGAAAACGAAACGTACTTCTTGAACTTGAAGCAATAATTCAAACAATGCGTTTTAAAATAAAGAAAAGCGAATGATCTAATCATTCGCTTTTTTCGTTTATATGTATATCTATATTGTATTGAGTTAATTTTGGGGTACTTTTAATGGCTATTTATTAATTAACTACTCGTTAGTTGTAAAAAAGGAGATGATAGCTTAAATAGTATTTATTATGCTTATAAAAGACTTCAATATAGTTAATACTAAAGTATCTTATTAAGAAATGAGATGTTTAATATAAATACAATTGTTTCATCAAAGGAATATCAACCGCTAACTGATTCGTCAAGTAACTTTCAACGGAACCATAATGTTGTTTGATTGTTTCAAGTGCTTTTAACAAGTATTCTTTTTTCACTGTTTGCAAGGTCATCAATGCTTCCGCTTGCTGATTATTGGCTAATAAGTATTTGTCTTTTACTACATCAATAGACAAGTTTACAAACGTATTTGTCAATAAGTAATCTGCTATAATAGTGTCGTTATCAACTCCTAATGCACTTAAAAGTAAAGCTGTTGCTAAACCAGTTCTATCTTTTCCCGCAGTACAATTATACATAAGTGGAGTAGTATTCTTCTGTAAAATAGCAAAGAAAGCTTTGTATTGTTCCTGATTGATAAGAATTAGTTGCTCATTTATGTCGGTTAAGAATTGGACAGTTTGTTCAACTTCACCTTCATAAATCATATTTTCAACTATTTCCCGACTTAAATTCCCTGGAGATATGGGCAACGAAATGTCATTTATGGTTGACGAAGGTAGTTTGGTAACCTGACTATCTCTTTCTTCATTTGTTCTAAAATCTACAATAGTGCACAATGGAATAGAAGAGAGGTAACGAAGATCTCTCTCCGACAAACTACTTAATTGACCTGATCTAAAAAGGAGTCCCCATTTAACTGTTTTTCCTTCTGTAGTTTTATAACCACCAAGGTCTCTAAAATTATTTTGTCCTTCTAAGGGCAAACATCTAAGCCCTGTGATATCATAATTTCGATTGTTTTCAAAAGCAAATAATTGAAAGGATGCTATCTGTCCTAATGATATAGAGTCATTAGAATCGCCACTTGCTATTTCTTGAGCAGCATTAATTACAAAAGAAGAATTCGCTTTATATAATTTCCAAGGCTGATTTGCCTTGATAATAGCTATCGTTTTGTTGTTCTTTTTATCCGTTTTTAAATCAATAGTTTGATTAGATCCTTTGGTACCCATAAGCATCAAAAGTGAGGCTATAATTTAGTTTAAACAATAATTACCATTCTGTATTTTTCAGTTTCTTTTAAAGAAAGAAAAGAGTAGGTTTAAGTTATTGTTTTTTAAGGATATATACAAATGAAAACGTTTAAATATTATTCTTCCTCAGAATTGGTAACAACGGCTTTTTCTGCTTTGTTTGCTTCGATAAACTTTTCAAAGAGTTTAACCATTTTTTCATTAATCTCTTGGTAAGTCAACCTGTTTTTAGATTGGTAAAACAACATAATAGCATAAGGCTGTTCGATGTTGTCTAACAACATTTGTTTGTTATGTCTATAAGCTTCGCGTAGTAGTCTTTTGAAGTAGTTTCTATCTACCGCTTTTTTGAAGTAACGCTTAGACACAGATACACCTGTTTTTAAAGGTACGTTATCGCTATTTTCACTTGGTACATAAACCATGCGAAGCGGATATTTACTAACAGATTTTCCAGTAGTAAACAGTTCGTCTATTACTATCTTGCTCTTTAGCTTTTCCTTTTTAGGATATTTTAAATTTTGTTGTTCCATAGAGATTGCAAAGGTAGAAAAGCAAACGTAATAATAGGACAAAAAAAAAGCCACATATGTGGCTTTTTTTAATAATTATTTTTTGTAGATACCATTTTCTTGATTCACATCAGCCATAAATTGGCTCGGATCAATTAAAATAGTTTTAATTGTATTCTTTGGTTTGTTGATGACAAACTTGTATTCTGGTTGAGCCCATCCCCATCCTGATAATACTGTTCTTTCATATTCTAAGTAAGGATTTGGTTTAATCCAATGCATTGAAGTAAAAGGAACGTAGTATGTTTCAATAGTACCATCTTCATATTCTACAAGAATATCTAAAGGCATTCCCATTCTTCCAATTCGTTTTAAAGTAACTAAAGTTTGGTCTTTTTGTACTTCTTCTACAAACTGTACACTATAATCAATCGTGTTATTCGTTTGTGTCCAATCAGTCATATACCAATCTAAATTAGCTCCTGTAACACGCTCTGCCGTACGTTTAAAGTCATTTGGTGTTGGATGCGTAAATTTGTAGTCTTGGTAGTATGTTTGAAGTGTTTTCATCATATTATCCCAACCAATTAAATAAGATAATTGTGTTAAGAAAATAGAACCTCTACTATAAGCTGATATAGAATATGCTCTGTTTGTTAAGTAATGATCTGCGTGAGTACTTAAAGGCTCTTGCATATTTTTAGCTACTAAATTGTAGTAACTTTTGTAAGTAGAACCAAAAGGATTTGCATCTTCTTGTTGGTCTTTTGGCATCACTTTTAACATCGCAAGGTCAGATATAAAAGAAGTAAATCCTTCGTCCATCCATTCGTGCTTTGTTTCATTTGTTGCTAATGCGTGTTGGAACCAGCTGTGTGCTAATTCGTGAGCAGTTACCCCAACCAAACTTGGGAATGATCTTTCTCCTGTGATTAAAGTACACATTGAGTATTCCATTCCTCCGTCTCCACCTTGAATAATTGAATATTGAGGGTAAGGATAAGGACCTACATTTTCATTAAAGAATTTCATTAACTCAGCTGTAACTGGTTGTAGCTTTGTCCAGTTGTCTTTAATAGCAGGATTATCTTTATAAAGGAAATGTAACTTTACACCATTTGGTCCTTCATACGTATCGTGAATGAAGTTAGGATCTGCTCCCCAAGTAAAGTCTAACACATTTTTAGCATTAAAATGCCAAGTTAAATCTTTTCCTTTTTTAGCAGGAACTTCAGCTACATTACTATCTTGATAACCGTATCCAATTTCGTTGTTGTTAACTAAAACACCAGTACCTCCAACAATGTAGTTTTTATCTAACGTAATTTTTACGTCAAAATCTCCCCAAACACTGTGGAATTCTCTTCCTAAATATTGCTCAGCGTGCCAACCTTCAAAGTCGTATTCAGCAATTTTAGGGAACCATTGAGACATTGACAAGGCAACACCTTCTTTAGACTCTCTACCTGCTCTACGAATCATTTTAGGCGCTTGTCCTTCAAAGTTCATTGTGAAAACAGTAGAAGATTTAGGAGCAATTGGAGACTTTAATGTAACCTCTAAAACAGTTCCTACTTCTTTCGTTTCAACAGAAGAACCGTCTTGTTTTAGATTTAATACTTTTAAGTAACCAATCTCATTTTGTGTAAGCTTTGAAATTCTACTCTCTTGTATTTTTCTACCTCTAACTGTTTTAGTATCTACCATTCTTGAGTCTGGATCAGCAATATTTTTTAATAAAGCATCCATATCACTATTAGGTTGAAATGCATTGTAATACAAATGAAAGAAAACCTTTTTTAGTGTATCTGTAGAGTTGTTAGTATAAGTAAGCTTTTGTGTACCGTTGTATTTAAACTTTTTAACGTCCATTTTGACGTCCATCGTATAATCAACGTGTTGTTGCCAATATCCAGGATTTGGATTGTTTTGAGCTTGAACTTCAAAAAGAGATATGGCACAAATTGTAAGAGATAGTAATAGTTTTTTCATATCGTGTTTGAAATTAAAACTCCACAGCTATTCTTGAATAGTGTGGAGTTTTTAAATGTATTTTGTGTATTCTTATTTTTTGTTTGCAGCTAATTTTTCAGCTAATAACAAAGCATTGTATGCATTTACAAATTTTCCTGAAGTAGAAATTGATTGGAAGTTTCTAACTTCTTTTTTCTCTCCAACTACAACATCAAAGTTTACAGCAACACCTGAATCCATAATGATTTTTTTAACTTCACCAGCAGTAAACTGAGGGTAGTAAGCTCTAATTAAAGCAGCTACACCAGCAACGTTTGGAGATGCCATTGATGTTCCTTGTAAGTACTCATACGTATTGTTTGGAACAGTAGCGTAGATTTTTACACCAGGAGCAAATACGTCAACGTCGTAATGTCCGTAGTTAGAAAAACGAGCTACCATATTTTTACCAAACTGAGGGTTAAGAGCTCCAACAACTAAGAAGTTATTTGAAATTTCTGGTCCCATATTCACATTGTCGTTAGGGTAACGCTCTACACCACCTTCAATGTTTAAGTCCATAGCGTCATTTCCAGCAGCTACAACAATTAATACGTCTTTTTCTTCAGCGTATTTAATAGCGTCTCTAACCCATTGGCTATTTTCTTCGTAGTATTTACCAAAACTTCCGTTGATTACTTTAGCTCCGTTGTCAACTGCATAGCGAATACCTAATGCAATATCTTTATCGTACTCATCTCCATCAGGTACTGCTCTAACAGCCATAATTTCTACTACGTCTGAAGCAACACCGTCTCCACCTAAGTTATTGTGGCGAGATTGTGCAATAATACCAGCAACGTGAGTTCCGTGTTTAGCCTCTTCTCTAACAGGACCTAATACATCGTTATTTCCGTATATTCTGTCATTGATGTCAGCAGGATTATCTCCAACGATTTTACGACCATCGAAATCAACGTTTAAGTGGTAGTTTAATTTGCTGTCTACATAACCTTTAAAGCTATCTAACCAAGATAATTCTCTACCTCCAGCAAGGATTCCGTACATTACATTTTTAGAGTGAATGATCTCTTCTGATGCTGTATCAGGAATAGCCTCTAAATCTTCTTTTGTATAATCTTTTTTATCTAAGAATTTAGCAACTCTTTCGTTAGCACGTAATAACATATCTAAACGTACTTTGCTTTCAAGTGCTTCTTTTCTTTCTTCTTCAAGTTGTTTTACAGCTCTTTTATATTGGTCAGAACCGTCGTCACCTCTTCTTACAACACGAACTAATTCCATATTTTCGTGAACAGACTCTCCTAAAAAGTTCCATCCGTGAATATCATCAACATATCCATTGTTGTCGTCATCAATATTGTTTCCAGCGATTTCTTTAGGATTTGTCCACACGTGTGATTTTAAATCATCGTGGTCAATTTCAATTCCTGAATCTACTACACCTACAATTACTTTTTTAGGAAGTGCTTTTCCTTTTAAGATTTCTTCATAAGCTCTATCAACAGACATTCCAGGTACTGTGTCTCTTAAAATGTCTAAGTGACTCCATCTTTGTAATTGTTCTTCAGATAATTCTGATGTTCTTTTAGGTAAATTGTCAACACCTTGGATTGGTGTGTTAGATACAATTTTTGCACCACCACAACTTGTCAAAGCAAGTGCTAAAGCAGCAGAAAGGTAAATAGGTTTAATTAATCGCATTATATTTATTTTATTGTAAATTTTATTTTCATCGCCTTAAAAGTATCAAATTGTACGCTTTAAAGCACGGTGTTAACACTAAATTAAGATATCGTTGGCTTTATGTATGTCTTTTAAGCGAACTCCCTTCTCAGTATGTTGTAGGGTTATGATTTCATTATGAGCATCATGTTCTAAAAATAAAAGCCAATTTTCGTCAGTTGCCATTTTTAAGAATTTCTCCTTTTCTTGCATCGTTAAGAGTGGCCGAGTATCATATCCCATTACATAAGGAAGAGGAATATGTCCTGCTGTAGGCAGTAAATCTGCTGTATAAGCTATTTTTTGTCCGTTGTAATTAATAATCGGAATCATCTGTTTTTCAGTATGGCCATCTGCAAAGAAAATATCGAATCCCAATTCAGAATTGTGTAGCAAATCTCCTTCAGGGCGTTGGATAAAGTTTAAAGCACCACTTTCTTGAATTGGAAGTATATTTTCAGATAAGAAAGATGCTTTTTCTCTTGGGTTTGGTTTTGTCGCCCAATCCCAATGGCTATCATTAGTCCAATATTTAGCATTTTTAAAAGCATTAACGTATCCTGTTCTATCAGAATTCCAATTTACAGCTCCACCAACGTGGTCAAAATGCAAGTGAGTTAAAAATACATCTGTTATGTCATCTCTGTGAAAACCTACTTTTGCCAATGACTTGTCAATTGAGTGTTCTCCCCAAAGATTGTAGTATCCAAAGAATTTTTCAGACTGTTTATTACCCATTCCAGTGTCAATCAGAATAAGTTTATTGCCATCTTCAATAAGAAGAAGTCGCGCACCCAATTCAATCAGGTTGTTGTTATCAGCAGGATTGGTTTTGTTCCAAATTACTTTCGGAACAACGCCAAACATAGCTCCTCCATCTAATTTAAAGTTGCCACTTTCGATAGCATATAATTTCATAATGATTTAGTTTTTTGGTTGTAAGGTGCAAAATACACATTTTTATACGATACACCAACGGTAAAATTAGCTTTTAGTTTAGCTAAGTAATTCATAACTATTTATCTAAGAATCGAGGCCAAATGAGGATTTTGCAATCATAGCAACGTTTTAGATTAATGTTATAAATGGAGTATGTATATTTTTTCTAAAGTGTATGTATATTGGTTGTACAGTTTTACATAGATTTTATACAAGCACTATACATACAGTATACATACAGTATACAAGCATAGATGTCTCGTCCTACTATAGCTGTACAGCTATAGTTGATAATCCTGTTTTGTACTG
>NZ_JBBPHM010000034.1:0-18214 GCF_038039755.1 Myroides sp. C1519
GAATCCCCAATCTCTATGAGGTTGGGGATTTTTTTTGCTCTAAACTGAAGGAGTTATCTTATTTATTATAATAATCTTAATGGTTCTATTTTCTCTATTAAAGCTTTTTGACTTGTAGCGTCATACGGGATACTTGTTTCTGTATATAATTTGGTTTCTTTAGTTAATTTCTGTACATAATTCTTTTTTAAAATATTATTACCGAATATAATTCTTTTTATTATCTTTGCACTCGCAAAATATAGATGATGGAGTACAAATTAGATGAAATAGACTTAAAGATCTTGCGTATGATGCAAGAAAATGCGAGAATCAATAACTCTGAATTAGCAAAAGAAGTTGGTATGGCTCCTTCAGCAATTCTTGAGAGAGTTAAGAAATTGGAGCAAAAGGAGGTCTTATTAGAGTTTAATGCAAGAATTAATCCAAAGGCAATTAATCAGAAAATGCTCTCGTTTATTTTTATAAAAGTAGATGAGATAATTGGAGATGAAGAAACAGGTAAGCTTTTAGCTGAAATACCAGAAGTTTTAGAAGTTCATGATATTGCTGGAGATGATGGGTATATGATTAAAGTCCGTACGTCAGATTCACTTGCTTTAGTTCACTTGATGCGTAATTCTTTGTCTAAGATTCAGGGGATAATATCGACAAGGACTATAATTGTGTTGCAAACAGTTAAAGAAGATAATAAATTAATAATACCAGAAATTTTAGATTAGTTATGGGAGCAGTTGCTACAAATGGTACAAGTAAAGGAGCAGTTATATTTGCTTATCTTGTAGTTTATTTTGTTTGGGGATCTACTTTTTTCTTTATTCACAAAGCATTAAGTGATTTCACACCTTTCGTTTTAGGATCATTACGTTTTTTTGCAGCAAGTATGATTTTATTGACTTATTGCAAGATGCGTGGGTATAAGTTGTTTAATAAAAAAGTAGTTAAACAAGCTTGTATTACAGGGTTCCTATTGTTGTTTATTGACATGGGAGCATTGATTTGGGCAGAACAACACGTCTCAAGTGGTATTGCTGCTATTATGGCTGCAGCTGCAGCTTTATGGTTTATTATTTTAGATAAACCTCAGTGGAAGAATAACTTTTCGAGTATTCCAATTGTATTAGGACTGATAATGGGATTTATTGGGGTTATAATGTTGTTCGCAGAACAAATTACAATAGCAAGTGATGAATCTCAAAAGTTGTTGAATATTTTTTGTATGGTTTTATTAATCATAGGGTCTATTGCTTGGACAATAGGTTCGTTGTATTCAAAATATTCAAAAGACAAGAATCAAGATCAAGGTGAGGATTTACACGTAATGGTAAAAACTTCTTGGCAAATGATTACAGCAGGTGTGTTGTTTTCTCTTGTAGCAATGTTAAATGGAGAGTTTGCTGCTTTTGATCCAGCAGACATATCAACAGGTGGTTGGTTCTCTTTAGCTTATTTAATCACATTTGGTTCTATTTTAGCTTTTGGATCATACATTTGGTTGATTCAGAATAGACCAGTTACTGAAGTTAGTACATATGCTTATGTAAATCCTGTTGTAGCAGTAGCATTAAGCTACTTTTTTACAGATGATATTATTACAAGTTTACAAGTAGGTGGATTAGGAGTTGTGTTAGTAAGTGTTGCATTAATGAATTGGGATTTATACAAAGGCAGTAAGGTTTTTAAAAGTTTTAAAAAGAAATCTGCTTCTCAAAAAAAAGACAATGAACAGCTTAATGTAAGCAATTAATAATGTTCGCTAAATAAATAAAAAAAGCCTTTGGATTATCCAAAGGCTTTTTTTATTTAAAGCTTTTATATTGAGTTGTTTGAAGTGTAAAAATAGAATAATTGTTTTGGTAGGTAATTTAATTGTATTACTTTTGCACAGCTTTTAGATCAACATGGTTTCCTATTAGCAATTTTAAAATAATATTTAAACCCTTCTGTTTTTAATAATTGATTTATAGGAACTTATAAGAAAAACAGAATACAAATTTTTATCAGATATGTCTGAAAACATTAAAACACAAGAGGAATTTTTAAATGACTTTAACTGGGATAACTACGAAAACGGTATTGATGCTGTTGATGAAAACCAATTAAAAGAGTTTGAAAGCTTAGTAGACAAAACGTTTATCTCTACAGATGACGAAGAAGTTGTAGAAGGAGTTGTTGTTAGAATTACTGACAGAGATGCGATTGTAGATATCAACGCTAAATCTGAAGGTGTTATTTCATTAAACGAATTCCGTTACAATCCAAACTTAAAAGTTGGTGATAAAGTTGAAGTATTAATCGACGTTAGAGAAGATAAATACGGACAATTAGTTTTATCTCACAGAAAAGCTCGTACTATCAAAGCTTGGGATAGAGTTATTGCTGCTCATGAGACAGGAGAAATCGTTAATGGTTTCGTAAAATGTAGAACTAAAGGTGGTATGATCGTTGACGTATTCGGAATCGAAGCATTCTTACCAGGTTCTCAAATTGATGTTAAACCAATCCGTGATTACGATCAATACGTGAACAAAACAATGGAATTCAAAGTAGTTAAAATTAACCACGAATTCAAAAACGTTGTTGTTTCTCACAAAGCTCTTATTGAAGCTGATATCGAAATCCAGAAAAAAGAGATTATCGGTCAATTACAAAAAGGTCAAGTGTTAGAAGGTGTTGTTAAAAACATTACTTCTTACGGTGTATTCATTGACTTAGGAGGTGTTGACGGATTAATCCACATTACTGACTTATCTTGGTCAAGAATCAACCACCCAAGTGAAGTATTAGAATTAGACCAAAAATTGAATGTTGTAATCTTAGACTTTGATGACGAGAAAACAAGAATTCAATTAGGTTTAAAACAACTTTTCGCTCATCCATGGGATGCTTTAGATTCTAACTTAAACGTAGGAGATAAAGTTAAAGGTAAAGTAGTTGTTTTAGCTGACTACGGTGCTTTCATCGAAGTTGCTGAAGGAGTTGAAGGTTTAATCCACGTTTCTGAAATGTCTTGGTCTACTCACTTAAGATCAGCTCAAGATTTCGTAAAAGTTGGAGACGAAGTAGAGGCAGTTATCTTAACTCTTGATAGAGAAGAAAGAAAAATGTCTTTAGGTATCAAACAATTATCTCAAGATCCTTGGACTGATATCACTTCTAAATACCCTGTAGGTTCTAAACACACTGGTATCGTTCGTAACTTTACAAACTTTGGTGTTTTCGTAGAATTAGAAGAAGGAATTGATGGATTAATTTACATCTCTGACTTATCTTGGACTAAGAAAATCAAACACCCATCTGAATTTGTAAACGTTGGAGACAAATTAGAAGTTGTTGTATTAGAATTAGACGTTGAAGGTCGTAAATTATCTTTAGGACACAAACAAACTACAGCTAACCCATGGGATAAATACGAACAAGCTTACGCTGTTGGTACTGTTCACACAGGTGAAATCTCTGAATTAGTAGACAAAGGTGCTACTGTAGTATTCGAAGATGACGTTGTAGCTTTCATCCCAACTCGTCACTTAGAAAAAGAAGACGGTAAAAAGTTGAAAAAAGGTGAAACTGCTGAATTCAAAATTATTGAGTTCAACAAAGAATTCAAAAGAGTTGTAGCTTCTCATACATCTATTTTCCGTGAGGAAGAAGAGAAAAATGTAAAAACTGCTGAAACAGCTTCTGCTTCTGCTGAGAAAACTACATTAGGAGATATCGACGCTCTTGCTGAATTAAAAGAAAGAATGGAGAAAGGAAACTAATTCCTAATCTTTTATAATATTTCTTAAGCCCCAACATTTGTTGGGGCTTTTTTTATGGATTTTTGTTATTGCGTAATTTAATAAGTGGACCACTATATAGTATATATATGTTCTATATACTTTGTGTCTTGTTATTGGCCTATCCGTTATAATGTGTATATGAAGTGTGTTTTAATCTATAGCAAATGATTTTACTAAGTTTAAACGATGCCTTTATAAGTTATTGTGTTATTAGCTGTGGTCTTCTATACTTCCTTTTACTATTGGAGATGTTTTACTATTATTTTTATTTTGTATGATGTTTATAACTGCTCCATGTTTTTTTGGTGTGCCTATAGGATAATTGTAAATGAAGCTGTAGCAATCATAGCAAATAGTGTGAAGTATATGATAAGATTTATATGAATCTACTTTGCTTTTTAATATCTTTAGTACAAAATTAAATGTTTACAAATGGGTTGGTTTACTAATCGAAGTAAAAGTTGGGAGTTTAAGAACTCATTAGTTTTATTAGGAGTTGTGGGAGGAGTGAGTTTTTTAAGCTTAGGTTTACTCACACCAATTGCTGTAGCTGTATTTGGAGCTATTGTTAAAGTAAGTAAGTGGACTAAAACCACGTTATTTATTTCATTAATCTACTTATTGTTTTTGATCATTTCTTTATTTGCTTATATGGCAGATCAAGGATTTATGACTATTCTTACATTAAACTTTATCAGTTTCTATATTTATGTAGCTTATATGTCTTTGTATTTAGGAGAGTATTTGCAACGCTTAGATTTAAAAGACTATATCAATTTAGAGAAGGATAAAGAGTATAGTTATTTTTCAATAATGACTCAACTTGTAAATGTAGAAGAGAATATATCACGTAAAGATTTATTTATAAACAACCTTACGAATCTTAAAAAGAATATAGCTAATAGTGCTATGCAAGATGATATAGACGAATTAGTACGTTTAGTAAATGTTATTGTTGAAACAGATCCATCCAAGAGTGATTTGTTTTTTGAAAGGCATGCATCAACAATTGAAAATGCTTTACAACAATATATAACACTTGATAAAGATTATTTGCAAAATACAGAAGTTAAAGTAGCAAAGGAGAAGTTGGCACAATTGATTAGTTCAGCTCGGTTAGCTTTTGAAAATGAATTATCAAAAATGTTTGAAATGCAAATATTAGAGGTAGATGCCGAAGCAGAAGTATATTTATCTATATTAAAAGGAAAAGGATTGTTATAATGGGAGTATTTACAGAGAAATCAAAGAATTGGGAATTTAAGACTGGTTGGTTAAGTATTCTGGCTATCGTTTTTCCATTTATTCTTCCGCCGGTTGCTATGTTCTACATGGCAATTATAGGACGTATTCGTAATCTGATATACGGAGGATTAGTTTGGAGTGCATTATACGCAAGTGTTTATTTTATGTATATCACTTTTGGAGAACTATTTTGGGTTAAGATTATTTCATTTGTGATTATGTTAAGTGGGGCTGTTGTTGTAGGGATGCACTATAAGAGTTTTTTACAGCGCGTTGATTTACGTTCTATTATTAATGTAAGATGGGGTGTAGAATACGATTATGTTGAATTTATGCGTCGTAAACGCATATCGGAAGTGTTGTCTGTTAGTGATTTTGTTATTAGTTTACAACGTTGGAAAAATGTGCTTACAAATGATGAAGTAAAAGGAAATATTGCTTTAATGATTTCAATGACTAAATCAATTACTAAAAACAATAAGAACATCAGTAATTTGTTTTTGGAACGTCACGCTTATTCAATAGAAAATATATTACAACAATACCATCAATTGGAATTATCTAAATTAGATAATGATACTGTAAAGCAAGCCGAATTAAAGCTTCGATCTACGATAGCTCAAGCTACTAAAGCATTCGAAAACGAATTGATGAATCAGATGAAATTTCAAAATATTGAAGTGGAATCAGAGTCAGAAGTGTATGTACAAGATTTAAAAAATAGAGGACTATTATAAAAAAAAGAAATATGGAAAAGGATATTCAACAATTAAGAGATGAAAGAGCATTAGCTCCTGAGGTTTCAGTGGATTTTAGTCCACAAGAATTAAAACAAATTGAATCATATAAAGGAACTATTGATTTGTCAAATACAACTCAAGTTATTCAATATGGTGCGGCAAGTCAGTTAAAAGCAAGTGCATTTGCTACCGAAATATTGAAACAAGTTCAGACAAAGGATTTAGGTGAAACTACAGATATCCTTGTTGGTTTAAAAGAAGACGTTAAATCATTTGAGGGGATTGCAAATAAAAAGAGTCTATTTCCATTCTTTGACACATTGAAAAAGAAAATAGCAAGGTTACAAACGCAGTATTCTAAAGTAGAAGATAATATTAATGCAGTTGAAGTGCAACTAGAACGTCATTACAAGATAATGATGAAAGATGTTGCAATGTTTGACAAGCTATTTGATGAGAACAAGAATTACTTTAAAGAATTGTCACTATATATAGCTGCAGGAGATGAAAAGTTACACGAGCTAAATACAATCGAATTACCAAGATTAAAAGCTGAAGCAGAAGAGGCTAATGACCCAGGTAAAATACAAGCATTTAAAGATTTCGAACAACAAGTTGTTCGCTTTGAAAGAAAGGTTCACGATTTAAAATTAACGAGAATGGTTATTTTACAATCATCACCTCAAATCAGAATGGTACAAAATAATAGTTTGATGTTGATGGAAAAATTACAATCAAGTATTGTAAATACATTGCCATTATGGAAAAATCAAATGGTATTAACATTAGGCTTAGCTCGTTCTCAACAAGCATTAGGAGCGCAACAAGCAGTGAATGATGCTACGAATCAGTTATTGACTAAGAATAGTGAAATGCTTAAAGATTCAACTATCAAGATTGCAAAAGAAACAGAACGTGGAATAGTAGATATAGAAACGATTCGTAAAGTTAATTCAGATATTATTACTACAATTGATGAGATTGTTCGTATTCAAGCAGAAGGACGTGAGAAAAGACGTGCTGTTGAAATTGAGTTAAAAGATTCTGAAAACGATCTAAAGAAACATTTGCTAAGTAACAATAATTCAGTAAAGTAACTTAAAAGTAAATAGGATAAATTTAAGGTTAGCAGTAATGCTAACCTTTTTTTGTTTACTGTGGTTTGATTTTTGTAAAGTAATTTATGGTTAATTAATTAACGAATGATATTTTATATAAATCTTGAGGAATGAAGATAGCGACTATCGGAATAACAGAATGTTCAGTAATTGTAATTGGACTATTATTATTAGCTATTTATTGGGGCTATGGATTAATTCATTTAATTATGAATATACGTATAGTTGGAAGAGAATCAAGAGTATGGTTACTTATGATGTTTTTATTGCCACTTATAACACCAGCAGTTTATTTTACATTGCATGCAAATGATTCGCTGCCTGTGTTTAAAAAATAATGAATAGAGTTTTAGTAAATAAAAAAAGCTACCCTAATGGGTAGCTTTTTTTGTATATTCAAAATAAGATTATTTTCCTTTTTGAGCAGTTAATTCAGCTATCTTAACAATAACTTGAGTAGCCTTAACCATACTTTCTACAGGAACATATTCGTATTTCCCGTGGAAGTTATGACCACCAGCAAAGATATTAGGACAAGGTAATCCCATGTAAGAAAGTTGAGAACCATCAGTACCACCGCGAATAGCTTTGATAAGAGGTTTAATATCTAATTCTTTCATTGCTTGTTCAGCAATATCAACGATATGCATTACAGGTTCAACTTTTTCACGCATATTGAAATATTGGTCACCGATTTCACAGTTTACGATATCTCCACCAAATTTCTTGTTATATTTTTTGTTGAACTTTTTAGCCAACTTAGCAATTTGCTTTTTGCGTTTCTCGTATTTTTTAAGGTTGTGATCTCTAATGATTAATTCAATCACAGACTCTTCAATACTACCAGTTACGTGGTGTACGTGGAAGAAACCTTCATAACCAGTTGTTTTTTGAGGAACTTCATCTTTAGGTAATTGAGAGATGAATTTGTTAGCTAAAAGAATAGAGTTAATCATTTTTCCTTTTGCATAACCTGGGTGAACACTTTTACCAGCGAAAGTTAATTTAGCATAACCAGCGTTGAAGTTTTCGTATTCTAACTCACCAATCTGGCTACCATCCATTGTATAAGCCCATTCAGCGTCAAACTTCTTAACGTCAAATAAATGTGCTCCTCTACCAATTTCTTCATCAGGTGTAAATCCAATACGAATTCTACCGTGTTTGATTTCTGGATGTTGAATTAAGTATTCCATTGCAGAAACAATTTCAGTAATACCTGCTTTATCATCAGCACCTAAAAGTGTAGTACCATCAGTTGTGATTAAAGTTTGTCCTTTATATTGTAAAAGATCTTTAAAGTAAGAAGGAGATAGAATGATATTTTGTTCTTTGTTTAACACGATATCTTTACCATCATAATTCTCTACAATTTGTGGTTTTATGTTAGCTCCAGAGAAATCAGGAGATGTATCAAAGTGAGAAACAAAACCGATAGTAGGAACTTCGTGTTCTACATTACTTGGTAATGTAGCCATGATATAAGCATTCTCATCTATAGTTACATCTTCAAGACCGATTTGTTTTAATTCTTCAACTAATTTATTAGCTAAATCCCATTGTTTTTCAGTACTCGGGCAAGAGTTTGAAGAAGGATCAGATTCTGTATCAACAGTTACATAACTGATGAAACGATCAATGATATGTTGCATAATGTATAAGTTTTTATAGTAACAAAAGTAAGGATTTAAAGTGTTATAGCAGTACAATTAAGCAATGATATTTATTGTTTAATGTGATAGATAGCTAATCTTAATTATAATTTAACTTTTCAAAGAGCATCTAATATGAAGATGTGATTTAATGAGAACTATTGAATTGTTGTATATTTGATTCTCATCAAATCAAACGAGATGTTTAAAAAGTATTTTATTCTGTTTTTTTTATTGGCTACAACAATAACGAGAGCTGTAGAGCCAATCAAAGAATATGTAGATCATCCTTTAAATTCAATTTCCAATATATCTTTTGAGGCTGTAGAAATTACAACAGAAGATAATTTTAGTTTAAAGAGTTGGATTTGTATGCCAGCTAAAGAAGTTGATAAACACAGGGTATTTGTATTAGCTTATGGAGACAGTGGAAATATGTCATACTATGTTCGTCAAGTATTAGAAATGGTAAAACAAGGTTATACCATTGTGATGTTTGATTATCGTGGTTATGGAGAAAGTCAAGCTTTTGAAATGGAGACTACAATGCTATATTATGACGAATTTGTTACTGATTTAAAAGCAGTAGTAGATTATTCTAAAACTCGTTTTAAACAACCCGTTGGCGTTTGGGCTTTATCAATGGGAAGTATTCCTGCTACTTTATTGTATAGTCAAGATAAATTCGATTATATGGTTGTAGAAGGTTTTGTTTCAAGTCCAACATTAATTATTGAAAAGGTTAAAAGTCATTTGCAACAAGATTATAAATTACCACCAAGTGCAACCGATTATGAAAAAGCTTTGAGTAGATTATCGGTGCCAATGCTTTTGTTTGCAGGAGATCGTGATGGATTAACAACGCCAGATGAAAGTAAAAGAGCTAAGTATTTAAATGCTAAAAACGAATTAGTGTTTTTTAAAGGGACACATTTGCAAGGGTTTCAAGCTTTATCAAACGAATATCACGGGCAAAGATATGTAGAGGCAATTGATAGTTTTTTTGATATAAATCTGTCAAGTAAGTAATCATTAGAAATCTTAGTCAAAGTTTTACCAATAAATTATAATAGAATCCTAATAATAGGCGCTTGATTAATATATACCTTTGCGCCTTGTTACTCAAACGACATACCACAAGTAAAAATGGAGCAAAACCACAGACATTTTTTGTTATACAAACCGCACGGTTACATCAGCCAATTTATCTACGAAAAGAAAAGAACGAAGCACAAATTAGGAGAGTTATATGATTTTCCTGAAGGGACAATGGCTATCGGTCGATTAGATGAAACTTCAGAGGGATTGTTGTTTTTGACAACAGACGGAATGGCGAGTGAGCGTGTTAGAAGTGCTCATTATGAAAAGGAATACTATGCTCAAGTTGATGGGATAATCACAGACGAGGCAGTTGAACAAATGCGCCAAGGAGTTTTGATAGGTGTGAAGGGTGAGAAGTATATGACAAAACCTTGTGAAGTTGAAAAACTACCTGTATTACCAGATTGGATTGGAGTAGGAAGACGAATTAGAGATGAAAGACACGGACCAACGAGTTGGGTAAGACTTGTTTTAAAGGAAGGTAAGTTTAGACAAGTTCGTAAAATGACTGCCGCTGTTGGATTTGCTACCTTGCGCTTAGTACGTGTTCGCATAGGCGATGTTTCGTTAAAAGGTATGGAAGTTGGTGAAGTAATAGAAATCGAACAACTATAAGATTATTGATATGAATACAAAGGCAAAAGAGAATTATCAATTTCAAAAGATTGTAGCAACCGTTGGAGTTTTACTTTTCTTAATTAAAGTATTAGCGTGGTATTTAACTAACTCCGTAGCTATTTTGACAGATGCTTTAGAAAGTGTTATCAACGTAGTAAGTGGATTTGTAGGACTATACAGCCTTTATTTATCGTCGTTACCGCGGGATAGAAATCACCCTTACGGACATGGGAAAGTTGAGTTTATTTCTGCTACCTTAGAAGGAGGGATGATTATGCTTGCCGGTATTATTATTATAGTAGAGGCGGTTCGTAATTTGATGAATCCACAGCCAATAGGTAAATTAGATTACGGAATTTACTTAGTAGGTATTACAGCTATTATCAATTATGTTTTAGGATGGTATGCAGTAAAAAAAGGAGAAAAGAACAAATCTTTAGCCTTAATCGCAAGTGGTAAGCATTTACAGTCAGATACATATTCAACCATTGGTATTATCATCGGATTAGTCTTATTGTATTTCACAGGGTATCATTGGTTAGATGGAGGAGTAGCTTTGTTATTTGCTGTAATAATTATGGTTACAGGATATAAAATTGTTCGTGGTGCGATATCTGGTATTATGGATGAAACAGACGAAATCTTATTGAATGAAGTTGTTGATTATTTACAAGAACATAGACGTGAAAACTGGATTGACTTACACAATCTTAGAATTATAAAATACGGTACAGTACTTCACTTTGACTGTCATATGACAGTGCCTTGGTATTTCAACATTGTAGAAGGACATAAAGAAGTTGAGATCTTAGAAAAAGAAATCATCGATAAGTTTGGAGAAGACTTAGAACTATTTGTACACATGGATGATTGTAAAACCTTTTCATGTAAGATATGTTCAAAACAAGAATGTCCTTTTAGAAAAGACCCTTTTGAACATCAGATAAAATGGACTATTGAGAATGTTTTGAAAAACAAAAGACACAATAGTGCCACTACAGATTTAAAATAAACCTTTTTTGAGGGCGATCAAACACAAGGTTTTCGTCCTCAAAGAAGTTGTCAAAAACTCCCGTTTCAATTAATGCCTCTGTTTTACCTTGTGTAGTATAATCCTGTTTTAAAACAATGATTTCATCGCTTAATTGAATAGCAAGATCCATATCGTGACAAGAGAATAGGATAGCTTTATTTTGTTTATGAGCTAATTCTTTTAATAGCTTAAACAGTGCTACTTTGTGATGTAAATCTAAATGATTAGTAGGTTCATCTAAAATAATAATAGGGGTGTTTTGTGCCAAAGCTCTTGCAATTAAAACACGCTGTAATTGACCATCACTTAATTGGTCAATTTTCTTTTCTTTTAAATCAGTTATCCCTGTTAAATCAATTGCCTGATCTACCCAATAGATGTCTTCTTCCGTTAATTTACTGTAGTGATTAAGGTAAGGTGTTCTCCCGATTTGAATTAGTTCTTGCACAGTTAGATCTGAAAGAGGAATCCTTTCTGTTAATACAACACTGATGATTTTAGCAAGATCACTATTTGTATATTCTTGAAGATTTTTATCTTTTAATACTATTTGCCCATTGATGCTTTTTTGGTTTGCAGACAAAGTGCGCAGTAAAGTTGACTTTCCTATTCCATTAATGCCTACCAATGAAATCAGTTTTCCTTTCTCCAAACGTATATTGACATTTTTTTGTACAGTAACAAAACCATTTTTTGAATGTTTGTATCCAATAGTTAAGTTGTTCGTTTGTAGAATAGAAGAGTGCATACAGAAGGATATAGTTTTTAAAAGTCTAAAAATACTTAATTAGGAGATAGGAAAAAACTACAAGTTAAAATTTTACGACTATGAACAAATAAGTGTCTAATTAATAATGAAAATTAGAAAAACAGGATGATTATTGTTTTTGTAGACTTTTATTAAAGGAAAAAACACATTAGTATTTGGTGTTTAAAAAGAGTTTTTGAAACAAAACACAGATATTTAAGTGCTTTTTTACTTCATTTTTGTTTAAAAAATAGATAAAATAAGGTGTTTTTTTTAAATGTTTTTTGTTTGTAAGGTGTTGTTTTTTAATTATTTATATTCTTTATAGGGTGTTTTAAACACTATTTTTCCTATTTATTTAAGTTATACTTATTCCTTGTATTTACAAGGCTTGTCGCATAATCCTCTGACAATAGTCCGACAATAGTCTGGCAATAGCCCGAAAATACTGGGCTGAATAATTTGTGGTCGGACTATTGTCGGAGGAGTGTCGGAGTATGGTCAAATAAAAATGGTATTCTATGTAGTTATCTTGCCTATACTTTTTCGTCATAATCAATTTTTATACTATATATCTAATTCATATAACGTTAAATAGTAAAGGACAAGATCATTTTCTTTGAATTAAAATTAAGGTATAGAAGAAGTGTTTTATCAATATTTAATAGAAGAAAAAGTTACGATATACTCGTTTTTGCAAAAGAAAATAGCAAACAGACATATTCAATTAAAAGAAGGATTAAGGCAAGTAATGATCTGTTTTTATAAGTGTTTTAAAGTGAGAAAGATTAATTAAACAGATTGAAATGATTAGTTTTTAAAAGGTGGTTTTACGATTAAATAGGATGGGAATCCTACATATTGCTTGCTAAAAATAGGCGTAAACAGTAAATAAATCCTATATTTGTAAGACGAATAATTCTATTGTTAAAATATGAAACCGAACACACAACAATTAGCAGAGTTAACTACTCAAGTAAGAAGAGACATTCTTAGAATGGTTCATGCTGTAAATTCTGGACACCCAGGAGGATCATTAGGATGTGCTGAGTTTTTAGTGACTCTGTATCAAAGATTAATGGACAGAAAAGATGGATTTGAAATGAACGGAACAGATGAAGATCTTTTCTTTTTATCAAACGGACACATCTCTCCAGTTTTCTATAGCGTATTAGCAAGAAGTGGATATTTTCCAGTAAGCGAATTAGCTACTTTTAGAAAATTAAATACAAGATTACAAGGACACCCTACTACTCATGACCACTTACCAGGTGTACGTATGGCATCAGGATCATTAGGACAAGGATTATCTGTAGCTTTAGGAGCTGCTCAAGCTAAGAAGTTAAATAAAGACAATCATTTAGTTTACGTTTTATTAGGTGATGGTGAGTTGCAAGAAGGTCAAAACTGGGAAGCAATGATGTATGCATCTGCTAAAAAAGTAGATAACTTAATCGCTACAGTTGACTTAAACGGAAAACAAATTGACGGACCAACAGATAAAGTATTAGACTTAGGATCAGTAAAAGCTAAGTTTGAAGCTTTCGGATGGGACGTTATTGAAATAGAAAAAGGTAATGATATCGATTCTATCTTAAAAGGATACGAAGAAGCAAAAGCTAAAACAATGAACGGAAAACCAGTTTGTGTATTATTACATACAGAAATGGGTAACGGAGTTGACTTTATGATGGGTACTCATGCTTGGCATGGTAAAGCACCTAACGATGCTCAATTAGAAGAAGCTTTTAAACAAAATCCAGAAACTTCTTTTGGAGATTATTAATCCTTATTTAATTAGAATCAATATGAAAAAATATACAAATACAGGTAGCAAAGATACACGTTCAGGATTTGGTGCTGGTTTAGCTGAATTAGGACAAACGAATGAAAATGTAGTTGCACTTTGTGCTGACTTAATTGGGTCTTTGAAAATGGATGAGTTTATTAAAAATCATCCAGAGCGTTTCTTTCAAATAGGTATTGCAGAAGCAAATATGATTGGTATTGCTGCTGGTTTGACAATTGGTGGAAAAATTCCTTTTACAGGAACTTTCGCTAACTTCTCAACTGGTCGTGTATATGATCAAATTCGTCAGTCTGTAGCTTATTCTGAGAAAAACGTTAAGATTTGTGCTTCTCACGCAGGATTAACTTTAGGAGAAGATGGTGCTACTCACCAAATCTTAGAAGACATCGGATTAATGAAGATGTTACCAGGGATGACTGTAATTAACACGTGTGATTACAACCAAACAAAAGCGGCTACATTAGCAATTGCTGAATATGATGGTCCTGTTTATTTACGTTTTGGTCGTCCTGTAGTTCCTAACTTTACACCAGCTGATGAGAAATTTGAAATTGGTAAAGCTGTTATGTTAAGCGAAGGTGCAGATGTTACAATTGTTGCAACTGGACACTTAGTTTGGGAAGCGTTAATTGCTGCTGAGGAATTAGAGGCAAAAGGAATTTCTGCTGAAGTAATCAATATTCATACAATTAAACCATTAGACGAAGAAGCTATTTTAAGTTCTGTTGCTAAAACTGGTTGTATTGTTACTGCAGAAGAGCATAACTTCTTAGGAGGATTAGGAGAAAGCGTTGCAAGAGTATTAGCTTTAAACAATCCGTTACCACAAGAATTTGTTGCAGTACAAGATACTTTTGGTGAATCAGGTACTCCAGAACAATTAATGGAGAAATATGGTTTAAATGCTGCTGCTATTGTTGAAAAAGCACAAGTAGCTATCAACCGTAAATTCAAAAGATAATATTTATTATTTTATAGATATAAAAAGGGCTTCACATTGTGAAGCCCTTTTTAGTTTAAGGATATTGATAAAAAAACCGTATCATTCGATACGGTTCTTTTTATTATTTCTTAGGCCATATTATTTCACCGTCTTTTTGGTCAGGGAAACAAGATTTGTCTAAATATCTTGGAATGTCATTGCAAGTTTTTAATGCAGGGTCATCAAAGTTGTAGTATATATTAACCCCATCAACTCTTTCTTTGAATAGTTCAGTTTTAGTAAGAACTCCATCTCCGTCGTCGTCGTCGTCTAAGAAGTTTGGAATACCATCTCCATCTGTGTCAAAACCAAAATAATCTTCTAAAGTTAATTCTTCAACAGGTTTTTGTACATTAACCTCGTATTTTGAAAGAATACCATCACCATCGTGATCTCTTTCTAATCTATGGATTAATGTTAGGTCAGTAATATAAGCTTCATAACCTTTTAATTTACTTCCTGCTCCAGCATTAAAATATCCTAAACCAGATGGGATAAAAGCAATAATTCTACCTGCAGATCCTTCATCATAAGTTGGTAATCCATCTTCACCATTTTTAATTCCTGTCGCTGTTTTTATCTTTGTTAATAATTGACGTTCAGCACTTCTAAGTTGTCCAGGTACTTTTGAATATTGTCCATTAGAAATATTCATAAAGTCTTTAGGCGTAGTAGGAAAAGTATAATATTTTCCAGGGAAGTTAGGATTAAACTCTTCATTTCTTAAAGTAAGATTATTAAGTTTTACATAAGTAGAATCAATTGTAGATGCTCTGTCACCTTTTCCTTCATTTATAACTAAATAATAAACTTTATATTGAAGTTCATCTTTTGGTTTAGTATATTTTAAAGAAGTAGTACCATTTGGATTACGAATTGGTTCAAAATCATACATATCTGATTTTAACACAAAGTCTTTAACTAAACGTGAATCATCCCAAATAGAAGATTCACTATTTTTAATGGTTTCAAAAGTGATGATATCACCTTCTTCTTTGATATAATGAGATTTTAAATAAGCTTCAATACTTGCCTCATTTTCTTGTTTAACTTCAGCGCGGTCTCTTAATTCAACTACACTTGGGCTACTTGGGCTATCATCTTTATTACAATTAGCGGCAATAAGTCCTATAAAGGCAAGACTTAAAACTGTAAATAATCTATTCATTTTTGAGTTATTTTAGTAGTGCAAGATACAATTTTACTTTATTTTTGTGTACTTTGTAAGAGAAAATTAATGCTAAAATATGCGAATAGATAAATATTTGTGGTGTATTAGATACTATAAAACAAGAAGTATTGCAACGGAAGCTTGTAAAAAGGGACATATTACTGTAAATGGTCAGAGTGCCAAAGCATCAAGAGAGGTTTTTCCAACAGATAAAATTTCGCTTAGAAAAGACCAAATACTTTATCAATTGACAGTCTTAGACCTTCCTCCAAATAGAGTAGGGGCAAAATTGGTAGATATTTATAGAAAGGATACGACACCTGCTGAGTCATTTGAGCATTTAGAACTCCTTAAATTATCAAAAGATTATTATCGTTCTAAAGGAATGGGACGACCTACTAAAAAGGACAGACGTGATATAGATGACTATTTAGATATTGAAGATGACGAAACCATTGAATAAAGATTATTGGGAGGGGAGATATATAGAAAACAATGCTAAGTGGAGTGTTGGAGCTATAACAACTCCTTTAAAGGAATATATAGATCAATTGCCTAATAAGGATATTAAGATTTTAGTTCCTGGTTTAGGTCACGGACACGAGTTGTTGTATTTACATCGTTTAGGTTTTACGAATATAGTAGGGCTTGATTTAACGGATATTGCTATGAGAGAAACTTGTGATGCCGTATCTGATTTCCCTAAAGACAAAGTAGTGTTAGGTGATTTTTTTGAACACAACGGACAATATGATCTTATCATAGAACAAACTTTTTTCTGTTCACTTCCAAAAACATTGAGAAAGAAGTATGTGGATAAAATGTATGATTTACTTTTGCCAGGAGGTAAATTGGTAGGTGTACTATTTGATTGTGAGTTTAAAAATGATGAGCCGCCATTTGGAGGTAGTAAGGAAGAGTACACAACATTGCTTTCAGAGAAGTTGAATATCAATTTAATAGAAACAGCATATAATTCGATTAAGCCAAGGGCAGGAAGAGAATTATTTTTTATAACTATAAAACAACATGACTAAAAAGATTATTTTAACCAAAGAAGAAATTAAGTTTAAGAGTAAACGTATTGCTTATCAGATTTACGAAACTTATGTAGATGAGGAAGAGATTGTAATTGCAGGTGTTGCAAACAGCGGATATGTATTTGCTCAAAAGTTAGCAGAAGCATTACAAGAAATTTCAACTATTTCAGTTAAGTTATGTGAAGTAAGAATTGATAAACAAAATCCTATCAATCCAATAGAGACATCTTTAGATAGTTCTGAATATGCTAATAAAGCCGTAGTATTGGTAGATGACGTTTTAAATTCTGGAGCTACATTAATATATGGAGTAAAGCACTTCTTAGATGTGCCATTAAAGAAATTAAAAACGGCTGTCTTGGTAGATAGAAACCACAAGAACTATCCCGTTAAAGCGGACTTTAAAGGGATATCATTGTCTACATCATTATTAGAACACATTCAAGTAGTTTTTGATGGAGAAGAAGAGTATGCTTATTTAAGCTAATACTTCTATTTCTTTGATAAGTTCTTCAGGAGTCTTATTATCGATAGTAATAATATGTTTAGCTTGATAGTAAAAATAGCTACGATCAAATAAATGTTTCGCTATAAAAGTTTCAAGAGTATCGTCTGTATTATTATTTAATACTGGGCGGTGCTCTTTTTCTTTTTCTAAGCGTTCTGCAAGAGTTTTGATAGATCCTTTTAAATAGATTGAGCAAATTCCTGGTTCTTGTAATACAAGGTGGTTATTCGCATAACAAGGAGTTCCTCCACCCAAGCTTAAAACGAAGTTATCATTTTCGGCTACTATACTATGTAATAATTGGTGTTCTATCTTTCTAAAATATACTTCTCCTTTAGTTTTGAAGATCTCTTTTATACTCATATTGAGTTTTTTTTCGATTTCAAGGTCTAAATCTATAAAAAGTAAGTGTAGGTGCTTAGCCAGTATTTTACCAATTGTTGATTTTCCTGAGCCCATATAGCCTAATAGGATAATTTTTTTCATAAAAATAAGGGGTTGTACCTTAGTGTCTTAGGTAATATTTGAAAATAAAAGACAAAAATAAACCAAAAAAGCTTAGACTTTTTAAAAAAGTGTTCTATATTTGCACCCGCAATAAGGAATTGAAATAATGACTCGATAGCTCAGTTGGTAGAGCACAACACTTTTAATGTTGGGGTCCTG
>NZ_JBBPHM010000035.1:0-16459 GCF_038039755.1 Myroides sp. C1519
TTATTGTTATAGGACTGAAAAAGTTTTACAAAACTAAAAAGTCAAGATGACTTCACCTTGTATTTATAATAGAATATTTTAATAGTGTAAATATAACACATCCCTTTAGATTAGGTTAATAATTGTTTTAGGTATGTTACATGAAATTAATGTGAAAAAATTATAAATTGAAGTAAGTAACTTAAATAGGCTTTTTTAAGTCCCCCATTTATTAAAGAAAGATTATAACACAAAAAAGAGACAATACTAAATTAGTACCCTGTAAAGGTCTCAAAAAAAGAAAAATCCTGTAAGTTAATTTATTTTACAGAGTTAAATACCTAATATAGGAGGGTGTCCCGTGAACTGTGTCATTAAAATAATTGTATAATAAAATATGTACATTAGTAAAATGAGCAGAGAACAAAAAAAGGAAAGATTTGATTTCGAGAGTTTTAAAGAACAAGCAATGGCTGATATTTATCAAGGAAAGAAAATGGGAGGTCCAGATGGTGTTTTTGGTCCCTTTTAAAACACTTCCTTGAGACTATGTTAGAAAGTGAACTAGAGAATCATTTGGAAGAAGAAAAGGCTAAAGGGATTCCAAATCGTCGCAACGGCAAGACTACTAAAACTGTTCGAAGTATGCAGTCAGGTTCTATTGAATTAGAATCTAATCGCGATCGCAATGGAACCTTTGAGCCCAGGGTGTTACCCAAACGTCAACTTATTATCACAGATCAATTAGAAGATAATGTAATTAGCCTATATGCTAAAGGCAGTAGTACTCGTGATATTGCGGGTTATATCATGGAAATGTATGGCATGGATATTTCAGCCACAGAAATATCGCGTATAACTGATAAAGTTATACCTGCAATGAAAGAGTGGCGTGATCGCCCTTTAGAAGCTATATATCCCTTTGTTTTCTTAGATTGTATGTTTTATAAAGTAAAAGAACAAGGTATTGTTACATCTAAAGCAGTGTATAATATATTAGGAGTTAATCAAGAGGGGAAGAAAGAATTAATAGGAGTTTATCTTGGAGAAACTGAAGGATCTAAGTTTTGGCTTTCAGTATTAACTAATCTTAAGGCGCGTGGTGTCCAAGATATCATTGTAGCTTGTGTGGATGGTTTAAAAGGCTTTCCTGAAGCTATACAAGCTGTATTTCCTAAGACACAAGTACAACTTTGTATTGTTCATCAAATAAGAACCAGTCTGCGTTTTGTTCCTCATAAAGATAAGAAAGCAGTGGCTGCTGATCTTAAACCTATATATACTGCTGTAAGTGAAGAACAAGGCTATGAAAGATTATTGCAGTTTGAAGAAAAATGGGCAAAGAATTATCCATTAGCCGCTAAAGGATGGTTGGATAATTGGGAACATTTGTCAACTTATTTTGATTTTGACCCTCATATCAGAAAAGCAATATATACCACTAATGCTATTGAAGCTATGCATCGACAGATAAGAAAAGTAACCAAGACTAAGGGAGCCTTTACTACTGAACAATCGCTTTTAAAATTAATGTTTTTAGCTATTACAGAGGTCTCTAAAAAATGGACTATGCCTATTCATAATTGGGGGTTGACAATGTCACAATTGTATATTAAATTTGGGGATAGATTACAACCGTAAAAAAAAACTCCGTTTCCTAGCTTTGGGGCTTAAGCCCCAAAGCTAGGAAACGGAAACTGACACAGTTTGTGTTACACTCCCTAATATAGAGATCAACTCTCTCAACTCTTCTTAAAAGGACTTAGAATAATACCAAAATTCAATACTATATTATCTCATAAATTTCTTTTTTTCTTTTTTCGTTTCATTTTTTGTTCAAAACTCAACTCTTCATAATCTATCTCCTCATTATTGTTTAAAAGATTAAAAAATGATACAAACTCTTCGTTATTAAAATTGGTTGTATCAGAATATAAGTACTCAAACATTGGATGTAATTCAATAGATTCATTTGTCTTATTCTGTTGAGAAGGTATTAAAATTGAATTAGTTTGCTCTTCTGTCCTACTACTCCATTTTTGATTCAGTGTATTAGCTGACAACTCTTTACTTAAATCAGAGCCTTTATAGACACTTTTAGAATTGTGGTCGATAAAAATTACACCATAGATACGATTATCTTTGTTATGAAAGATAACAACGTTTATTCCATGATTCAATAGTTCTTCTTTAAATTCTTGTTGTGAGTTCGTTGTGTTTAACGCTATCTCGATCTTATGTTTAAAATTCTCTTTATTGGGTAAAGATTTTAGTTTTTCTTTTGATGCTTTAAAGTGACTTTCAAGATTTTGATAGCTTGCATTTTTTCCAAAAAGGGAAGCCTTAAAAGGATTGCTTACCTTCTCCCCTTTTTCATTTATGGCAAAGTACACTAAACCTTGTTTTGTTTGTCCACTATAAGATACTTCTACTCTTTCTGCTCTTATATTAAATAGAGATAATAAAGCATTATAACTTGTTAGACTTTCACAGTTATAATACTTGGGTATATATCGTATTACAGAAGCTATTTGAACTTTTAAATTATGTTTAGAATAGTCTACTGGTGTAAATTGAATTTGTTTAGATTCCTCTTTTGTTTGATTTATAGAAGAGGTTAGATTAAACTTCTTTTCAATTTCTCGACAAACTTTCATTGATTTTAGATGATCGTATTTATCATCAATTTTCTTTCCTTTTAAGTCAGTGCAAACTGTGACTATATGGATATGTTCTCTTTCTATATCACTATGCTTATAGACAATATAAGGTTGATCTGCATAACCCATACTATCCATATACTGTTTAATTATTTCGTTTAAAGTCGTATCATCCATTTTATCATTGGGATTGGGATTTAAAGAAATGTGTCGTACTACTTTTTCAGTCTTGTTATTTAAAAGTAAATAAGGTTCAAAGTGTTTGTAAAGTTGAGTGATATAGTTTGATATGCTAGTTGGTTCAGGCAAGTTGTTTGTAAACAAAATGGAGCCTTGTCCTTTATCAACTTTTAATTGATTGTAGGACAAAGCTCCAATAAGATTATTTCCTTTACCAATCTTAGCTATCATAACTTATAGATTAGTATTAAGATACTTCTCTTCAAACTCTTTGGTTAACTTGATAATGTAATAGCAAAGCTTTGATAAGTCTTTGGTATACTCTTCAAGTTTTGAGATAGAACGTTTCGCTTTGTCTTCAGAGAAGTATTGATTACATAGCTTTACAATCTGGTTGTAGTTCACTCCTATTGCTCTAAATTGATTAAATAGTTTAGTCAGTTGTGCCTGATATTGCAGTGCTGCAACATCTACTTTGACTGTTTTAACTTGTCTATCTAAAAGCATAGAAACAAGAAAGCTTGCTTTGTTTGTCATTCCTGAAGATGTAAATAAAGCAAGCAAGCGTTGATTTTCAGATTCGGTGAGTCTGAAAACATGTCTGTATTTTTTAGGATTGGATTTTATCTTTCTTCCTCCTTTGTTTTTATTGGTAGTTTGCATAGTTTCTTATTTAATTCTATCAAAATAAGAAACTATTAAAAAAACCTCTTTAAAATGACCTTGAGAGGTTTAATTTGGAAGTTATATAATCCTCAAAAATATCAGGATGTACTTTTACAAGAATATTATAATATGTTTTATCTGTTTCTTCGTCAACTAGACGATTAAGCTTATTTACTATTGTTCTCTTTTTATCTACTTTTTCTAATTCAGCTCCTAATTCTGTTTTATTTAATACATATGAAAAATAATGATGAAGGCTCTTGTTTTGATTTAATACTAGTATCAAATACTGAACCCAGTTTTTAAGATTCTTTCCAATTATTTGCATTCTTTTTGCAGATTCAACGAATAAAAGAAAACTAAGTATATTTCGTACTTTATCTAACTCCTCTAATTTACTAAAATTAGAATAATACATCCATTCATAATACTTTGAATCCCAAAACTTTCCTCCTTTTAAAATTAATAAATCTTTATCTTGTTCAGTAGGTTGATAACCACGATAGAAAATAGATTTTTCAACCTTATAGAGCCTTTTTAATAAATACTCATTATTATAGATGTAATCCATTATTCCCTTTCCTAAGTTATCCTTTAGGTTTATATCAAAATCAAAATTTGTCGTTATAAGTAAAAACTCAACTATATTCATTGAGCTTTCCTTTTCTTCTTTATCGAATTGATATTGTTTTATATAGAATAAAAACAGAGGTATCCCATCTATTTTTTTATTCAAGTCCACAGCAGACTTTAGTGCATCAATCTCAAGATAACTAAAATTATCTACCTCTTTTTTCATTGAGTAAAAGTTCCATCCCCTACTTCTATAAGCTTTCATCCTCTTTAATAACGAGATAATCTTTTCCTTCGCTTCTCCTTTCTTTAATGATTTGATCTCTTCCTCTTTCCTAAGTTCTAAGTTTCTTTTTATGTAACTAAGTTCATTTTCTTTCCGCCCCAACTCAAAGTTAAAATGATAATAAAAACAATAATATTCTTGAATATTAAAAATCAAATTATCTAATGAGATTCTAACATTATTCCACCTATTATGGATTACTTCATTTTTGTAAATAAATGGTTCTTTAAAATAACATTCCAAAACAAGTTTATCATCCTCATTGTCATCTACACTTAATAAATTTTGATGTGCCCAAACGTATTTAATATCACGTTGAAAATTAGATAATTCTGTAGGCATATTTTTTAAATCAATAATCCAGATTAAGTAAATACCGTTATTTTTATAAAAATCATATCTATGTTTAATATAGTGTAATGGTAAACTAGACAACTGTATTTCAAAGGCTAGTTTATATCCTTTATATTCACAATATACATCTGGTCTTCTTTTACCTTCTAGTCCCTTAATAAACTTTGAATCAATATCAATTGATCCAGGAGCTACAAAAGGTTCTTTCATCAACAATTGTCCAATTTTATGCTTTAATTCTTTATGCCTCGGACTTTCTCTACAAATTGCAGAGATTTTATACACCTCCACTAAATTGTTATCTGGATTTAATAGTTCAGAATCAGATAACACACAATATGTCGCTTGAGGTAGATGTCTAAAGTAAACTTTGTCTTTACTACTGTTTGCGCAAACTAGATTTTGCCCACATTCTACACATGTAAATCTAATAGTATTAGAATTATATTGGTTTCTTATTTCAAAACCATCCTTCTGAGACTTAATAGTCTCATTTAAATCTATTATTCTCTTTTCTTCATTATCATAAACATAGTCAATACTTCTCTCCTGCTTACTCATCTTATGTATCCTGTTGATATTAAATATTAGCAATTTAATTAAAATAAAACTATCAATCTAACGTAGCCAAACAAAACCAATATATTCCATTACAATGCACTTTCCCTAATACAGTCTTATTTTAAATCGTTATTATTAATAGACATATTATGCAATCAGAAGACGATTTAAAAGCGCTTGCTAAAATCTTAGCGTTTATGCGAGCAGTAAGTATTTTACTTATGCTTATGCACCTATACTGGTATTGTTATTCTTTCTTTCTAAATCTTGGAATAACACACAATGTTGTAGATAGAATACTAGTTAACTTTAATCGAACAGCAGGACTGTTTTCCCATCTACTTTATACTAAACTCTTTTGTCTAGTTTTACTCTCTTTAAGCCTGTGGGGAGGCAAAGGCGTAAAACATGAAAAGATAACAGTTTTTAAAATCATAGGTGTTTTTACAGTTGGTTTTTGTCTGTTCTTTTTCAATTTCTTTTTACTTGATTTTGGATATTATTGGAGTGCTATGCTGTATATAGCAACTACGTTCTTAGGCTATATCTTACTTTTAGTATCTGGTGCTTGGATTAGCAGACTCCTAAAAGATAACCTCATGCAAGATGTGTTTAACTTTGAGAACGAGAGTTTTATGCAAGAGACTCGTCTTATTGAAAATGAATACTCTGTTAACCTTCCTTCAAGGTTCTACTTTAAAGGTAAATGGAACAGCGGTTGGATAAACATTGTTAATCCATTTAGAGCAACTATCGTTTTGGGTACTCCTGGTTCTGGTAAATCCTATGCTGTGGTGAATAACTTTATCAAGCAACAAATTGAAAAAGGATTTTCGATGTATATCTACGATTTTAAGTTTGATGACTTATCGACCATTGCTTATAATCATCTGCTGTTACACAAAGATAAATACGCTATCGCGCCTAAGTTCTACGTGATAAACTTTGATGATCCAAGTCGAAGTCATCGTTGTAATCCGATTAACCCATCGTTTATGACAGATATATCTGATGCTTATGAATCAGCCTATACCATTATGCTTAACCTTAACCGCTCATGGATACAAAAACAAGGTGACTTTTTTGTGGAATCACCAATTATTCTATTAGCCGCTATTATTTGGTTTTTAAAGATCTATCAAAATGGAAAGTATTGTACGTTTCCCCACGCTATTGAGCTTTTAAATAAAAAATATGCAGATGTGTTTACCATACTTACCTCCTATTGTGATTTAGAGAATTACCTTTCTCCTTTTATGGACGCATGGGAAGGTGGAGCGCAAGACCAATTACAAGGGCAAATAGCTTCAGCTAAAATACCGCTGTCTCGTATGATATCACCATCACTGTACTGGGTAATGACAGGAGATGATTTTTCTTTGGATATTAATAATCCTAAAGAACCTAAAATACTATGTGTCGGAAACAATCCTGACAGGCAAAACATCTACTCTGCTGCTCTTGGACTTTACAACTCACGTATTGTAAAACTAATCAATAAAAAAGGTCAACTTAAAAGTTCTGTTATCATAGATGAATTACCGACTATCTATTTTAGAGGACTCGATAATCTTATTGCTACTGCTCGTAGTAATAAAGTAGCGGTATGCTTAGGGTTCCAAGATTTTTCACAACTTAATAGAGATTACGGAGATAAAGAAAGTAAAGTAATTCAAAACACAGTTGGTAATATCTTCTCAGGGCAAGTAGTTGGAGATACTGCTAAAGCCTTATCAGAACGCTTTGGAAAAATACTTCAAAAGCGTCAGAGCATATCCATTAATAGAAATGACCGTTCTACCTCCTTCTCTACCCAGCTTGATACGCTTATTCCTGCTTCTAAAATATCTACCCTTACCCAAGGAATGTTTGTGGGGGCTGTCTCTGATAATTTTGAACAGCGTATAGAGCAAAAGATATTTCACGCTGAGATTGTAGTTGATAATGAAAAGGTCTCTCAAGAAATGAAATCCTATCAAAAGATACCTCAGATAACTTCTTTTTTAGATGCTAAGGGTAAAAACACCTTAAATGAAACAATTCAAGCGAATTATAGACAAGTTAAACTTGATGTTGAATCAATAATTGAATCAGAGCTAAAACGCATTGAAAACGATCCTGAATTGGTTCATTTGATTAATAAGAAGAAGTAAACTTATCTTCTAGTCCTTCAGGCTAATAGTGGTTTTATTTTTTATCAATTCTCTCACTAAGCAAGGTAATGCTCCGCGGTTCGCTTTCAAAAAATTCCCCCATAAATGCTTGACCTTGTCTACGCTTTATTGCGTTGCTTTTTGAGCTTGCTTAAGCATTACCTAAAGCTGCTCCATAATTAATTAAAAAATATAATATTATGGAATCTACAGTTTTAAACAGCAATTGGTTAGTGGCATCAGAGATAGAGCTAATCTACAAATCTAAGGTTAAAGCATCTGAAAGACCTAGAATTGACTCTTCATATTCAGCTTTTCAAATAGCCTTAAAAGCATGGAATCAAAATAAAATTGAATTATTAGAGCAATTTAAAGTACTTATGCTTTCAAATAGCAATGCAGTACTTGGTGTACTTGAAATATCATCAGGTGGTATTACTGGAACAATAGTAGATATTAGACTATTATTTGCAGCTTTACTAAAAGCAAAAGCAACTGCTTTTATCTTAGTACACAATCACCCTTCAGGAAAATTACAACCAAGTGATGCAGATAGACAAATCACCCAAAAAATTAAACAAGCAAGTAAATTGCTTGATATTGCTCTTTTAGATCATTTAATAATAACATCAGAAAGTTATTACTCATTTGCAGATAAAGGCGTCTTATGACGCCTTATTTTTTACATCAAAAACATTCTGTTAATTATAAAATTTTGAAACAATTTAAAATTTCGGGGTATCGAATTTTGGTTCTATCAATGGTTTATCAATTTGAATTGATAACGGCATAGGAAAGTCTACTCCCATTATAATAGCTTCACCTGCCCCTAATGAAGGTAAAAACGACAATGTTTCCTTATTAGCTGTCGAGCAAGCACTTGAGATTGCTTCTTTATCATAATGATTAATAAGTCGATGAGTTACAAATGTACCCATTTGACTTAAAGTTCCAATTGGTATATCTCTAGGCATTTGAGTAGCTAAACATAAAAACAGCCCATACTTTCGACTTTCTTTTGCTATACTGTCAAAAGCACTTAATTCAGTACTTTCAAAATATTCATCTTTTACTTTTTTATTTAAAAATTGATGCGCTTCATCAACGAATAAAACCAATGGTTTATCTCTAAACACAAGTGTTCTTGATTTATTTAACAAATATCTACCTAAAGCATTTGCTAAAATTTCTCTTGCTTGAAAATCATATGGAACATCTTCAAAACTAATTCTTAATATATTTAAATTTGGATTTACTAAAAATTCTTCTATCGTGGATATTAGGTTAGATGTTTTAGGATCACTAAAACCAAACATCCCTTTATATTTATCGTTTGAAATTATATTGTTAATTCTAATAATTAGACTTGTTGCATTACTTAAATTCCGGTCATCTTGTCTTGTCCATTGGTTATTATAAACTTGAAAACATTCATTTACAATTTGCTTATGAAGCAATGAAATATCAAAATCATTGTTATTAAAATTTTCAATCTTTTCTTTATAAATATGATTAGCATTATTAAATGGCGCTGTAAATTGATTTTGCTTTGTAAGCAATTCATTTTCTATAAGTACAGCTTGGAATCCATCCTTTGTATTAAAATAAAAAATATTTTGGCGACCATTTTTATTATGGGAATTCTTAGGAATATCATTAATTAAACAACGAACTAACTTTAAAGATTTAATTGCTTCTAATAAAATAGGTTGCTGTACTTGGCCTGAAGGTCTAAACAACACAAATAAATCATTGATTGTAAGATTTTGATAAGGAAAATAGCTGTCTGTAATAAGCTTAGTACTTATAACCTTGCCATCAGTATCAAAACTAGAGTATTCTCCTGTTGGATCAATAATTATAGCTTTTGAATTAGCCAGTATAATCCCTTCTATAAATTTACTTATAGTATAACTTTTACCACCACCAGTAGTTCCTACAACAGCACAATGACGACCAAATAAAGCCTGTAAAGATAGATCAACAGGTACATTTTTATCATAGATCAAATTACCTAATTTAATTGTTGGTGTTGTTACCAAATCTTCTTTTTTGACTCCAAACTTCTTAAAATGTGTTGATAAAAATTCAGAAGAACAGATAAAAACTTTTGATCCAATCAAAGGCAAAGAATTAACTCCTTTTTCAATGTCTAAAGGATTAAATAAATCGAAGGATAATAATACTTCCAATCTACCTGTTGGATGAAATTCCTTAGTTGAGAAAGTTTTCTCACTCAGTTCCAACCTTTCTTTTTCAGGCAGAGTAATTTCCAATAGTTTACAAAGGAATCCTTTGTCTTCACCTTCAATTACGACATAATTCCCAACAAGTCCACCTTTTAAAATTTCAGAATTATGGTAAAAAGACTTCATTAAAACTGAAGAAGGAAAATGGATCTTTATGAAAGAAGGTGATACATGATTAACATATCCTAAAAAATGACTATGTTGAAATGGATTTATCTTCATTTTTAAACAGTTGGTAAGTTTATAACTATTTGTTTATTTGTATCATGATTATAGGTTTGTAAATCAGGATAATGGTTAGAAAACTCTTCGAATGTTTCTGCTACTATTGAAATATTAGAATATTTTTTAGCTGCTTCAATAAAAGGTTTTAAGTTGACATTACTTTCATCAATACTACGATTAATTATCATTAGTTGAAAACTTGGATTCTGTTCCAATGCTTCGATAATAGAAGTAACAATGTGTTTATCACCAAAGCTAAATCCAATAGTTACTAAAAAAACATTTTCTTTTCTTAAACTATTTTGAAATCGTGACATCATTTCAAAATAAGGTTGTTCATATGAACTTTCGTATTTTGATTGATGTGGATAAATCATCAAAGGAAATTCGATTCCTTCACGTTGATAAATTTTATTGTCAATTTTCTCCCAATTTACAGAGCCATGTAACTTATATAAATGAAAAACCTTTTCTATAAAATTATCTTCTTCTTTAACTCTACTTTGATTTCTACTTACAATATCATAATCAAAATTTCGCCCACTAAAAACTCTAGGAATACCAAATGAAAAGCCATCTATGACCGTAAAATTATTTTTACTTGCAGCTTGTTCAAACATTGTATCATAATTCAATGTAAACAATTTAAACCTTGGGAGTGTAACCTTTCTTTTTGTCATTTTATTCAACAAAATAGAATGTGGTGCATTATCTGGAAGATTTAGCATACAAGCATTTCTAATAAAAATTTTTATTTCATCCACGCAATCTACTAAATTAACTTCATCTGAAGTAATATAAGGTATCGCAGGCGTCGCCATTGATAAAACTTTCTCTAGGTTTTTAACAATGGTTCCATCAGGCCACTTATCATTATATTTAATGACTTCTAATAATTTTTGGAATAATTCTACACCTAATTCTGCTTCAACACCATCCCATAAACTAACCATAGATTGGCCGACCTTACCATCAACACCCCAATCTATAGAAGACCCTGCACCTGTCAATAAAACCAAATTCTCAAACTGATGATTTAGAGTTTTAGCATATTTATTTCTTTTGGTTACAATAGCATAATCTATTCTATTTTCAGTACTTCCTTTAAAATCATGTTCCTTATTATCAATAAATACTTTTATGTCTTCAGGATTTGAATCATCATAAGCTACAGAACTTTTATTATTTAGTAATAGTGTTTTCATTCGTAAGTAAATTTTTAAGATAAGATCCCCTAAATTAATAAACAATATCACATTATCTACAATAAATACATTAAGTATCAAATATAAAAAGCATTCTCATGTTAATAAGACTAAACATAAGTATTAGTACAATATCTCATTTTTCTATTACAACCTACGCTCTGCTATTTCATTAGGCAAAGTTTTTTAGCTTTTTTGCTCTTGCAAGTTCAAGTCCTATAGATTACCGCAATAAATCTTCCTCACTCTATGAGCGTATTTATTTTGTGAAACTTGCTCATAGCTAAAAACCAAAACTCTATAGCCATGAAATTAACCAGACCCTAAGGTCATAATACTATTTATCATGGAAAATTTAATGCACTCAAAAGTTTATGTTGGTACTTATGCTAAGTATAACAATAGTTCAATTAAAGGAGATTGGATCGAGCTTAGTAACTTTAGTTCTATTGAGGAATTTTATGAATGTTGTTCAGAACTTCATTCTGATGAAACAGATCCAGAGTTTATGTTTCAAGATTGGGAAAATATTCCATCTGAGTTAATCTCAGAAAGTAGCCTTTCGGAAAATATCTTTTCAATCATTGAAAAAGTATCAGATTTAGACTATAAAACCTTAGAAGCTTTTTCAGCTTGGATAAGCATTAGTAATCCAAATATTGAATCTGATGATATAGACTCATTATTTGAATCATTTGAAGATGATTATCAAGGATATTACAATAGTGAAGAAGATTTCGCTTATCAAATCATTGATGAATGCTATGATTTATCTGATTTTGTAAAATCATATTTTGATTATGAGAGCTTTGCTAGAGATTTATTTATGGGTGATTATACCTATGAAAATGGTCATATATTTAGAAATAGCTAATCATTCTTTGATTAGTATATACCAAAAGAAGTTATCTGAATTAGATAACTTCTTTTGGTATATTTAGTTTTAATTACTTACTTTTAAACTCAAATCCAGTAGTACAATCTTCTTTTAAGATAATATAAGCCTCAAATTTCTTTCCTGATTTACTTATCAATCCTTTTAGCAGTTTGGTTTTCCACTGTTCAAGTAAATCTGTGATATCATCAATGGAGAGCTTAACGCCACAAATCTCTCTAAACAACACCCAATTACAATCAGTATCCAAACATTTAACGACCTTTTCTCTTAATTGAAGTGTATTTTGTTTACACTTTGGACAAGATAGATGATCTGTTTCTGTGACTGGCTTGATAGCTAAAAGCTCCGATGTTATCTCGGTAGCATAACCCTCAATCTGTCTGTGGAAATCTTCCATATTGATTTTATTTTCTTCAATATCTTTAAAAGCTGATTCCCATTTAGCGGTTAACAGTACATCTGAGATAAGCTTATCCTTGACTATTTCATATACTTTGAGTCCTTTCTCTGTTGGAACAAGTGACTTGGCTTTTCTTATAATATAATCCCTATTTAAAAGCGTTTCAATAATAGACGCTCTTGTTGCTGCTGTTCCAATTCCAACGTCTTTAATGACACTTTGAAGTGACTTATTTTCGACCTCTTTCGAGGCATTTTCCATAGCTGATAAAAGTGTACTCTCTGTATATAAAGCTTTTGGTCTTGTTGATTTCTCAAGAGTTTTAACTTCTTTTATCTTTAGATTATCTCCTTGTTTTAAATCTGGTAGATCTATTACTATCTCATCATTATTGGATAACTCCTTTCTTACCTCTCTCCATCCAAGTTCTATAATTGAAGACGATTTAAAACTAAACTCATAATCCAAAACACTTAAGGTTACCCCTATTTGCTTTTTCACACAAGGCTCAAATACTGCTTCCCATACTCTTTGAGCAATCAAATGATAAATACTTTCTTCTTTAGTAGTTATCGCTGAAGGAAGTCTGTCTGTGGTTAATAGTCCATGATGATCCGTTACCTTTATATCATTAACTATTTTTTTATTAAGCCTTGATAGCTTAAGTTTTAAAAGAAAATTACTGTATCTCCTATCATCAGAAAGAACCTTTAATAAATTAGGAATCTCAGACCATAAATCCTCTGGTATATACTTACTTGATGTTCTTGGATAAGAAATAAATTTTTTTTCATACAAGCTTTGAGCAATACCTAGTGTCTCATCTGCTGAAAAACCAAACAGCTCATTGGCTCTTTTTTGAAGTGAGGTTAAATCAAAAAGTAGTGGGGCCTCTTCTTTGATTGTCTTAGTTTCTACTTTTTCAATTTTAACTTCACTTTGCTTTTCAATGAGTTTAAATGTTTGTTCTGCCTTTTGTTTATCTTCCCATTTATCAGTTGAGAACGACTTAAATAATACACCTTCTTTTGAGTGTTGCAGTTCTAATTGATAATACAACTTCTTTTTAAAAGAAGTATTCTCCAAATACCGTTTACAAATAAGACTCAATGTTGGGGTTTGCACTCTACCAATTGAATACACCGAGTCATTCATTGAAACTGTTAACGCTTGTGATGCATTTATACCAACAAGCCAATCTGCTCTACTTCTACTGTGACCTGCTCTGAAAAGTCCATCAAATTCATTTCCTTTTTTAAGGTTTTGTAAACCTTCTTTAATGGCCTTTTCTGTTAATGAACTTATCCATAATCGTTTAAAAGGTTTGTCACAATTTAAATACTGGTATATATAGCGAAAGATAAGTTCTCCTTCCCTACCCGCATCTGTAGCTACAATAATCTCAGAACATATTTTAAAGAGTTTATCAATAACCTTAAGCTGTTTTAAAGCACTTGGATCAGAAGTATATTTGTTTACTTTTTTAATCTTTCTTGGAAGTAACAAATAAGACCTTGGTAAGATTGGCAAAGTCTCTCTTTTAAAACCTTGAAATCCATAATCCTCAGGCATGGCAAGTGAAACTAAATGACCAATAGCCCAAGTAACACAATATCCTTTTCCTTCAATAAAGCCCTCTTTTTTAGTTTTGGCTCCAACAAGCATAGCTATCTCCCTAGCTACACTTGGTTTTTCTGCAAGAATCACAATCATAGTTTTCAACTTTACATTTTACGTCCTTTTGATTTTTTAGACTCATCTGATTGCTTTTCTGATTGCGTTTGAGCTTTTGATTGATCTTCTTTATTTGGATTTTGAAACGAGAAGTTAGCTTGTTTGGTTTCTTTGTTATAAGTAATATATCCTTGATAAGGATTCCCCCTTTTGTCAATAAGATCTTTGATATAAACCGATTTTCCTTCTAATAGTTCTGCTTGCTCTTTATCTGTAAGTTCTTTTCCTCTAAAGGTTTTCAAATTATCTGATAACTGAGATTGGTTTGGTGTTTGACTCTGTGCTTGCGATTGCTTGTTAGTATTATCAAATAAAAACTCAATATGTCCCTTAGCCGCATTATACTGAATCTCAGCATTAAAAAGCTTCCCTTTTGCTGAAGTCATTCCCTCTACAAGTAGTGGTTTACCCTCTTTCAAAGTCTGAAGTTGTTCTTCACTAAGTATGATTCCTTTTACTTCCTTAGGTAGTTGCATTTTTTCAACTCTTGTAACTACAAGGTTATTGGTAAGTCTATCCACACTTACCACCGATGGAATCTTCTCTTTAGTAGTAGGATGTGTTAGTTCCACTACTCTACCCATATTACCAGTTTTTAAAAGATTGTGCTTATCCTGTTTTGAAAACTCATGACCGTATAAAGGAACGTTGAGATTTGGATATTTCTTAACTCCTTCTAAGGCCATTACAACTTTGCCATCAGCATTTTTCTGAAGCGAAAGTCTCGCATCAAGAGAAAAAACAGCAGAGCCTAAATCAAGATTTACAGCTACTAAATCTTTTGTTTTATAACCTTTTAAGAGAGGATCTAAAAGATCCATTTCTTGCAATTTTTCTTTTGATAGGCCAAGTCTTGAGAGTGAATTCCAATCAATATCTTTTATATCGAATTTATTAGAATTATACTGCCCCTCTTCTTTTGTGGGTTCTGCTACTTTGTTTTCTTTCTTTTGTTCTTTACCAACGTCAGATACTTGGTGCTTTAAAAACAACTCATGCGTAGTTCCCGATTGATTTAACTCCTTTTGCATTTGATTTGCCATCTTGATGGTCAAAAGCTCTGGAACTCTAAAAAAAGTAAATTGTGTTGGATTTTTTAGTTGACTAAAAAAATTGGAAAAGAAGTTTGAAAAGAAATCTCCATGACGATCAACTTTCATAAATTGATTTTGATTCTTTTTAGTAGCTGGCACGGTTTCAAGTTTACCGTCTTTATCTAATCCCTTAACTACCTGAATTTTATTTTTTGTTTTGTCATTAACAAGAAGCACATCATGCTCTACTTGTCTTTCTGTGTTTTCTGTACTCATAATACATAGTTTTAAATAGTTAAAAACTTAAAACTAAAGCCAAGATACCTTGCAAAGTAAATAGTCTGCTTTAAAGGTTACTCTTGGCCTTTAGCTGCTATTTACATCTTGCGTACAGGATGTTTAAAACATTCTCTGATAAACTGATTGACATCTGAGCGTTTGTAGTAGAGTTTACCACTAATTGTATAGTAAGGGAGTTTACCATCTGAGCGGTAACGCTGTAATGAGCGTGGGCTAATTTTTAATAACTGTAAAACATCTTGGTTATCTAAAAGCTCTTCTCCATCTATAGTTTGAGTTTTTATAGGGAGGTCTTTTATATGTTCTGACAAATGATCAAAGCGCGTCATAATACGCTCCATCCATAAAAGGAATTCTGTGCGATCTATATTCATAATGTTAGAATTTAATAGGTTAATTAAATTTGTTAGCTAACATTACAAATGAACAAAGCTTGGCAAAATAAATCTGCCAAGCTCTGCCAATGGGTACTATTTTTCGCTAAAAAAATTAGCAAACAAAAACTAAATAATTAGGTATAATTAACTAAATTAGAAAGTATTAACTTTTTTAAAAAATTAAAACATTATGGGATTAAAACCAGGACCTAAAAGAATTGCAAAATCAACTGGAGAGCCTAATAAAAGACAATAAAGACACTCTTGGTAATACGCCTTCTCTTAAACCACATAAGCATAAGAAAGATGATTAAAAGCAATTGAAAAGCACTGTTTTCTCAAACAGTGCTTTTTTTGTCAACTTAAATTTTAAAATATAGTTGATTAACTAAATTTGTTTAATTTAGCAATTAACTCATTATCAAGTAATTTACAAAAATTTCATTTATATGGCTACTTTTATCCTAATACTATCGAGTTTATCCTTACTCTCTGGAGTTGGGCTTATATATTGGATAAATAGAAGAAAATTCTATCGTCGAAATGTAGCTGGTTTGGAAGGTTTTACAATGTATGTCTTCAAACTAATGTAGACTTTTAGCACGTAAATATAAGATAGTGTATT
>NZ_JBBPHM010000036.1:0-13833 GCF_038039755.1 Myroides sp. C1519
TCATCTAAGCTCTCGTTTTTATAAACGTACTTACCTGTCTTTTTACCGTCTTTTATCTCTGGGGTAATCGTAGTAACAGTTTCATTCGCTTTGACAATAGATGAAATATCAATTACCTGATTCTCTCCTTTTTCATCTAAGTATTTAAACACAAAGTTATCCCCCTCTTTAACGTAGGTTACGTTACCCAAAGGCAAAGCATTGTTGAAATACTCGTTTAAAGTGTGTTGAACGTCTTCATTACTAATGATCTCCTCGAAATTGTTGATAACATCTCCTACTACGTCAACAAGAGTTTCACTACCGTTTTCAGAAGTATAAACATATTTCCCCTTCCCTTTATTCTCCAGTGTAGTTAAAATGTTAACATCTACTAAAGGTACAGATACCGTATTTTGAAAAGAATCTTTTAGATATAGCGTTTCTTCTATCTGATTTACTGCAAATTCTTCATTTTTAGGAATATCTCTATACAGATAATCTTGATCTGTAATTAAACGTATCCAAGTGGTTTCAAACCAATAATAATACCCTACACTTAACTCGGAATTTTGAGTTGTATTAAATACCAATAAACTATTAGCTGTCACTCCATTATTAATATTAGTATTATCTGCTAAGGACTTTAGAGGAACTCTTGGGATTAAAACCCCTTTTAAGTTATTTGATGACACCTCTATATCAAGCATTGCTGATTTGTCTGGATTGGGAGTACCTATTCCTACTTGTGCCACAGCAATACTCGACATAAACAGCAATGATAACGGTAATAGATTTCTATTCATTTGACTTTATTTTTATTTTATTGAATAATCTCTTCCTTAGCTTTTAAACTAAAAGACGACTATATCCTTGTCCTACTATCAGAATATAGAATTGGAAAATTCAAGAGTTTATTTTATCTCTAATACAACACATATTTTTACAATAATCAGTATCAAAAAGGTTGTTTTACTTTAAATTTTAACCTTACTGTTTACTGATACTATATTCATTAATATTAAAGTAAGACTTGTTAAATCGTCAAAATCAAATACTATACCAATCGCAATAAAACAATCTTATTTATTTACAGAATGTGAATAAATTTATTCTAAACCAATAAACACAAAAATACAAAAGACTAAAAACCAGGACATTAACAAAAAACAAACGATTAAAGAATAATCATATAATACAAATATTTTTCACAAATACAATTTCAACCATCTTTGATTTTCTCACTTTTAAAACCTAAAACCAATAAAAAAAAGGTTTAGAACAACTTCGAAATTATACGAAATAGTAACCTATACATTTTTAGATCGTTATAAACAGCTTGAAAAATAAAGTCTAATAATTATTGTAGTATAACTTCTATACAAAGAAAAAAAGTAACAGGTTTGAAATCAGCAAAACCGTGTGATTCCAAACAAATAAAAAAGTCAATCTAAAAAATACAAACATATAAGTGGATATTTTTTGCCATTCTACATCTTCACTTGACAAACTAATAAATTCCCTTTTTGTTTTATCTCAATTACAATACTCTTTAAAAACAAATGTCTTAAAATCAGTATTTTAAATATAACAGAACAAATTATCTATGTATTTATATAAAAAAAACTAATTTTAAATGTTTTATTAATTCTTCTTAAATAAATTCGCATAAATAATTGATTTACAAACTTTTAAAATAAAAATATACAATAAAATATTACATTTGAATACCACACACTAACACCTAATAAATGAAGCTTATTAATTTAAAAAAGTTAATGAAGTCTATCTTGTTTATTGTAATATTAACTCAGTTTACTTATAGTGAAGCAAAAATATCAACTAACCTTCAACAACAAATAGAATCTTTAACCTATCGTCCTCTTAATGGCTCAACTAACTTAATGATAGCCATTGACTCACTAAACAATACTTGGATAAAAGGTAAATTTGAAAAAGAAAATATCTACGCTCCAATTATATATCAAATACCCAATGCTCATATCTTTTCTTACGATATGTATATCTATAATAGAAACGATTTACATTTTATTGAACCAAACTTAAATAGTAAAGACAATCTTGTTAGAAGCAGATATGCCCAATACTATATAATAACCGATAATCAAACATATTACTTAAACCTCCATCAAAATACAATTGAAAATTTAAAAGTAATTGCTACTGAACGGAGTTTATTTGCGGCACACGAAGCAAAGCAATTATTATACATTGGTTATTACTATGGTATAGCAACACTCTCAATTATTGTAAACTTTATTTTCTATTTTATTTTTAGAGATAAGCGATTTTTGAGTTACACTGCTCTACAATTCTGCATCTTTATTTCCTTGTTTTATGAAGATGGAATGATCTATTATATTTCTAATGGCCAATTCCAAATGAAATATTTATTAGCATGGAATATTCCTATTACTTCTCTATTAGCTTGCCTCTTTACTGTTCATTTTCTTGACAGTAGAAACTATTTCAAACAATATAGAGTAATCTTTATTTCACTATTTTCTATTACTTTTTTGGCTTCTATAATATTTACTATTTTTCCTTATAAATTTGTACTTGACTTAATTACTATTCTAAGCTTTATAAGTCCTTTTTTCTGCCTTATACTTGCAGCAACACTTATAAAAAAGAATATATATGCCCGTTTCTTATTAATTTCTTTTGGAGCTATGATTCTTTTTGGTATTGGATTTGTTTTATTTATGAATATAAATATGGAACAGTTTGGATACTTCAATATCAATGCTTTCCGTTTTGTAAGCGCTTTAGAAACTATTATTATAACTTTTGCAATTATCTACAGAGTAAAAGATCTTCAAGACTTAAATCAAATTTATAGAGAAGAAATTGATAATTATTTAATTGTACTTGATAAAAAATCTGAAGAAATTAAAAGCAATAAACAAATAAGTCCTTTAGATTCTCTAAAAATAAAGTATAATCTAACAAATAGAGAAACAGAAGTATTAACGTGTTTATGGGAAGGAATGAGCAACAACCAAATTTCCGAAAAGCTTTTTATATCAGTCAGTACAGTCAAATATCATGTTAAAAATCTTTATACAAAGCTTGAAATAAACAATCGCTCTGAAGCACTATATTTAAAAAAAACATATGCAAAATAAGAAAGAGTGCGCTTTGCACTCTTTCTCTTTCTTACTGATTTTTTATTTAAAAAATTCTCAGCTAAGAAAAGGGGGATATTATTGGCTGTTGTTTATTGCTTTTTTATAATATTAAACTCACTTCGTCTGTTAATTGCATGTTTTTCATTTGTACATTGAACATTATCTTTACATTCATTAAGAAGTTCAGACTCTCCTACTCCCTTATAAATAATACGCCATTTATCAACTCCGTTTGAAATCAACCAATTAGCTGTTTCCAAGGCTCTCTTATTTGATAAGTTTAAATTGTACGCCTGCGTACCACGACTATCAGTATGTGAACGTATTTCAATAATGACATCTTTATAAGTATCTAATACGTTTAAAATCTTATTTAAAGTAGCTATAGACTCAGAGCGTATAAATGCTTTATCAAAATTAAAATAGATTGGTTCGATAACAATATCTTCCCACTTTGCATTATTTATCTGTTTAAGTAAAATATCTTGCTTAATTACGCTTGATTCTTCTTTAAACTTTAGTGATATAACTTTAGACTCATACCCTACTGATTCTACTAAGAGATTATATTCTTCTCCACATGATAAATCTTCTGTATAAAAGCCACCTGACGCATCAGTCAATAATTTAAGTTCCCTTCCATTCCCCTTTATTTTAATTTGACTTTCACCTATTCCCTCAAGTGTTTGTTCATTTTTAACTTGTCCAAAAAGCTCAGTGATACAAAGCGAATAAATATATATATTATCCGATTTAAACTTGTCATTTGGCCTATTTGAACTAAGGTATCCAGTACTTTTATTCAATTTAAAAAAGGCAAAATCGTCGAATGCACTATTAAAATTTTCTCCTAAATTCTTAACCTCACCCAGTGTACCATTTCTCAGAATATCCACCTTAAAAATATCTAAACCACCAAAACCAATTCGGCTATCTGATGAAAAATATAAGGCATCATCTGTTATAAATGGGAATGTTTCTCTCTCACTTGTATTAATTCCTTCTCCGAGATTCACAACTTGACTTACAGGAGTTAAATCCTTTAATTCCACCTTATACAAATCTGATTCACCAAAGCCTCCTGGTCTATCAGACGAAAAATATAAGAGTTTTTCATCAGGAGATAAACTTGGGTGAGCTGTATTAAAGTTATCCGAGTTTATAGACAATTCTTTAATATTTCCCCAAGTACCATTTGCTAACTTTGACGCTTTGAAAATTTTTAACAAGGAAGTACCTTTCTTATTATATCGTCTTTTTCCTTTACGATTAAAACTATTACTCGTAAAAAACATCGTATGCCCGTCTTTAGAAATTGCAACAGTTGACTGATTTACCAATTTCAACGCTGGTTCTAAGTCTACTGCCACAACTTCTCCATTTGCTATTGTCCCTACTTCAAACAGGCTTGTAAAAGGTTCTCTTGTCCATCTATCAACCTTTTTTTTATTACTTCCTATTGATCTCGCTGAAGTAAAAAAGACACCTTCATTAGTTCCAAAAGCTCCATAATCAGAGAAATCACTATTAAAATCTACTATACTAAGCTTCATTTGTTTGTTTTTCTCAATAAGACTATAATCGTTAACTCTTTGATCTTGATAATAGCTTCTTTGCTTCTCTGTAGCGTAATTATTGAGCCAAAACTGCATAATCTCTGCAGCCTTCTCTTTATCTCCTACTGCTTTTAAAGTTTGAGTATATCTAAAGTAATACTGTCCATCAATTACATCCTTGTCATTTAACTTAAACAGTTCGTCATACCACTGATTCGCTTCAGGTAATTTTGCATTAAAATAGTAAGCATCTCCTAACTTTGCGTATGTTTGGGAAGTTGCCTTTCCGTTTTTCACAATCTTCATATATGTCTCTATAGCATCACTATAAGCATAGTTATCAAATTGTTTACTTCCCTTTCTATCTTGTCTAATTTGTCCAAAAAAAACGCATGGATTAACTATAAAAAAGGCAATAAATAGTCCGATATTAAGTAGTTTTTTGTTCATCATAATTACCTTTAAAAGAACCTTGGCGCTTTCGTGCGATTAGGTAAATTAAACAATTGAAATCTCATAAAAACCTCGTGTGATCCACCACTATAATTACTAAGTTTTGTGGTATCCATATCATAATTATACCCTACAAATAGCCCTTTTGTAATTTGAAAACCAGCTAATGCACTAACTGATGCATCCCATCTGTAAGCAATACCTAAGGTAAATTTCTCTTTAAACAACATATTACCTGATACATCTACTTGCAAAGGAGCTCCTTCAACTGCTTTTATAAGTACACTTGGTTTTAGTTTTAAAGACTCGTTAACATCAAATACATACCCTGCTGTTAAATAGTAATGCATCTTTTGCCTCATTGTCTTCACCAAATTATCATCATAGCGCGTCATTGTCAAAAAATTAGGAACTGAAACACCTACATAAGCTTTTTCAGAGTATAAGAAAAGTCCTGCTCCTATATTTGGAGTAAATTTATTGTCAATATTTTGCTGTGTTACAGGGTCTGAAGGGTTATAAATATTCAGTTTACTATAATCAACATCCAATAAATTCCCAGATCCTTTTACCCCAAATGCTAATTTATAATCTACGTTCAAATCAACTGAGTATGAAATATCAATCGCAAAATTATTTGTTGTCATAGCTCCTAATCTATCATTGTAAAAATGAGCTCCTACTCCAAGGCCAGTATCGCCTATAGCTGATGTCACAGACATAGTTGCAGTTTTGGGTGCTCCATCAAGGCTCACCCATTGTGCTCTATATTGTCCGTAAATATTTAAAGACTCTAAACTTCCTGCATAGGCAGGGTTAATATTAGCATGATTATACATATATTGAGTATATTGAGGGTCTTGCTGACCAAATACAGTTCCTACAGCACCAATAGACAGTAAGATACTGAATATGCCGATTTTAACATTGTCATATTGTTTCATCTCTTTCTGTTTTTATTGGGTGTCTAAGTGTAAATACCCTGTTTTCTTAATCATTCGTGTTCCTGATGCATCTTTATATTCATAAGACACAACATAGTAATATGTTCCTGTAGGTAATGGTTCTTTTTTAGCAATTGTACCTCTTCCTTCTGAGTAGCCTCTAAAAACATTTGTAGTACCATTTCCTGTTGAATCATAGTTCGTTGTTTCATACACTTTTACTCCCCATCTATTAAAAATTTGAACCGTGTTATTAGGGAATTTATATATATTATCTATCAAGAAATAGTCATTTTTACTATCATCGTTTTTACTGACCAAGTTGTAAATAACAACATCTCCTTCAATCAACCAATCTGTTTTAACTGTAGCAAGTGTAAAAAAACCATACCCTTTGACTGTAGTAGGAGTAGTAATTAATTTATTTGACACATCAACGATTCCTCCTTCATCAACCCACAATTGAAGCTTAGTATCCCATCTAACAATACGTAAATCACGCTCTGGATTAGTTAGTAATTCTGATGGTGTTGTTCTATCATCCCAACTTAAAGTCAATATTATATCACTGCTATTATTGCTCCCTTTCTCAATTATCCAATACTCTTTGTTATCTAATTTGTTTATCACTCCTGCAGCAGTAGAACGTGCTCTAAAGAAAGCATAATCATTCAAAGTATACTTACCTGTAAATACATCTGATTCATTTCTTGCAGACGTTATTATTGCGGGTCTATAATAACCTTCATCTCCTTTGGGAAACGTAAAATCTTGGTTTCCTATTTTCTCAACAACTCCTTCTACGTGACTTTTATCACTCACATTTTTTACCGTTGAACCATTTAAAAAACTAACCATACCTTTTGATAACTGCGTTCTTGCATTTTCTGTTGAATCAACTTTAACAATTCCTTGTTTAAAATTTGCTTCACCGTGGATATCAATATTATTCTTCAAATCAAAGGCTATCGTATTTTGTTCGTTGTCAAACACGACATCGTGAAAATTACTAACTCCATTTCCTGTAAGTTCTTGTGTCCCATATTCTTCATCAATGCGAGTAAATATTGTTTTACTATTTTTTTTATTAATAGTAATATCATACGTTCCGTCATTACTAAAATTTCTATAATAATAAATGGTTCCATCAGTAACTACACTTGCACTTTCTTCATTTGAAAAATCATAACCAATTCCCACAACTCCTTCTGTCCCAACACTCATTAGTCCAGCATTAACAAAATATTCATTATTTGGATTCTGAGCATTACTCGTTATTGTTAGCATTATACCTAATCCAAACAATAATACTTCCGTTATATTTAATTTGCTTTTCATACTTTAAACTATTTACCTGCCTTACTTGGCAAGGATGGATTAGTAATTGCATTACACGATTTTAACGATAAAAGCATTGGATTTGAGTAAGTTGCACAACCATTTTCATTTATAACTTTAGCTCTAATCTGTAGTTTATCAATCATACTATTTGCATGAGAAACTTTTAATTCCCCTTGATTAGCTGTTAGTACATTATTTCCTAACGGAGCTAAAAGTAAACTATACCAAACTGTTGGTTGTGATGATAATGTGTACTCCCAAATAATAGTTTGGTTTGCATCTGAAGTAAATTGATATGTTGCATCTGCATTTGGACAAAACTCCCATATAACAGGTAATGAGTCAATTACAGGTAATTCATTGATTGTTATATTAAAGGCTACTTTGTTTCCAAAACAACTTCCTGAACTACTAACTTTACCCTCTGACACATAATATATATGACTTCCTACTTGTGTAGGATTAGGAATATTTTCTAATGGAACAGTAGCATTTTCACTTGCAAAATAATATAGACTTAATCCTCTTTGTACTCCATTAGCTGATAATTGGTTATTCAACTCATAATACTCTCCTTCACACACTTGCACAGATGACACAGTTGGTACTGTTTCTATGTTTTCTAATACTGTCCTTAACTTCAAATAACATCCTTGCTGTGCTCCTAAAACTACTGCGTAAAATAATTTACCTGAAGTACTTAAAGGAAAATCTCCTGTAACTATTGAGCTTTCGTAACCTGAAGTACCTGGTTCTTGACTATAAAACTTTGTTCCTGCTGGATATGAATTAACAACATCACTACGCGGAATAACGTCACTGACATTAGCACAAAAAGCAGTAAACACACGTTCGTTATTTATAATCTCATTAGGACAATTTGCTAAAAATGAATTATCCACTATAATCTTTAATTGCAAATCATCAAATATTGGTGCAGGACACGCTCCTTGTCCGTATCCACGTACTAAAGGTGCATTAACTGCATTGCCAGAAGTAACTCCTGTTCCTGTTACTTTTCCATTTATATTAATATTTAAAATGCAACCATTCGCTGAAGTAGTTAGTAAGGTACAATCATTAGATACTCTTAATTTATACTTTAGTTTTCCCAGAATTTTTAAAATATCTCCAAAAGGTAAATTCTGATCAAACTCCCAAGTCAGCGTACCTCCGGGTGTTATATTTGAATCTGTAGAATTTGGATGTGTCCAAGTAACAGTTCCCTTCACAGGTAATGTTTGATCAACGCTTGCAGAGACAAAATGCATTGATGGAGGAATAGGGATTTCTAATTTACCATTCTTCACGGCTTCTGTTCCTTTGTTTCTCAATGCAATTTCAAAATCTAACAGCTGATCGGGAACTATACTGGCATTATGTACAACATTGTTTGTTAAAATATTATTCTCTGCTTCAACTTCTGGCACATATGCATCCACAGCAAATGTTATGTTGTAAATAATGTAAGTATCTTGATTTGTACCAAATCTAAAACTGGTCTCTGTTTGTCCATTGTCAATGAACTTATTCCCAGTATTTCCCAAATCAAACATTACTATATCAGTCCCATAGTTATTGGTATAATTGGGCACACGTGTATTTGGCGATATTAAAACAGTAGAATTAAAGAAGTTATCTACTCCATTACTTGAATGTTTCAATTTCTCCCAGTCACTTGAAAGTCTTTTTTTAATCTCAAATGAATCTCCTGATATAGGACTATCTCCTTCACCAGCCATCATCCCCATTTTAATATTTACATTTCCATTCTGTGCTGCTCTAAATCCTTGAACATTTAATATCCCAGTCCTATACTGTTCATTACTACTTTCTATAAAGCTATAACCATCAAAAACGGTAATATCTCTCCATTTCATCATCGAATTTTCATAGATCACAACCATTCCCCATCCTCCAAAATATCCTACAGAACCGCCATCTCCAATAGTAGTAGCTACATCAGCAACGCTATACGTTCCCCAAGCATTATTTCCTAATGCACGAACTTTATCAGTGATATCTACGTATGATGAGTATATCCCACTTTCAGTAGACGTTCCTTTATAAATACCGTTTGCTGTTAACTCTTGGTATGACGATTGACCTGGTAGTTTCAGCTTTATCTTTTTTTTGTTTAACCCATTTGGTAAAACATCCGCATCTGTATTATCCCCTCTTCCAGACCAATATAAGCCCACATAAACTATAGTAGTACAGCTTGCGTCAAATCCTGAAGGATGTACTAAAGTAGAGGAAGATGAGTTCTTAATACTACTTATCTCATTTGGTAATTTATAAAAAGCCATATAGCTATTTAAACCATTATTAGCATTTGCATCTTTTGGTTTATTTCCCCATACTCTACTATCAAATAAGTTAGCATTACCTATCATTGTAAAATCTCCTCGTAGATTGTAAATGCTTTTATTTTTATATGGTTCGGGTGCCATTGATGATGTTCTCAATGTAAAAGGAACTTTATTTATAACTTGTCCAAAAGCATTACTTATCATCAATAGCACTAATAGGAAAGTATAAAAGGAAGTGTTCTTAAACATTTTTTTATATTGTTTTTTCATAGCTTACCTTATTTGTTCCATTAAATTACTTACAACAATAATCTCTTGCCCATTCTCTTTACTCAAAGCTTTAAAATCTGTTGTTATTTGTGTTAAATCACTTTGTTTAAAAGAATTTACAACAACATATTTTAAGCCCTTAAAAAGACTTAGGTCAAACTTTACTTCACTTTGCATTGGACTTTTATGTAAGTTGATCGATACAACTTCAATATCCCTTGCAATCCTTGTAAACTCCTCATTGTTTTCTATAATAGAAGGTGAAAAATATCCTTCCATAAACAATGCTTTTATCACATTGTTATCATCTCTTTGATAACGTTCAACAGTACCGTCGCTATAAGAACTCATAAAAGTTCTTTCTCCACTTACCAATTTCTTTAACTCTTGTGTCTTTTCTTTAGACAGCATAGTTTCAATATCTTGATATGTTGTTACGGTGATTTTTTGAGCCCATACATTTATACTTAAAAAGCAAAGACAGACTATTAACTTATATTTTCTCATCTCTATTAATTTTTAAATTAACGAATGCTAAAAACAATATTCATAAACGAGCCATTTGTTACATTTGCTGTTGACCTAACTTCGTATGTTAAGAGTCCTTGTTCAGTTAACTGTAGATTAAAAAACACACTACTATCAATGTAAGTGATAATGAAATCTAAATCAGCCACATCAATAACAGGTAACGTAACCCCACTACGACTACTTAGTACTGGGGTACTAAATTGTGTATTGTAGATTTCATATAAGTTGATTGATCCTTTTCTTGTTGCGTTACTATATGTTACTCCGTTTTGACTTGATTGTCCTTCTGCTGTTGGTATTAAAACTGAAGGCATATAGAAGAATTTTGGTAATGCTGATTTAACATCAATTGTATATGTTGTCGTATTATCAAGATAAGACTCAACTACATTAACATTTTCACCTGCTGCAACATGTGATATTTTCTGGTTATCTTGTACAAGTGTCTGCTGACTACTCCATTTAGGCATTCCTGTACTATCTGTGATTAACGCTTCAAGTGATCCTGCTTTTGCTATGTCAATTGGTAAAATAGTTCCATCTAAAATTTTATCTGATGTAACTGCACCTGTCTTAATATTAGCTGTAACTGCTTTTAACAATGCTGTTGGTGCATTTGTTGACAATTCTAAATCAGTTGAGGTCAATGCTTTTCCATCTAAAATATCATCTACATTTACTTGAGGTGTTGCTGGGGTCCATTCTTGTAACGCTCCATCATAGATCAACACTTGTTTATTCAATGGGGTAGTTGCACTTACGTTTTCATTTTGAATAGCAACTACTTTATTTGAGTTTAGTGGTCCTGTTACATCTCCGATTAATTGAATTGAACTTGGATCTACTGCAACTGTATATGATGTTGTATCATCAACAACTGCAGAATTAACTAACACTCCATTACCTGCTATAACCTCACTTATTTTTTGTGCATTTTGAATAGCATTTTTACTAACATTCACACTATAATCAGTATGCTTAGCAGTGGTTGTACTAACAACAGTAGTATTTACTCCATCTATTACTGCATAGGTATTTTGTGCACCTTGAATTACATCTTCTAAATCAACAGATGATGATATATTGTTTACCGTACTTGTAAGTGTATTCCCTGCTAATCCTAAAGCATTGGTAGTTGTTGGAGTAAGCGAGTTCTGATCAACCCATTCTGTTGCGTTATTGCGTGTAATTAACACTTGCTCTTCTGCTCCTGGGGTAATCTTCAAGCTTACATCTGTTAAGGAAGCACCAGCTCCACCATCAACTGTAATGCCTGTTCCCGTAATAGCCTTGCTTGAAATAACATTGCTTTCATCTAAATCAACAGATGAAGAGATATTGTTTACCGTACTTGTAAGTTTGTTACCTGCTAATCCTAAAGCGTTAGTAGTTGTTGGAGTAAGCGAGTTCTGATCAACCCATTCTGTTGCGTTATTGCGTGTAATTAACACTTGCTCTTCTGCTCCAGGGGTAATCTTCAAGCTTACATCTGTTAAGGATGCTCCAGCTCCTCCGTCAACTGTAATACCTGTTCCCGTAATAGCCTTACTTGAGATAACATTGCTTTCATCCAAATCAACAGATGATGATATATTGTTTACTGTACTTGTTAGTGTATTCCCTGTTAATCCTAAAGCATTGGTAGTTGTTGGTACAAGTGAATTCTGATCAACCCATTCTGTAGCGTTATTGCGTGTAATTAACACTTGCTCTTCTGCTCCTGGGGTAATCTTCAAGCTCACATCTGTTAAGGAAGCACCAGCTCCACCGTCAACTGTAATACCTGTTCCCGTAATAGCCTTGCTTGAAATAACATTACTTTCATCCAAATCAACAGATGATGATATATTGTTTACCGTACTTGTAAGTGTATTCCCTGCTAATCCTAAAGCATTGGTAGTTGTTGGAGTAAGCGAGTTCTGATCAACCCATTCTGTTGCGTTATTGCGTGTAATTAACACTTGCTCTTCTGCACCAGGAGTAATCTTCAAGCTTACATCTGTTAAGGAAGCACCAGCTCCACCGTCTACTGTAATGCCTGTTCCCGTAATAGCCTTGCTTGAAATAACATTGCTTTCATCCAAATCAACAGATGATGATATATTGTTTACTGTACTTGTTAGTGTATTCCCTGTTAATCCTAAAGCGTTAGTGGTTGTTGGAGTAAGAGAATTCTGATCAACCCATTCTGTAGCGTTATTGCGTGTAATTAACACTTGCTCTTCTGCTCCTGGGGTAATCTTCAAGCTCACATCTGTTAAGGAAGCACCAGCTCCACCGTCAACTGTAATACCTGTTCCCGTAATAGCCTTGCTTGAAATAACATTGCTTTCATCCAAATCAACAGATGATGATATATTGTTTACTGTACTTGTTAGTGTATTCCCTGTTAATCCTAAAGCGTTAGTGGTTGTTGGAGTAAGAGAATTCTGATCAACCCATTCTGTAGCGTTATTGCGTGTAATTAACACTTGCTCTTCTGCTCCTGGGGTAATCTTCAAGCTCACATCTGTTAAGGAAGCACCAGCTCCACCGTCAACTGTAATACCTGTTCCCGTAATAGCCTTGCTTGAAATAACATTGCTTTCATCCAAATCAACAGATGATGATATATTGTTTACCGTACTTGTAAGTGTATTCCCTGCTAATCCTAAAGCATTGGTAGTTGTAGGTACAAGCGAATTCTGATCAACCCATTCTGTAGCGTTATTGCGTGTAATTAACACTTGCTCTTCTGCTCCTGGGGTAATCTTCAAGCTTACATCTGTTAAGGAAGCACCAGCTCCACCATCAACTGTAATACCTGTTCCTGTAATAGCCTTGCTTGAGATAACATTGCTTTCATCTAAATCAACAGATGATGATATATTGTTTACCGTACTTGTTAGTGTATTCCCTGCTAATCCTAAAGCATTGGTAGTTGTTGGAGTAAGCGAATTCTGATCAACCCATTCTGTTGCGTTATTGCGTGTAATTAACACTTGCTCTTCTGCACCAGGGGTAATCTTCAAGCTTACATCTGTTAAGGAAGCACCAGCACCACCGTCAACTGTAATACCTGTTCCAGTAATAGCCTTGCTTGAAATAACATTGCTTTCATCCAAATCAACAGATGATGATATATTGTTTACCGTACTTGTTAGTGTATTCCCTGCTAATCCTAAAGCGTTAGTAGTTGTAGGTACAAGTGAATTGTGATCAACCCATTCTGTTGCGTTATTGCGTGTAATTAACACTTGCTCTTCTGCACCAGGGGTAATCTTCAAGCTTACATCTGTTAAGGATGCTCCAGCTC
>NZ_JBBPHM010000037.1:5000-8855 GCF_038039755.1 Myroides sp. C1519
AGAGAGATTAATAAATCGTTTACTGAGAAGTTTAAGACGTGGTTACTTAATGAAAGAAGATACACTGTTAATTATTCAGGTAAACAATTTGAGTTTATTAAAACGGTTTGTTTGGATGCACAAAAGAATGATATTGATGTTACAATTCATTCAATTACTCTACAACCATTTAGACAACAAGATAAAGACCGTTATATACACACCCTTTCGTTTGACGAATTACTACAAATTTATAATACAGAAATGCCAACCAAACACCTTAAAAATGTTCAGAAATGGATATTAATAGGTTGTTTTATTGGACAAAGGGGAGGGGATTTATTAAGTATTACACCTGATAATATAAGAGAGAATGCAAAAGGATTATACATTGATGTTATTCAACAAAAAACAGATACCAATGTCACTATTGGGGTATCTAAAGATTATATTGTTGATATTCTAAAAAATGACTTTCCTGAGCCTGTATCTCTTAATAAGATAAATTATCACATTGGCAGAGTTTGCGAGATTGCAAAGATTAATCAAGTTGTAAAAGGATATATTACTAACTCTAAAACTAAAGAAAAAGAGTTAGTTTCTTTACCTAAGTATAATTTTATTACTTCACATAGTTTTAGGCGTTCGTTTGCAACAAATTTTTATATTACTATTAGAACACCAATTCTTATGAGTATTACGGGGCACACGCAAGAAAGTATTTTTTTGAAGTATATCAATAAAAGGCAAGATAAAGATGTAAACGCAGATGCCTTTATAGATTCATGTGAAAAAATGAATAGTAATAATGAACCACAGTTGAAAGTAGTTAAAAGAGCATAGTATTATGGGTTTGAATTATTTAGATATAGTTTTAAAAGGATTTTGTAAAGGTCATCAAGACGATATTACACAACATTTTTATCGTGAATTTAAAAAGGCAGAAAAGGAACATTATTCATTGGATGAGTTCTTTAGAGGTTGCAATGGGATTATCCAAATGTTATTAAACAAGATTAAAGAAAAGGAGAATAAAAGAATACATGAGTTGTTGTGGATAAAAGGAGATTGTAAGAGTAAGGAGGTTGTTGATTTAGTATGTATTAAGGAAATTGATGAAGAGATTGAGGGAATAAGAAAGGGAACAGAGGCATATCCTATTTCTTTAGATTCTTTTACTAATCATTCATTTTATGGTCATATATATAGAGATGATATTATTAGAGTGACTGAACCTTTCTGTCTTGCTATTAAAAGAATTATAAAAGAGTATGAAAGTAACGTACAAAGTGTACAAAATAAATATGATAGTGTACTTAAAGAGGTTACTTCAAATGAAGTAAGTAATACTAATATATCTCCTATTCAAAGTGATAATGAGAACCCATATAGAGAAATATTTATAGGTACAGATAATGTTAACTATTGTTTCTTTAAAGAGTTTATTAATCGTAGTAAAAGTGAGGAGTTATATAACTCTGTGAGTTTCCTTGTTCGTGAAATGAAAAAAAATGAGTTAATTATTAAATCAGTTTCATATAAGGGAATAATTGATTTCTTGGATAAAGAAAGTTTAATACCAGAGGACTATACTCGATTTACTGATAATTCTTCGTTTAATTCAAATGCAGACAGTAATGCAAGAAAGATTATGTATGATAGTTTAAGAGAAAAACTCCTAAAATAGTAGAAAAATGTATTAAAATCGGAATTGAAGTAGGTTGAACTTTGTCTTAGAATTAATCAATAAAAGATTTTAAATGAGTCAAATACAATTTATTTCGGTTACACCTCAACAATTAAAAGAGGAAATCAATAAAGGAGTTCAAGAGGTATTAAAGACCTTTTTTGAAAAGTTAACACCTAAACAACCTAATGAGTACTTAACACGTCAGGAGGTTGCAGATATGTTTAAAGTGGATATTTCCACAGTACATAATTGGTGTAAGTCAGGTAAATTAAAACCTTACGGAATAGGGGCACGTGTTTACTTTTTACGTGCTGATATAGATAATTGTTTAATCCCTTTAAATAATTAGTCTATGAATACGAGTTTTAATTTACCTGATTTTTATAGTCATTATTACGAACTAACGCACTCAGTTAAAACGTATGATGTTTATACGATAGTTAATCAATCTCTCCAAAGTATTAACTTACTGACTGAAGAGTTAAGAATTGAAGATTATAGGGGTTTTTCAGATGCAAAAGGATTTAATAAGTATTTGCGTTTGCGTACTACTACTAATTGGAGAACCTGTGAGAAAGTTACAGGATTAAGATTTACTAAGAAAGATAACGTCTTTTATGGGGATAGAGTTTACAAGGGCAAAAAGAATCTTTTAGTCTTTGTATATAGTGATAGTCAGTTAAGGATAGACGTTTATAGGTCTTATTATCCTTATAATTCAACTATGTTACAGAGAATTATAGAACAATACTAAAAAGAAGAAAAGAGGTGTTTAATCGCACCTCTTTCCAATTGTTCAGTTTAAAACCTTACAGCATTGTTGTAAGAATTTTAGTAATTCAAATGTAATAAAAAATGGTTGATTTTATCAAAGTGATGTTGCCTGTTAAATATCAATCCATATTAGAAGGCAATAGTCTATTAAATTTTACTGAGAATGTAAACACAACAACAGGAGAAATTATCTCAAATGTAAAGACTGCATACTATAAGAATATGAAATTTGAAATTTATAGTTCAGGTAATATATTTATCAGTGGAAGTTTGCATAAGTTGTATAATCAGGGAGAGCATAATTATAATGACTTTAGTATTGACGATTTCCTTAAAACGGTTTTATTACTCAAAAGTCAATTTAGTATAGATGCCTGTGATTGTCGATTACGATGTTTGGAAATAGGTGTTAATGTTGTTGTTCCTTATGAAGTGGATGAAGTTATTAATCATTCAATTCTACATAGAAAAGTGTCATTTGAAAGTAAATACCATAATGCAGAGGGGAATTATAAACAATGTGTTCATTCTCAATATTACATTAAACTATATAATAAAACAAAACACTTTAAGAGTAGGTTTTCTGATGTGCCTGATAACTTAATGAGATTTGAGATTAAGTATAGAAAGATGGAGAAGTTAAATAGGATAGGAATCTATTCATTAAACGATTTAAAGAGAGAATTGTTTTTAAACTTCAAAGAATCACTTTTATTGGAGTGGGATAATGTGTTGTTTTATGACTTTACTACCCAAATTGACCATTTAAAGGAAAGAGAAAGATTAAAGATTGAAAGATATGATAGTCTTAATTTTTGGGATAGTTTAATACAGGGCACAAACGAAAACTATAAGTATCATAAAGGGCAATTAAAAAAATCCATTGACAAATACTCTAATAATGTTCAGAGTGAAGTAAGTAGTCTAATAGGGTATAAGATAGATGAGTTAATTAAGGAAACTACCTTAAATGACCATTTATATATAGAGTCAAATAAGGTAGTATCATTAACTAAAAAGTGTATTATAACTAATGTTAATATATCAATGCAAAGAGATGCGAGTTTATTGCTTTCACATTCAGGGTTACGATACTATTTTGAAAAGGATATTAACCTATATAATAGAATTAAAAATGAGTACCTGAGTTATAAATGGATTAATTCTCCTATGAATGTCCAAATACGTGAGATAGCACATAATATCAGGAATAAAGCAAGTAATACAAGGGTTAGAAATTCAAAATATTATATACCTCAACAGTACAATATTGTAAGAGAATTAGGGGTGTGATAATTTTCGGAGACAATTACGCGCGCGCGTACGCGTATATAGTGTATCGGAATATTAGGTTTATTAATATTGTTTACCTTTGTGATATACAATTGCCTATTACTCTTAAAGATTATTCA
>NZ_JBBPHM010000038.1:0-8774 GCF_038039755.1 Myroides sp. C1519
TTCAAGAGGATGGTACATGGACAAAAATCAATGGAGAAGATGGTGCAAAAGGAGATAAGGGAGACAAAGGAGATACTGGTTTTAAATCAGAATCACAACCAGGTCAAACAGGTCCTCCAGGATCAGCAGGAGAAGGAGTAACAGTTGTTCACAATGATAGTGGTGTTTGGATTATTCAAGAGGATGGTACATGGACAAAAATCAATGGAGAAGATGGTGCAAAAGGAGAAACAGGACCACAAGGAGCAACAGGATCTCAAGGACTTGAAGGGAAACAAGGAGAACAAGGAGAACAAGGAATCCAAGGTGAGAAAGGAGATAGAGGAGATAAGGGAGATAAAGGAGATACTGGAGCAGATGGAATACCAGGACTTCAAGGTCTACCAGGAAAAGATGGACCTGAAGGAAAGCAAGGAATCCAAGGACCAGTTGGACCACAAGGACCAAAAGGAGAAACAGGAGACAAAGGAGAAACAGGAGCAACAGGATCTCAAGGACCAGTAGGACCAGTAGGACCACAAGGACCAATAGGACTTCAAGGACCAATAGGACTTCAAGGAGCTCAAGGTGTCCAAGGGCCAGTAGGACCAGCTGGAGCAACAGGAGCTCAAGGACCAGCAGGAGTAGGTGGAGTTACTACTGTTGTATTGCCATTGAAAATTAATGGTAAAAATGGTACTATGAATGATGTGGGAACAGCATCGAATCCTTATGTAATCTCTATTAATACTGCAGTTTTTGAAGCTCCGGGTGTGGTTAAGCCTGTAGATACAGATTTTAAATTGTTGACAGATGGTACTCTAAGTATTAAACCTGGGTTTAAAAATGGAGCTTGGAATAAACAAAAAGCACCAAATGATCGCCCAGAAACAACAGAAGATGATATCTATCAATATGGAAATGTAGCAATTGGAGCAGATAATGTACCTGCAAAATTAGGAAATATTGCTACAAACGCCAAGTTATACGTAGAAGGTGATACTTTCGTAAACGGAACTATCTACTCTCAAACATCAACTTATGCGGATTACGTATTCGAGAAATATTTCTTAGGAGAGTCGGCTATTAAATACGACTATGACTTCAAAGATTTAGAGTATGTGAAAAACTTTGTAAAAGAAAATCACCATTTACCTGGTGTTACGCCAATCGGTGACTTGAACAAAGCAGCAAACGGATACATTGTAGATTACTCTAAATTGGTTATTGAACAATTAGAGAAAATTGAGGAGTTGTACTTATACATTATCGAACAAGATGAAGTGAACAAAAAACAACAAGAGCATATCAATAATTTAGAATTGAGAATGCAGAAAATGGAAGAGTTACTTAATAATTTATAGTAATTGTTTTTTTTGAAAATCAGTCCCTGAGGGTAACCTCAGGGATTTTTTTTGTCGTTAAAATCACGGAAAAAGACAATCTACCTTTCTAATTTATCTATATTGCAGCAATCAAAACTATAAATAATGAGAAAAATACTTATATCTGCATTTGTGCTTTGTGGTAGTTTACTGCAAGTAGTAGCACAAAATCCGGAAACATTTAAAAATGGAGTGATTGTATCTGCTCATCCTGAAGCCAGTAAAGTGGGAGTTGACATCTTGAAAAAAGGTGGGAATGCTGTTGACGCTGCGGTGGCAGTAGAGTTGGCTTTAGCTGTTGTTTATCCTAATGCTGGTAACATCGGTGGTGGTGGTTTTATCGTTTACAGAGGTAATGACGGAACAATTGACGCTTTAGATTACCGTGAGAAAGCTCCAATGCACGCCAGAGAAAATATGTATTGGTCTGGTGATGGAGAGGCAATTACTGATTTAAGTCAAAATGGTACGTTAGCAACAGGAATTCCAGGTACAGTGGATGGAATGGTTAAGGCTCACCAAAAATATGGTACACTATCTTGGGCAGAATTAGTTCAGCCTGCTATTGATTTAGCAGAGAAAGGGTTTGCTATTACTGCCAAACAAGCAAAGGAGTTGACGGACCATTATGCGATTTTTGAAAAATATAATACACAAAAGAATGCTTTAACAGCTAAAGAACATTGGAAAGCAGGTGATTTGTTGGTTCAATCGGATTTAGCAGAAACATTAAAGAGAGTTCAAAAAGACGGTAGAAAAGGATTTTATGAAGGTAAAACAGCTGAGTTAATTGTAGCTGAAATGAACCGTGGTAATGGAATGATTACGTTAGAGGATTTGAAGAGATATGAAGCTGTTTGGCGTACTCCTATTGTTGGAGAATACAAAGGGTTAAAGGTTATTTCAATGCCTCCTCCAAGTAGTGGTGGTATTGCGCTTATCGCTCTATTTCAGTCGATAGACCAATTTCCAATGAAGCAATGGGGATTCCAATCTGAAAAAGCCGTGCAGGTAATGACAGAAGCATCGCGTAGGGTATATGCTGATCGTGCAGAACATTTAGGAGATCCAGCATTTCACAAAGTGCCTACAGAGAAGTTAGTTGATAAGGCATACAATGTAGAACGTCTGAAAACAATGTCTTTTGACAAGGCAACGAAGAGTTCGGATGTAAGTGCGGGTGAGTTAAGTGGTTATGAAAGTGATGAAACAACGCATTATTGTGTAGTTGATAAATGGGGGAACGCTGTATCGGCTACAACTACATTAAACGATTCGTATGGTTCTAAAGTTGTGGTAGGTGGAGCTGGTTTCTTGTTAAACAATGAAATGGATGACTTTTCTATCAAACCAGGAGTTCCAAATATGTATGGGTTAGTTGGTGGTAAGGCAAATGCTATCGAACCTGAAAAGCGTATGTTGAGCTCAATGTCGCCTACAATTCTTGAAAAAGACGACAAACTTTATATGGTTGTGGGTACGCCAGGAGGATCTACTATTATTACTTCAGTTTTTCAGACTATCTTAAATGTAGTTGATTTTGGAATGAATATGCAAGAGGCAGTTGCTGCACCGCGTTTTCATCACCAGTGGTTGCCGGACCAAATTGATTATGAACCAAAGGCTTTGTCTACAGGTGTTCGCAAAGCTTTACAGAGCAAAGGATATATGCTGAAAGAACGCAAGCCTTATGGTCGTGTAGAGGGAATTTTAGTTAATGCAGATGGTACGTATCAAGCAGGGGCAGACCCAAGAGGAGATGATGTTGCTAAAGGATATTAGTAACTATTCTGATTTGTATAGAATGTAAAGAATAAACACTTGGTTGAACAAAGAGGTTTGATTGAGTGAATTTAATAAAAGGTCATCATTTTTTGTGATGACCTTTTATTTTTATACCGAATTTTAAAAAATTAGTTATAGCGTTGTTTAAGCAAGTATAAGGCAAGGTGTTTTGGAAGATATCTTTATGCTTCTTTTGATGGTTGGGCTATTGTGAAATAAGCGTATAATACAAAACAGGATTAGCAACTATAACTGTACAGCTATAGTAGGACAAGACAGGTTTTAATGCATTCATATTTTGGGTGGTACCATAGTGCTCCCATAGTGGTGTCATAGTGTTTCCATAAGAATAATGGGAAATTATGGGAGCATTATGTTTGCATTATGCTTGTATTATGTGAGCAAGCCATGTATAAATAAGATAAGTTTCCTTCTTTTAATATGTAATTATTTGTTTACGAGTCAAATAATTCTGTTTGTTGTTTGTTTTTTATAAAAAAAATGATTTATATTTAAGATTACTAATCATTTCCTTATGAATACTACTCCTATCACCACAGTTATAGATTTCTCGCCTTTTTTAGGGAGTAATAATCTATATGGATATCGCGATCAAAACAACGTAGTTTTGATAGAACCTCAATATTTGGAAGCTGATAAATTTGTTGCTACTGGTTTTGCTGTCGTAAAAAGCAAGAACGGATTGTATGGGATTATTAGTCACACCAATAAAGTAGTTGCTCCCTTTCACTACTCAAGAATATTGCTAACAGTAGTTAATCATTTTACAATTGCACAAGTTGTTATTACATATCAAGTAAGAACAGAGTTTTGGAATTGGAAACTTGTTCCTAATCTTAAGTTGGGAATAGTCAAAGAAAAATGTAAGGCTTTTGTGATTGAAAACCGACAATTGATTACAACAAAAGTTTATACGGTTGATCCTGATATTAAAAGAGAACCTTTTTTACCGATTGAAACAATTGATGAACGATTTGTGTGTATAGATCAGGATTTATATAAGGCCAAGAGAGCAAGATTAAAGCGCATTGTCAAGAATTACGTTGGTATGTTTGACAATGAGTCTAAGATTGTGAGGAAAGTAAATAATGAAAAAGTAAGAGTGTGTAATTCGCGTGGAAGAAAAGTACAGTCTTTTGAAACGATTCACAATGAGGTGTTTCCGATTACATATAAAGGAAAAGAACATTTAGTTTACCTAAATAAAAAGGATTCTATGTTGAAAAAGGCTCCCGTAATTTATAGAGATACGAAGAGGAGTGGACGTTATTACGTGAATCACGAATTTGATATGCCTATTCCAGTTCACTTAAAAGTAATTGATTTAAAGCGCGAAAGACCCTTAGTAGATATATGGAAAAACGTCATAAGTGTTTGTCCTGTGCCTCATAAACATTTCTTTATTATTGAAGTTAGACCTATGGAGGAGGGACAGATAGAGAATGACTTTTATTTTATGAATAGATTAGGTACTTTACAGGATTACTTGGAAGATGAAACCGACTTTATCTTGGCAAATTACCTAAAATAGTAGATGGTTAAGGTTGTTATAATAAAAAATCCCACTGTGTTTGCAGTGGGATTTTTTATTATATACGTTCTTGTCGGCGCATTTTTTTAAGTAATTGCAACCTTGTGTTTCTTATACCATCTCTGGTTTGTTTTCTTAAATATTCGTGGTGAATAAACCATCCTCCAATTCCTCCAATGATACTTCCGATAACGATGTCTAAAAAGCGGGCTGTAATTAAGGCATTTGGCGTACTGATTAGTGGGTTAGCTGCATCGGCTAAAAGTACGGTTAGAGCGGTAATAAATATCACAGCTACAGCGTAGTTTCGCGTAACAAACATTTCAATGATGAACTGTAATACCATGATGCATATACAGATGTATAAAGGCGAGTCTGAAATAGAAATCAAAAGCCAACACAGTCCCAATCCTATAAATGTCCCCGTAATACGTTGTAGTGCTCTTTGCCATACGTGATAAAGCGATATTCCTTGCATAATAGCAGCACAGGAAGCGGGTATCCAATATGGGTTGTTTAGTTTCAGTAAATGTCCTGTAAGTAGTGAAATAAACATAAAGGCTCCAACTATCAAAGAGTGAATTAAGTAATCTACTTGTTTTTTGATTGGTACTGGAACAATCAATGGGGCCGTAGTTTTACTATTGTATTTTTTACCCACAATTAAACTGTAGATCATAGCCAATGTACAAGCAAACATAGTTCCCATAACAACATAGCCAAGTCGGGTTGGGATAGAAGCTAAGTTAAAAGGCATATTACTTGACATAGAAGCCACCATAATAAAAAAGTAACTTCCGGGTGGTCGGGTATTAAAATACAGGTTTACCCATTGCACAGCGGTTACAAATATACCAAAGGCAATAGAGGAAATAACAAAGTTGAAACTAAAGGTAATACCAACAGCAAAGGATAACATAAACCCGAATGAACAAACAAGCATTGTAAGCATTCGCTGTGGTGTTGGAATATTAGAAGGAAGGTATAAAATTACTAATCCAGCCAAACAAGCTAATAATCCTGCTTGTAGGTTGTCAAAGTACCATCCGGTTAACAAAGGGATTCCAGTGGCTAACATTGCCATTAACGGAATGTGCCATAATCGTTCACTGTGTTTTAGTTTAAATAAGGTTTTACTTTCTTGTACAAATAAGTTTACAAAGAAATTGTCTTTCATTTTATATTGTTTATTATAACTATTAATAGGGTGTGATAGGAGTGACTTCCTATAACATTGTAGTTGTAATTATGCTGTTTTTAGTGTTTTGTATAAAGACATAAGAAAGGATACTTGTCTTTATGGTATCTAAGGACTTAGAGGATGCAAAGGTAAGCAAAAGATTAGGTTTATAAAAAATGGGGAAGGGGATTGGATTAAGTTTAACGCTATATTCAGTGCTTATTTCTGAAAGGAGTGTATTGTATAAATTATTTGTGAATGTGCAGTTTACAGAAAAAATAGTATTGCATACTATTCTTTTTTATGTATTTTTAGTGAAAAGTAAAGTGAGAAAAGATGCAAGAAAATGAATACATTATAAATGGACTTAAAAAGGAAGATTCAAAACGAGTAAAAGAACATTTTACAAAACATATTTCCTTTTATAGGTTAAAGAATTGTTACCTTGGGGTAGATGGTTATTTTGCCACAGGGTATAGCCAACTTTATCTAAGTTATCTACGTGCTGGTAAGGCTGTTGAGTATAGGGTTATTCCTTTTAGATATATTATTTCTTATGCTGTAACAAGTATTGATAGTCAGACTGTAAAATTGAAAGTATGGCTTGTTTCAGGAGATGTTGTCGAATGTGTTTTTTCTGAAAACAACATAAAAGATATAGTGAAAATATTACCAAGTATGTAAATTAATAAATAATGATAAATCCTTTTATTCGAATTAAAGCTTCTGATGGCAAGCAATATCTAATTAATATTCATCATATTGTTTATGTAGAACGCGTAGAGGAGCAAAAGTATGCTATACACTTAGTAAATGATACTGTTTTTACAAATACAAATGTAGAAGAGTTGTTAGATAGCTTGTTAAGCTAAAAAAAGCCTAAAATGAATGACTCATTTTAGGCTTTTTTAGTTTTAAATAGTGTTTTTATTTAAGATAGATTGCTTTTGAAATTAGCAATTACTTCATCTACTTGTTGTTTTAATGTTTCGTTTACAATTTCTCCGTCTTTGAAGTTGTCGTAAAAGCTTGGAAAGCTAAATGTGTTTTTAATATTAGCTCCAAAGTAAGGGAATACGCCTTTTGCACTTTCCATTACTGTTTGTCCTCCTCTTGCTCCTGGTGATGTAGATAACAATAACATTGGTTTTTCTTGGAAAAACTTCATTTCTGCTCTTGATCCCCAATCAAATATGTTTTTAAATGCTGTACTGAAACTTCCGTTGTGTTCAGCTAAACTAATAATTAAGGCATCACTTTCTTGAATGTGTTTGTTGAAGTCTAAAGCTAATTGAGGAATGCCAGCCTCATTTCTGTCTTGCGAATAAATTGGCATTTCAAAATCGTTTAGGTTTAAGATTTCTACTTCGTGTTCTCCAAATTGTTTAGAAACTGCTTTAATCAATTCTAAGTTGATTGATTTTGAACTATTACTTGCTGCGAATGCTACTATTTTCATTTTTATTTTTTTGTGATTCATATTGTATTGATAGGGCAAATGTAAGGAGGATGTTTTTATTTTAAACTTAATCTATGACAAGAAAAGTGGAGCTTGTTTTTATTTTTAATAACAAAAAGATTCGTAAATGTTAAACTTGACGTTCTGTTGCATTTAGTTGCGTTAAAAAGTGTTTTTTTATTAGATATAATGTTGTGTTTTTACTAAAAAATAATGAGCTTATCTTTATGAAATAGTGTTTTAGGTAATTATTTAATAAGTTTTATGTGTTTTAACTATTTGACTATTAGGTTTTTCGTAAAAATAATTGCAAGTATTTTGTTAGATGTTATAATTTGTATTTTTGTTTAAGAATAATCAATAATATTGTCTATAAATTAATATACTAACTAATATGAGAAGAAAAATACTGTTAATTTTATTTTTTGCGTGTAATTTCGCAATTTATGCACAAGTTGGTATTGGGACGAAAGAACCTCACATTTCGTCCATTTTAGAACTGAATTCCTCCAATAAGGGGTTGTTAATTCCACAGATTGAACTAAAAAGTTTATCTGATCGTGATGTGATTGAAGGGAGAAGTCCTAAAATAGGATTATTAGTTTTTAATACAACAAGTATTGGGAATGTCTTGACGCCTGGATATTACTATTGGGGAGAGTATGGAAACGATAGAAAGGAAGGGTGGATAAGATTAGGAGATGATACAATTGATTTTGATGTAAATAGAAATGAATCTTTGAGTGTTGACAAAGAAGGAATTCTACATTTACAAGATTCGAATGGTTCAATTGTTTCTATACCTTTAATTGAATTGCAGTTACCTTCTACTTTATTACCTCATAAAACAAAGAAAGGTGTTTTTGTTTATGAAAATGAAGTAAATCAGAAATATGAAATCCATTTAATACAGGAAATTATCAATCATATTGAGGATATATTTCATTCAGAAACTGTTATTAATTATTTAGTTGATCAATTAAAGGACAAATTCGGTAATGTTATTTATGAAAATAATAAGTTCTATTACCTAAATGATAATGGTGATAAAGTTGAGATTGATTGGAAAGATTTTAATACTAAGAATGTTTCTTTTAAGTTGATAAAAGATGAATTAGTAATTACTGACTCTGATGGTGAGACAGTGAAATTGGCAGTTGAAGAGATTGCTAAAAGTGACAAGTTTGTGACTGAATTAGTTAATAATCAATTTTTTATAACGGAGCTAACAGAAAATAGTTTTTTTATTGAAAAAATAACTACTAAAAAAGAATTCATAACGAAAATTATCAACCAATTAAAAGGAGAGTATGGTAATGTTTTTTATGAAAATAATAAGTTCTATTATTTAAATGAGAATGGTGATAAGGTTGAGATTAACTTAGGAGAGTTTGTTAAAGACAATCAGAAGTACACATCTGTAACAGCCGTTTC
>NZ_JBBPHM010000039.1:0-6646 GCF_038039755.1 Myroides sp. C1519
ATATATGGCGTGATTATTTCGATGAAATGACATTTATCCCCTGAAATATCACAATTGAACCGATGCATAAAAAACGAAATACCATTACAAACAAAATCGTCACAACCCAACTTTTGTAGGGGCGAATTATTATTCGCCCGCACGGCATACGACATAATGTATATCACATATCGCGCTCGTAGGGGCAAACCCACGTGTTTGCCCCCTGTTGTTTATTTATAAACAAACAATACTGTAATGCTATTAATTAATAAGAGGTGTACCCTTACGGATACCGCAATGTAATTCACTATATGAATATATTGAATAGAATATGCAATATATCGTATCACGTTTCCCGATACATCAAATAATCCTTATTGAACTTCTTTTCTTGAAGAAATTGTCGTTCCAATACTTGCAGAGATGACACACAAAATTGACAGCCATTGGTAAAATGTCAGAATCTCACCTAAGAATAATAATCCTGAAATAGCCCCAAAAGCAGGTTGCAAACTCATTAAAATACTAAAGGTTTTTGACGGTAATTTCTTTAAAGCAATGATGTCTAATGAAAAAGGAATAGCACTTGACAATAGCGCAACAGCCGTTCCAATCAACAATAGCTTTCCAGTTAATGCCATTAAATCACCTGATACTAAAGCAAAAGGAATAATAAATAAAGCTGCGAATCCCATACCAACAGTAACCGATGTGTTACTATCCATTTTTTGTGCTACTTTTCCCCCAACAACAATATACCCTGCCCAAAATAATCCGGCTGCAAAAGCAAGTAAAAGTCCTATAAAATCAAGAGAGTTGTTTTGCCAAGGAACAATTAGTAATATTCCAACAGCTGCAATCATTGCCCATACGTAGTCTATTTTTTTACGAGAGGAGAAAATAGCCAAGCTAAGCGGACCTATAAATTCGATGGTAACCCCTAATCCAATGGGAATACGCTGAATTGCAAAGTAAAACAACAAGTTCATAAAAGCTAAGCACATTCCGTACATAAAACTAATCTTCCATTCAAGAGCAGTGAGCTTTTTTAAGTTAGGTCTGTTGTAAAAGAACAAGATAATAGCCGATATACCAATGCGGAGTGAACTTGTACCTGCTGCTCCTAAGATAGGAAATAGTGATTTTGCAATAGAAGCACCACCTTGTACACTCATCATAGATAAGATAGCAGCGGGGATAGCAGGTATTGATTTTTTCATATTCGGCGATTGTTTTGTAAAGAGGTCAAATTAGTTTAAAAAAACGGATAATGAGGTATATGCTGTTAAAATATATGTTACAAAGCGTCATTGTAAACTCAATAAATGAATAAAGTTAGCGTTATGTAGTTGTATATCAGTAGTAAAACTATACATTGAGGGGGAATTGTATGATTTAAATAATATATTCACTAACAGAGTGTTTGTATAAAGTGCTAATTGTTAAAAAAACAATGTATATTGTAAAAATTGAATAATGAAATATTGTTTTTTAGCTGTAATGTATTAATTTTTGGTAATTATTTAAAATTATTTGTTTTTAATTGTTAAAGTTTGGAATTAATATGTATCTTAGCCGTAGGTAATAAGGAAAAAATATTGCTCTGGGCATCTTAATACAATTTAAAAAAACGGAGTGGGGACTTGTTTTATTTAATATAAGATGTATCAGTATAGAAGGCCATTCTATCGAGTGGCCTTTTTTTAAAAGTAAAAAATTAAAATTGTAAAATGTGTTTGCAGTTTTTGATTTAAGGTGAGAAAAAGAGCTTGAGTATATCGAGCTCTTTTTTGATTTTATTTATATTGTGTTTTTTAAATGTAAAAAGGTTGCAACGACACACAGCGTTGCAACCTTTTATTTTTTATCTATTATAATCACCTAAACAACAGATGTCTTGGTAAGCTTATTTTTCAACTCTAAAGTAAGTGTTTTAACTCCCTAAAGTTTTAGGTTTTTCAGTCTTAACGAGTTTGAAATAACAGAAACTGAACTAAAACTCATAGCTACTGCCGCAATCATTGGCGATAGGAGTAAACCAAATACAGGATATAAAATCCCTGCTGCAATTGGTATTCCCACGCTATTGTACACAAAAGCAAAGAATAAGTTCTGTTTGATGTTACGCATTACCCCGTGGCTCAAGTTAATCGCCTTTGGAATACCAGCTAAGTCGCCTTTTAGCAACGTAACCTCTGCACTTTCAATAGCCACATCAGTTCCCGTACCCATTGAAATCCCCACATTTGCCTGTGCCAATGCTGGAGCGTCATTAATACCATCACCTGCCATTGCTACGATACGCCCTTGTTCTTGTAGCTTCTTAATCTCGTTCAACTTGTCTTGTGGCATCGCCTCAGCAAGGAAGTGAATAATTCCCAATTCATCAGCTACAGCCTTAGCGGTATTAGGGTTATCTCCCGTAATCATAATTACCTCAATACCCTTTTGTTGCAAGTCTTTCACTGCTTGTTTACTGCTCTCTTTTATCTTGTCATATAACACCGCATATCCTATAATGGTATTGTTTTCAGCGATATAGGAAACTGTCTTTCCAAGGTTTTGCTCAACTGCTACTTGTTGTATTAACACATCAGACAACTCAGCGCGAACGCTTTCCATTAACGCTTTGTTACCAAGGGAAATACGCTTTTTATCTACAATTCCCTGAATACCCTTACCTGTGTTGTTGGTAAACATTTTTACAGGAATAAGCTGTACGCCTTCCTCTTTTGCTTTATTAACAAACGAAGTCGCTAAAGCGTGCTCACTATTCTGGTTTAACGAAGCGGTCAAGTATAGCAACTCTTCAGCTGTGTACGCCTCAGTCAGACTAACGATTTTCTCAACCGATGGTTTCCCTTCTGTCAGCGTACCCGTTTTATCCGTAATTACCACATCAATAGTATTCGCTGTTTCCAGTGCCTCTGCGTTCTTAATCAAGATACCGTTTTGTGCCCCTTTTCCAATTCCAACCATAATAGACATAGGCGTTGCCAATCCTAAAGCACACGGACAAGCGATGATTAACACGGCTAAGGCATTCACAAAAGCAAAAGCCAACTTAGGTTCCGGACCGTATATTTTCCACAAGAAGAAAGTGACCACAGCGATTAAAACAACCGTTGGTACAAAGTATTTCGCTACTTTATCTGCTAACTTCTGAATTGGCGCACGTGAGCGACTCGCGTTGTTTACCATTTCAATGATTTGTGCCAACAAGGTTTCGCTACCTACTTTCTCAGCCAACATCACAAAAGAGCTGTTGCCGTTGATTGTTCCCGCTACTACAGGGGCACCTTTTATCTTGTGAACAGGAATTGGTTCTCCTGAGATCATCGACTCGTCAATGCTACTTTCTCCTTCTACAATTACACCGTCAACGGGAATTTTCTCTCCTGGTTTAACGCGTAGTTTGTTGCCTTTGACTATTTTGTCAATCGCTATTTTTTCATCCCCCTTATCTGTTACCAACGTAGCATCAGTAGGCGATAGTTTCAACAATTCTTTAATTGCCGTATTGGTACGACTATGCGCTTTCGCTTCCATTACTTGTCCAACTAAAACCAAGGTCAGAATAACCGCTACCGACTCAAAATACAAGTGAATACCGTGTTCTCCTTTGAAATCCTCAGGAAATAAGTTTGGAAAGAACAACGCTACTACGCTGAATACCAATCCAGCCGCAGCTCCTAATCCAATTAAACTAAACATATTTAGATTCCACGTTTTAAACGATGTCCACGCTCGTTGGAAAAACATCCAACACACATAGACAACAGGAATGGTAAATAGCAGTTGTAAGTAGTTATTGATGTGATGGGGGATTACCTGGCCAATTGGGTCACCCGGAATCATACCACCCATTGCTAATAAAAACACAGGAATAGTAAAAGCTAAGGAGATGCGCAGTTTTTTCAACATATCCTTATACGTGGTATCTTCTGGTTCAACTGAAATCGTCTTTTCAACTAAGTTCATACCACAAGTAGGACAATCGCCTGGCTCGTCATAGGTCTTGTCGCCTTCACATAACATCGGACAGTAATACACTGTTTTTTCAACCTTTGCAGCTGGTATGTGTTCTAAGTTCATCCCACAGACCGGACAACCTACATTGGTGTCATAAACCTTATCACCCTCACATAACATCGGACAGAAATACTTCCCTGCCTTGTCTGCCATTCCCTGCGGAATCTCCTGTACATACTGGTCTTCCTCACTAATTTCAACCGGAGGTAGTACTTCTTGTGTACCATCTGTATGGGTTACAATTTCTTGTAAGATATAGTTCCCTTTTTTCAGCAATGCCTTTTGCAAGTGTAAGGTGTCAATCTCGCTTTTCGATTCAATAGCAGCCTGTTCCGTTTCTAACGTAACCTGCGCATTAATGTCTTTTAGTTCGTTTAGCGTATTCTCTACTTTGGTTCTACAACCGTTGCAGCTCATTCCGCTAACTTTATATAGTTTTTTCATTATAGTATAAATATGTGTATTAAGGTAGTTACAAAATACGAACAATTCAACCAATTATTAGTTATACAATTCTTAGAAAGGGTTATATAGTTTTCGTATTTTAGGCATACAAAAAATGATGTTTATGAAAAAAAGTATGCTATTATTGTTGGGTGTTGGACTCCTAATTACCAGTTGTAAGAACGATAAAAAGGGAGACGAACCAACGGGGGAACCACAGACAGAATCAGTAAATAAAGAGAAACAAGAAGTAGATAAGTTTGAAGAAGGGGCCTTGACGTACACAATGTCTATGAGTGATCCTATCTTTAACGACTTTGTAAAATATGTGAGTAAAGATCCATTGCATATGCTTGATTTAGCAAAAGAATACGGGGCTAAACTATCAAAAGAAGACAACGCCCATTTGCAAGAAGTGATTAAGAATAGTCCGTCTTTCACTACCACTTACGGCACTTTGCCTTTTATCAGTAGTAGTGTTTATGTTGCAGGTTACGAGGCGGTTTACAAAGGAGAGGGGCTTACGTATGTTTTAGAGAATAAGTGGAATGATATTTTGGATGAGGGCTTTGCGTATGTCGGGTCAACGATTGTACCTAATAGCAAGTTAAACTTCTCTTATAAGAAGAATTATATAGACGCTGAGCAGTTGCAAACGAATATAGATACGTTGAATTACGACCGCGTGGCAACAGGTGATTTTATTGATTTAGTAGGGTATAAGGCAGAGCGAATTGTGTACACAGCGAAAGAGGCAATGGCAGTTGGTCAACGCTTTTTACCTAAAGAGCTAACGGTGTATGTGTCTGAATCGTTTAACCCAGCAATTAATAAGGTATTACCGTTTAATGTAAATGAAGAACACGGGGTGTTGAAAATCGTAACCAAGTTTTTAGATACAGACGATTTGTACGTAACCTATGAAGTGAGTACAGCTGTGAAGAGAAAGGTGTTGGATACAGAAACGAGTATTTCAATGACTAATAATACGTATGATGTGAAAGTAGATAGAGATATTTTAGCTTTAGGAATGAGATTAACAAAGATTATTGCTATTCCGCGATTGTAATCGCGTATTTTTAGAACCACAATTAAAACTATTGAAAGATGAGCTTACAACCCATTATACAAGTGTCAGAGTTAGTAGTATTACAACAAACAGCAGGGGATAATCTTGTTATTGTTGATGCTTCAAACCACAAAGACGCAAAGGCAAATTATGACGCACAGCATTTAGAGGGTGCTATTTTTGTCGATTCTAACAAGCAGTTGGCTAATATAGGAGCAGACGCAGCACAAGGCGGAAGACACCCTTTACCTACGTTAGCTCAGTTTGCCCAAGCGTTACAAGACTTAGGAATAACACCTGATAGTCACGTTGTCATTTACGACGACAAGAACGGCGCTAATTCGGCAGCTCGTTTTTGGTGGATGTTACAAGCAGTAGGACATCCAAAGGTACAGGTCTTGAACGGTGGATTACAAGAGGCAGTGAAACAAGGTTTTCCTACGAATGATAAACCCGTAGAGAGAAAGGTAGTAGGGGCTTACCCTATTAATGCGTGGTTATTGCCAACAGCGACAATCGATGAGGTAGAGGCAAACTCAGAAAAGCCTACTTATTTGGTTATTGACGTTCGTGAGCCAAGTCGTTATAAAGGACATACAGAACCTATTGACCAAGTGGCAGGACATATTCCAGGATCAGTGAATATTCCGTTTATGTCTAATTTAGATGGTAACGGATTGTTCTTATCACCTAATGAGTTGAAAGACAAATACACCACAGCGTTTACAGGAAAAGAAGAAGTAATCGTTCACTGTGGTTCAGGTATTACTGCTTGCCATAGTTTATTAGCCATCGCCTCAGCAGGAATGGAGATTCCGAAGTTATACGTTGGTTCGTGGAGTGAGTGGTCTCGAAATGATAAACCGATTGTTACAGAGGAGTAAAGTAAAAGGGGAATTGTTAATCGGAAACCGGGAACTGATAACCGAAATACGTGAAACGTAAAACGTGATGCGTCGAACTGTTAACCGGGAACTGAAAACCGGGAACTGGTAACCGAAAACTGAAAACCCGAAATGTTATTACAAACAAAATATCACAATTCAACCGTTGTGAAAATGTGGGAATGTTATTACAAACAAAACATTACAATTCAACCGTTGTGAAAATGTGGGAATG
>NZ_JBBPHM010000003.1:0-198511 GCF_038039755.1 Myroides sp. C1519
GAATCTGTTGTGTATGCTTTTCGTTTGCGCTGCCTAATCAACATTTTTTGACTATGTCTCGTCCTATTATAGCTGTACAGTTATTTCAGGATGGGTCAAGTCATTTGTTATTGTGATTTTTATCATTAAGAAGTTTGCTGTCGCGTGAGAATTTAATGTATTAAGGTTGGATTTAACGGCCAATAATTTATAGATTAAATGATTTGAGAAATGTGCTGTTTTATTAAGGGTTGATTTTTTATAAATAGCTGAATAAAACCTTTTAACGCTAAAAAAGTGTGAATTAGGAAAAACTGTCAATTTCGCAATCATTCTTGCATTAGGATATAGAAAAATGGATATTAAAAGGAATAGTAAATATTTGTTTTAATGAAAGTTAAGTAAATAGGAAGTGTAGTAAAAGTGGTTATAAGGTAGTAGAATAAAAAATTCTAAAAGGAACTTGTAAAAATAGTATCTTTACAGCGAGTAAAATTAAAAATAACTCTCTTTATAGAGATCAATATATAAAAAAAAGTAGATGGCTTGTACAAATTGTTCAACAGGAAAAGATAGTAGTGGGACGCCGAGAGGATGTCAAAGTAATGGAACGTGCGGAACAGACAGTTGTAATAAATTAGCAGTTTTTGATTGGTTATCCAATATGGTTTATCCTACTGGAACCGAGATTTATGATATAGTTGAAGTACGTTTTAAAAACGGACGTAAGGATTTTTATCGCTATCCAAAAGAACTTACAGTAAGTATTGGAGATATTGTAGCGACAGAGTCTTCTCCTGGACACGATATTGGTATTGTATCATTAGCGGGAGAACTTGTAAAAGTTCAAATGAAGAAAAAGAAAGCTGATCCCAATGGTGAGATCCTAAAAATATATAGAAAAGCAACACAAAAAGACATTGATATTTGGCAAGAAGCGAGAGCAAGAGAAGAGAAAGTAAAAGTTCGTGCTCGTGAAATGGCAATTGCTCTAAATTTAGAGATGAAAATCTCTGATGTCGAGTTTCAAGGAGATGCTTCAAAGGCAACTTTTTACTACACAGCAAGTGAGCGTGTTGACTTTAGACAGTTGATTAAAGATTTCGCTCGTGAGTTTAGTATTCGTATCGAGATGAAACAAGTTGGATTTAGACAAGAAGCAGCTCGTTTAGGAGGAGTAGGTTCTTGTGGTAGAGAATTGTGTTGTTCAACTTGGTTGACAGACTTTAGAAGTGTTAATACATCTGCTGCTCGCTACCAACAATTATCATTAAATCCTCAAAAGCTTGCTGGGCAATGTGGTAAGTTGAAATGTTGTTTAAACTTTGAATTAGATACGTATTTGGAAGCATTGAAAGATATGCCAGATTCAGATACTAAATTAATGACAGTTAAAGGATTAGCTATTTGTCAGAAAATAGATATTTTTAAAGGGCAGATGTGGTTTGCTTATATCAACAATTCTGCAAATTGGTATGTATTAGATACAAGTCACGTAAAAGAAATTTTAGCTCTAAATAAACGTGATGAAAAAGGTTTAGAGTTAGAAAGTTATATGAGCGAGATTGAGGTTGAAACAACTGATTTTGAAGTTGCAGCAGAGCACGATAGTGTAACTCGTTTTGATCAGCCTAAGAGAAAGAAGAAACCAACACGTAATAAAAAACCAAAAGGACAAGAGGAACCAAAAGGTTCTAAAAAGGAGAATGTTGGTGAGCAAAAGGAAAGACCTGTTAGAACTAATGACAAAGAAGGAAAGGGACCTAAACCACAACGTCCTCGCGTAAAGAATAAAACAGAGCGTCCAAATACAAATACAAATAAGGATAAGGTTAAAGAGGGTAATAATCAGCCTGTTGCAAAAGAATCAGCGGATTCAACTAACGCAAATAAGGAAGCGAAAACACCAAGAGTTAATCGTCCTAATAGAAATAAAAAACCAAGAAATAACAATTCGTCAAGTAATAATTCAAATGCTGAAAATTAGTAATTATTTATTGATATTGAGTGTTTTATGTCTGACTATGGTGTCTTGTCAACAAAATCCTAATATTGTTTTTGATCAATATCAAGGGACGGAAGGGCGCTGGACAAAAGAAGATGTAAAAGCATTCGTTTATGAAGTAAAAGATACAGTTCAAGATTATGATTTGTATATGAATCTTCGTGCTAATAAGGATTATCCTTTTAGTAATATTTTTGTGATATTAAAAACATATCAACCTAATAATGATATTGTTGTGGATACACTTCAGTTTCAAATGGCTAAGCCTGATGGAACATTATTAGGAACGGGATTTGCAGATGTAAAAGAGAGTAAATTATGGCTGAAAGAAGGGTATAAATTCCCTGAGTCAGGAAACTATAAGTTTACAATAGAGCAAGTTGTAAGGGAACTTGGTCAAATAGAAGGTGTTAATGCCTTAGACGGAATTTCAGAAGTTGGATTCCGAATTGAAAAAAGCGAATAAAAAGGAAGAAGTTAGTCATACTTTATGAGTACAAAACAACAAAACAAAAAAGAAAAAAAGCAAACTACCAGCTATAAAGGGTATTTAAAAGCTTTTTGGTTATTATTTTTAGGTGGTATTGCCGCTGTAGTTTTCTTTTTCTTATGCGCATCTTGGGGGGTTTTTGGCCCGATGCCAACCTTTGATGACTTAGAAAATCCAGCAAGTAATGTTGCTACAGAAGTAATTTCTTCTGATGGAAAAACTATAGGTAAGTTCTATTTAGAGAATAGAGTACCAGTTAAATATGAAGATTTACCAGATTATTTAGTTAATGCATTAATTTCAACTGAAGACGAGCGATTTAGAACGCATTCAGGTATTGATGCAAGAGGTACGTTGCGTGCAGTTACTTCAGTAGGAAGTAGTGGAGGAGCAAGTACAATTACACAGCAGTTAGCTAAATTGCTATTTCACGGAGAAGGATCTCGTAGCTTACCTAAGCGTATTATGCAAAAGGGTAAGGAATGGGTTATCGCTATCCAATTAGAAAGACAGTATACGAAAGAGGAGATTCTAACGATGTATTTGAACAAAGCAGATTTTGTTAATAATGCAGTTGGTATTCGTTCGGCAACGCGTGTATATTTAGGAAAAGAACCTAAAGACTTATCAATTGATGAAGCAGCTATGTTTGTAGGGATGTTGCAAAACCCTGCTTATTTCAATCCTGTTCGAAGACCAGAATTAGTACAAAAACGTAGAAATGTTGTACTTCATCAAATGGCCAGAAACGGCTTTATTACACAAGAAGAGAGTGCTACTTTACAAGGGAAACCATTAGCTTTAAATTTCACTCCTGAAAGTCATAAAGCAGGTTTGGCAACATATTTCCGTGAATACCTTCGTGATTATATGCGTCGTTGGGTAAAAGAGAATCCTAAGAAAGACGGAAAAACGTATGATATTTATAGAGATGGTTTAAAGATTTATGTTTCTATTGACTCACGTATGCAAAAGTATGCAGAGCAAGCAGTAGAAGCACATATTTCAAACTTACAAGAAGAGTTTTTTATTGATCAAAAGAACAATAAGATGGCTCCGTTTTATAAGATTAATCAATCAGAGTATGATGGTATTATAAGACGTGCAATGAAGTCTTCAGAAAGATGGAGACAGATGACTGCACAAGGTAAATCTGAAAAAGAGATAGTAAGTTCATTTGAAGTAAAAACAAAAATGCGCATATTCTCTTGGAAAGGTGAAAGAGATACTGTTATGACTCCTCGTGATTCAATTTTATATTACAAGCATTTCTTACAAGCTGGTATGATGGCGATGGAGCCTCAAACAGGACATATCAAAGCTTGGGTTGGAGGGATTAATTATAAGCACTTCCAATATGACCACGTAGGTCAAGGAGCAAGACAAGTAGGTTCTGTGTTTAAACCGTTCGTATATGCTACAGCAATAGAACAATTGCACTATTCACCTTGTGACTCTATTATTGACTCGCCTTTTACGATGCCTAAAGGACGTCATGGAATCAGCAAGGATTGGAGTCCACAAAACTCTAATCGTTCGTATAGAGGTATTATGACGTTGAAACAAGCACTTGCTGGATCTGTAAATACAGTTACAGCTAAGTTGATGGACAAAGTAGGGCCGAAAGCGGTTATTGATATGACACGAGATTTAGGAGTGTCTGCGGATATTCCTCAAAGTCCTGCAATCGCATTAGGAGCTGTTGATATTACAGTAAGTGATATGGTTGCGGCTTATAGTACTTTTGCTAATCAAGGTGTTTATATTAAGCCTACGTTTATTACACGTATTGAAGATAAAAACGGTGTTATTTTGTTTAATGCTATTCCAGAAACAAGAGATGTCTTAAGTAAAGATGTTGCCTATGCAATTATTAAATTACTGGAAGGAGTTACAGAGTCAGGTTCAGGGGTGCGTTTACGTACAACTTGGCAAGGAGCAGGATACAAACGAGTAACAGGTCACCCATATAAGTTTACCAATCCAATTGCTGGTAAAACAGGAACGAGTCAGAACAATAGTGATGGATGGTTTATCGGAATGGTCCCTGATTTAGCTACAGGTATTTGGGTTGGAAACGATGATAGAGCAGCTCATTTTAGAACAATGACTTACGGACAAGGGGCTACATTAGCTTTGCCAATCTGGGGTATATTTATGAATAAATGTTATGCTGATAAAACATTACACGTTTCAAGAGAAGGATTTAAAGTGCCGGAAAACTTATCAATTCGAGTTGATTGTACTAAAGTAGTTCAACCAGAGACTGATGATCAAGTTGAAGGAGGAGAAACATCCACTGATGAATTTGATTTTTAATATAGAAAAACGCCTTTTTTTAAAGGCGTTTTTTTTTGTATTTTAGGTGCCTATTCTAAAACCAAGAAACTATGATTAATAAAAAAGTAGCAAACGTTCAAGAGGCGTTAGCAGATATAAAAGATGATATGACCATTATGCTTGGTGGTTTTGGACTTTGCGGGATACCAGAGAATTCAATTGCTGAATTAGTCAGAAAAAATGTTACTGGATTAACGTGTATTTCTAACAATGCGGGAGTGGATAATTTTGGATTAGGGCTATTGTTGCAAAAACATCAGATTAAGAAGATGATTTCTTCTTATGTGGGTGAAAATGCAGAGTTTGAAAGACAGATGTTATCAGGGGAGTTAGATGTAGAATTAACACCACAAGGAACATTGGCAGAAAAGTGTAGAGCAGCACAAATGGGTATTCCTGCATTTTATACACCAGCAGGGTTTGGAACTGAGGTGGCAGAAGGAAAAGAAGTTCGTGATTTTAATGGAAAACCACATATATTAGAACACGCATTTGAAGCAGATTTTGCAATTGTAAAAGCGTGGAAAGGTGATGAAGCAGGTAACTTAATATTTAAAGGTACAGCAAGAAATTTTAATGCTTGTATGGCAGGTGCAGGAAAGATTACAGTAGCAGAAGTTGAAGAGCTTGTGCCAGCTGGAGAGTTGGATCCTAATGAGATTCACGTTCCTGGAATTTTTGTTAAGCGTATTTTTCAAGGAGAGAAATACGAGAAGAGAATTGAACAACGTACAGTTCGCACAAAAAATTAATTCACCTTTAAATTAGTATTATGTTAGATAAAGTAGGTATCGCAAAGCGTATAGCAAAAGAGTTACAAGATGGTTTTTATGTAAACTTAGGAATTGGTATTCCAACATTAGTAGCTAATTATGTTCCAGAAGGAATGAATGTTGAGTTTCAAAGTGAGAACGGTATCTTAGGAATGGGACCTTTTCCTTTTGAAGGAGAAGAAGATGCAGATTTAATCAATGCCGGAAAACAAACGATTACAAGCTTAGCAGGAGCATCTTTTTTTGATTCGGCTACAAGTTTTGGTATGATTAGAGGAAAGCACGTAGATTTGACTATATTAGGCGCTATGGAGGTTTCTGAGCAAGGAGATATTGCCAATTGGAAGATTCCAGGTAAAATGGTAAAGGGAATGGGAGGAGCAATGGATTTAGTTGCTTCAGCAGAGAATATCATTGTAGCAATGATGCACGTAAACAAAAAAGGGGAGTCAAAGATTCTTAAAGAATGTAGCTTGCCATTGACAGGAGTAAAATGTGTGAAGAAGATTGTAACTGAATTGGCCGTTCTTGAAGTAACATCAGAAGGGATTAAATTATTAGAGCGCGCTCCAGGTGTTACAGTTGAGGACATTATTAAAGCTTCTGAGGTAACTTTAATTATTGAAGGAGATGTGCCAGAGATGGTATTAGATTAATGGATTTGAAATTAGTTTTCAAGAAAGTATAAATATAAAAAGGGAGCATTAGCTCCCTTTTTTATTTCTTTTTCGCTTTATAAGCAAAGAATGGTACCTTTAAATGTTTAGCAAGGTGTTGAGTTATGCTTTTTGAAAGAACTCTCTCTAAAAAGCTTTTATTTTGCTTTACAGTAGCAACTAAGTCAACTTTTTCACTTGTGATAAAGTCAAGTAGCACCTTTTCTATTTTATCTGTATTAAAAAGATGGAATGAAACAGGTTCGTTTTTATACTTTTCTTTCCATTTGTTGTAAACCGCATTGCAATCGGGCTTCTTTTTAGTACTTACATAAACACAACTTAACTTAGCATTAAGTTTATTTGCAGCTTCAATTAAGTCTTCTAATGTTTCTTCTTCCTCTTCTTCTAAGCGAGTTGTAAAAACAATGTTTTCAATATTTTTAAATTCAGCTTCTTTAGGAATACTCAAAACGGGAATATCAACTTTAGAGATTGTATTTACAGTATTTGAACCTAATATTTTTTTGTGAAAACTTGCATTAACTCCATCTGTCCCCATCACAATAAAATCAATATTGTTTTCAAGGATTGCATTTTGAATTTCAGGAATTAATAATCCTTCTTTTACTTTAAAGAATACTTCTACGTGTTCTAAATTAAGCTCTTTTCTTAAAGCGATAAGTGTTGGACTATTGGCGTGAAGTTGTTCAAGCTTTTCAAAGTCATTTTTCTTAATAACATTATCCACAAGATGCGGACTAATACCTCCTGAAATTACTGGAGGGTCATAAACGTGTATTACATATAGTTCAGCATCGCTATAATCCGCTAATTGTAAAGCATACTTAAAAGCGTTATTTGCTGTTTCTGAATAATCAGTTGGGAATAATATCTTCTTCATAATGAATAGCTTTCATACTTCTTACAAGATACTGAAAAATAGGCGTTAAATTAATGTAAAACACATCAAAAGAATCTTTTCTAATTTCAGAATCAAAATAAGAGATGTGATTTAGTATTTATAATCTATGTTGGTAAACTCACTTATTTTTTGGCCAGATATCTTACGGCGAGTATCCCAATTGTTTTCACCTAAAGGAGGCAGCGTTATATTGTGTTTTTTTGCTTCTTTAGAATAGTAGTCTTTTCTGCTTTCATAGTTAGGAGATACAATATTGTAAATACAATTTGAGTTGAACCCCTTTTCTATAATCGCCATTGAAAATGCTAAAATGTCTTCAAGGTGAATCATATTAATTGGTAAATCAGGATTATCTAAGAACTCTTTCTTAGCAATGTAATTTACTGGTTTTCTATCGGCACTAAATAAACCACCTAATCTTAAGATACAAGCATTGATGCTTGGATCACAAAGTAAAACGCTTTCTGCATCTCTAATTTGTTTGGCAGTTGGCTCATTAGAGTAAGAATTGTATAACTCAGTAATAACTTCAGAAGAAGGAGCATATATAGAAACAGAACTCATCATAATGACTTGTTTGATGTTGTGTCTCTTAATATAAGGGGTTATTTTCTTAAAATTATCAGCATAAGAAGGCTGTGTCTCTTCTCTAATAGGAGGAATTGTAATGATTAACAATTCAGAACCTTTAAGAAAGTAGTCTATATATTCTAAGTTATTGTGGTAAATGTCGATATGATATGGTTTAATATTTAAGTCTTCTAACATATTCATTTTAGAAAGACTTGTAGTAGACCCTTTAATCACGTAATCTCTTTTAAGTAATTGCTCGGCTAAAGGTGTTCCTAACCAACCACATCCAAGAATGCTTATTTGTTTCATAATAAAGGCTATTGTTTTAAAATAGTTATAAAAATAAGCAATTACTTTGTATGGATAAATTTATCTATAGATATTTGATTACGAAATACAAAACAACATGAAAAAATTACTTTTATCCTTAGTCTTGTTTTCATTTGTAGGAGGGGTTTTCTCTACAGCAAATGCACAAGAAACAGAAAAACAAATTGTTACAGAGAATCGTGTGAATGATCCAAAACAGTTTGAAAAGCCTTATGTAATCTTAATCTCTATTGATGGATTTAGATATGATTATATTGAAAAGTTTGATAGCAAGTTTTTAAAAAAATTAGGGGAAGAAGGAGTTAGAGCAGAGTCAATGCAACCATCTTATCCATCAGTTACTTTTCCAAATCATTATACAATTGCTACAGGGTTATATCCAGCACACCATGGTTTAGTAGGGAATAATATCTTTGATCCAAAGATTGAAGAGCGTTATTCACTTAGAAATTATAAAGCAGTTCACAATCCAGCTTGGTACGGAGGTACTCCATTATGGGTTTTAGCAGAACAACAAGGAATGATGAGTGCTTGTTATTATTGGCCAGGGTCAGAGGCTCCAATTAAAGATACATATCCTTCATATTATTACGGTTATTCAGAGAAGTTTGAAATGGATACACGTATTGCAGAAGTAGTAAAATGGTTGAGTTTACCAGAAGAAAAACGTCCACACTTTATTACTTTCTATTTACCAGAGGTAGATCACGCAGGGCATACGTACGGTCCTGATGCAAAAGAAACAGAAGAGGCAGTACAATATGCAGATAGATCAATTGAGAAATTAGTTGCTGAGGTTAGTAAAACAGGTTTACCAGTGAACTTTGTTGTTGTTTCGGATCACGGAATGCTTGCGTTAGATCAAGAAACGCTATTGCAGTTCCCAATGAAAGTAGAAAAAGATGAGCTTACTTTAGTTAGTAATGGTACTTATATGAGTGTTTTTGTAAACAATAAGAAAGACATCAATAAATGGTATAAAAAGATTCAGAAAGCGGCTGATAGTAAATTGATGAAAGTGTTTAAGAAGGCTGATTTACCAAAAGAGTTTAATTTTGGAGGAGACAATGATCGTTTTGGTAGAGTAGGAGATATTGTTATTACAGCAGAACCACCTTATTACTTTACAAATAGAAAGTTAGCCGGAAGTCATGGTTTTGATCCAAATACAGTTAAAGAGATGCATGCTATTTTTATTGCTTCAGGACCTCAAATTAAAAAAGGAGAGAAGATTGCAACATTTGAAAATGTAGATGTATATCCATTAATAGCTAAGATTCTTGGATTAGATATCACAGAAGAAATAGATGGAACTACGAAAGTGGCAGATCAAGTATTAGTCAAATAAGAAAGAGTAAAACAAAAAAAGGCTTGCAATTGCAAGCCTTTTTTATTGGTATATTTTGGTGTTAGAATTTATATCCAAAACCTAAGTTTAAGTAAATGTTGTGCATTGAGAAAGAGATAGCTTCAAAGTCTTTGTCAAGAACACCATTGAAACCATAAGTCATATCAGCAAATAGTTTGAAATGATTATTCATTTTCCATTCACCACCAACTTGTGTTCCCCATTGGAATCTATTTATTTCTTTAGAAAAGTCATAAGGAGCTCTTGCTTCTCCTTCAAAGTTAATTGCTTCACCAGTAGGTGTGTCTTTTCTGAATTGTCCATCAGAAACATATCCATCAAAGTTTTTGTCAATTAACCCTGATAAGTATATACCTCCGTAAACGTTCCATTTTTGGTTTATTTTATAAACTGCAGACACAGGGAAAGTAACATAAGTATTTTTAACGTGAGTGTAAACACGTCCATTGTAGTAACCTGTTAATTCGGTATTGTCTTGTTCAATACGAGTTAAGTAATCTTTTACTCTTGCTCTTGTTTTCATTCCTTTACCTTCAAAACGAACTCCAACACGTACACCCCATTTTTGGTCTTCTGTAATCCATTTAGTAGCATTAGCTTCTAAACCTAACTGAAGGGTTGGGTTGTAGCTATCAAGTGTTCTAATTTCTCTTGGTAATCCTAAAGGACTTGCTCCTCCAATACTAAACTGAGCACGAACTTGATAGTCCATATTATCTTTGAAGAAGTTGACAAAAGCATTTGTATTTTCAGTAGTTAATTCAACTGTTTTTTCTTCAGCTGTTTGTGCAAAACCGATTGAAGAAATAAGTGTAAAAATTGCTATATAAATATATTTCATTATAAAAGTTTGTTAGGATTTAGAATTAGTTGTCTTCAAGAATTAATTCTACTTCATCAATATAAAGTGTACTACCAATAGCACCTCTAAAATCACCACCTTGAATACTTGACGTAAATACAATGGCAATCATATATTCTTTCGTTGAATCGAAGGTTTTTCCTTCAAGAAGTTTAAAAGGAGCTTCAAAAGCAGTCCAAGTATCAGTTTCAGAGTATAAGTTTGAATCTACTCTTGCAACCATTACCATTTTATCACTTTTGAAATTATGATCGCCTGCTAAGAAGTTATTTTTTTCTGTTTTTTCAAAAAGAATAGCATAACCATCCCAAGTATCTTTATCTAAGTCTTTTAATGCAAATTCGTTTTTATTACCAAAGAAATCACCTGCTTTGTATTTATAATAACCTTTTAAAGCAGCAGGTTTTTGTTTTGTATTATAAGGAATACCAAATTTTGGTGATTTTGCAGGAGAGAATATTTCTAATTTAAAACTACCAGCAAAGATATTTCCAGCAGCAATACCAGGCATTTTAAAGACCCCAGACATACTATGATCTAAACCAGTTAATATAGTTTGTAATAATACGCCACTTTTTTTGTAACCATCCAAAGTAACAGTTGTAGGGTATCCACTTGGGTTAGTTAGTTTTAAAGTACCTGCAGGCACTATTGAAAAACCAGAGTTACCACTTGACCAAATAGGGTTTTGTTTTCCGTCACTACCAGGTAAATACTCTAAGAATTCTGTATATACACTAGAATCGTATATTCTATTCGGATCATAAGGTAAAGTATCAGGTGCTTTATTTAAACGATAGTTATCCATTGAAAAGTAAGTAGGGAAATCACTTCTAATAAAAGAAACAGTATATGTTTTTTTCCATTGCCCACTTTCAGAAGTTACAGTGTATGTTACGGCTTCTTTAGAAAAATCATGTATAGAACCATTTGCAGGGACGATAGTAGCACCAGGAGTAAGTGTGAACTTAGGAGCAAAAGTCATATTATCATTGTTTTGTTTTAATCTGAATACAACAGATTCGTTTTCAATGATAGGGTCAGTTAGCAAAAATTCTTTTTGATTTTCAAAAGTAGCAGCTAAAATATCAGCTCTTTGATCAGCTGCTTCTTCTTTAATACAAGAAGTTAGCATGATTCCTATTAGAGTTAATAAGGAAAAAATTAAGTAGTTTTTTCTCATGGGTTTTATTATGTTAGTTTTTGTTTTATAAAGGCTTATCTTTCAATCTAAATTAATTTAGAGATTGATAAATAAAGTTCGCAAAGTTACGACTTTTAAAATGATGGATAGTTTTCGTAAAAAGATATGTATTATTAATGAATTGATAATTATTAGTAGATAATCAATAATTGAAACCTTATGAGTGTTGGTTTTATTGAGGTTTTATTGTGAAACAAGTTCAGAAACATTATTAAATACCTAAAAAAATAAGAATAAACGAACAAGGGACTAAGCAAAATACTTAATCCCTTGTTGGTATTGTGTTAAATGAATTTTTAGTTAGAATGTATATCCGAAGCCCATATTTAGGTAGATGTTATACATTGAGAATGAGATAGCATCAAAGCTACTTTCAAAAAGAGGATTAAGTCCCCAGTTTAGATCAGCAAATAGTTTAAAATGTTTGTTCATTTTATACTCACCACCCAATTGTGTTCCCCATTGAAACCTATTTAAGTTTTGAGAAAAGTTGTAATGTCCTTTGTCGTCACCTTCAAAAGGAACGACTTCACCTATAGGTGTTCCTTCTCTTAATACACCATCATATACATATCCATTAAAGTCTTTGTCTATTAATCCAGAAAAGTAAAACCCCCCGTAAACATTCCAGTTTTCTGTAGCATTAAATACTACAAGCACAGGGAAAGTAACATAAGAGTTTTTCATATTAGTTTTTACGTTTCCAGTGAAGTAACCTTTTGTTTGTTTACCGTGATCTTCGTCAATTTGCGTGTAATAGTTTTTTACTCTGGCATCAGTTTTCATACCTCTTCCTTCAAAGCGTATCCCAGTACGTATTCCCCATTTTTGTTGGTCTGTAAACCACTTGGTAGCATTCGCTTCTAAACCAATTTGCAATGTAGGGTTATAGCTGTTTATTTCTCTAATTTGTGCTGGCATTCCCATAGGGCTACTTCCTCCAATACTAAATTGAGCACGAACTTGGTATGTTATATTTTTATTGAAGAACTCTTTAAAATTTGAAAGTTGTTGTTCTTCTTGTGCAAAAGCAGGTTGTACCGTTAAAAAGATAGAACTTGCAAGTAGAGCTATATATAGTTTTATGTTTTTCATTGTGTCTTATTTAATGTCATATACAAGTTCAATTTCATTTACAATTAAGGTACTTCCTATTGCGCCAGTAAATTCATCACCTTCAATACTGGATGTCATTACAATAGCGAGAACATAGCTTTTTTCAGGGTCAAAAGTTTTACCTGCTACTAACTCGAAGGGAACATTAAATTCAGTCCATTTATCTGTTTCGATACGCTGTTCTTGAGGTACACGTGCAATAGCTACATTTCTTGGATCTTTAAATTGATGTGAACCATCTAAGTAATTCTCTTTAGAACGACTCTCAAATAAGATAGCATAAATATCAAAGTAATCTTTTTTATTAGGTACAGGTTTAAAATATTTATCTGTAACAACATCACCAGCTTTGTATTTAAAATAACCTCTTAATGATTTTGGCATATTTCCTTCATATGGTAATCCAAATCGTGTTGATTTTAGAGGTTTAGATATTCCTGCAAATTGGAAGCTCCCTATAAAAAGGTTTCCCGCAGCAATTGGGTTTTTAGTAATCTCAGCTAATGGTGAGGTATAAACGGTTTGCATTTTGGCAGCAAGACCGCCATTTCTTCCTGGGGCAATACCTGTAGGGTAACTTTCAGGAGGAAGTTTACCTGCGACTGTTGCATAACCAGCGTTACCACTATCCCAATCATATATTTTATCACCATTAGAGCCATATTCAAAAAAGCGATAGTATCGATCATTATTTGTTAATTCGGCATTGTTAAATGTATAGCTTGAACTTAGCTCATCAGTAGTAAAGCTAACAGTATAAAGTTTCTTCCAAGTACGATCTTGTGCAGTAATTGTAACTTTTTGAGCTGTACTAAAATCTCTTGTTGTTCCATTTGGAGGGTCCATAGTAGCATTAGGAGATATAATAAAAAAAGGAGATTGTTTTCCTAAGTCTATATTAGATTTGACTTTAAATTCAATTGTTGTATTCGTAATAATAGGGTCTGTTTTTAAATACTCTGAAGGAATATAAGCTTCAAGAATATCTGCATTTGTGTCTAATTCTTCATCTTTATAACAGCTACTCATTATAACAGCTACTGTAAGTAAAGAGGAGATTATTAGTGTTTTTTTCATAATGTAATATTTTTAGAGAATATTTTGAGTCACAAGTTTCTTGCCAATAACTTAAGTGGTTGTAAATATACAAGTTATGTAATTAATGTTCTCTGTATTTTAGGTGTTTTTTGTTTCGTGTTACTTCAGAGAATAAAAAAGTGTTCGGATAATAAAAAGCCGGATTAAGATAATTCCTAATCCGGCTTAAAACTTTCTTTTGAAAGAGTATTATTTTAATTTATTGATTTGATAAAGATCTAAACGTCTATCTTTTTTAATCTTAACACTTCCGTGTTCGTGTAGTTCTTTAAGTAAGTCAACATCCACATCTACGATTAACGTCATCTCTGTATTAGGAGTTGCTTCTGCTTTTACCCCATTTGTAGGGAAAGCAAAGTCAGAAGGTGTTAATACTGCAGCTTGCGCAAACTGTATATCCATATTGTTTACTTTAGGTAAGTTACCAACACAACCTGCAATTGCAACATAGCACTCGTTTTCAATAGCTCTGGCTGCTGCACAGTTTCTTACTCGTGTATAACCATTCTGTGTATCCGTTAAGAAAGGAACGAAAAGGATGTCCATTCCTTGGTCAGAAAGTAAACGAGAAAGTTCAGGGAATTCAACATCGTAACAAATCATAATACCGATTTTACCACAATCTGTATCGAAAGTTTGAATTTTAGAACCACCTGTCATACCCCAATGGTGTACTTCGTTTGGTGTAATATGTATTTTTGCATACATTTCGTAAGTACCATCTCTTTTGCATAAGAAACCAACATTATATAATGTACCATCAATTAAATAAGGCATACTACCTGTAATGATATTGATGTTATAAGAAATAGCAAACTCTTGGAATTTCTTTCTAATGTCATCAGTATATCGAGCTAACTCACGAATAGCATCCGCTTCAGATAAGTGATTGTAGTCTGCCATTAATGGAGCTGTAAAAAGCTCAGGGAACATTGCAAAGTCACTTTCGTAATCAGAAACAGCATTGATAAAGAATTCGGCTTGGTCAAAGAATTCTTGTAAATCATTGAATGGTCTCATTTGCCATTGAATAAGCCCCAGTCTAATAACACTTTTTTTAGCATTAATTAATTGAACATCTTTTTCGTAATAGATGTTATTCCATTCTAATAGAACAGCGTATTCTTTAGAACTGATATCTCCTTCTAAATAATTACGCATTAAACGAACCATATGGAAGTCATTCGCCAATTGGAAAGACATCACAGGATCGTGAATTTCTTTTTTTCTAACCTTGTCAAGGTATTGCTTAGGCGTTAATTCCGCAGCATATTTAGAGTAAGTAGGAATACGTCCTGCGAAAATAATTGACTTTAAATTCAATTGTTCACACATTTCTTTTCTTGCGTCATATAAACGTCTTCCAAGTCTTAAACCTCTGTATTTAGGATGTATGAATACGTCAATTCCATATAAAACACTTCCTTCAGGATTATGAGTATTGAAAGTTGAGAATCCGGTGATCTGATCATAAGTATGAGCAGACATAGCCTGCTTTTCATCAATGATTAGTGATAAAGCTGAGCCAACAACAACACCGTCAACTAATACAACTAATTGTCCTTCAGGAAATACTTTTAATAACTGTTCGATTTCATCTTTATTCCAATAAGAATCTTCAAGTCCTTTATAAGACTCTAACATAGATTTCTTTAATTCAAGATAATCGTCAATTTGTAAAGTTCTTAACTCTACTTTATTGATAGTAGTTTCCATATTTATTTTTGTTTTGTAATGTACAAATTATACAAAAGCAATATAACTAAAGAAAATATATTAACATTCAAATATTTGTTAAAAATGGGTGTTATTTTTGATATAGGTTCTGTTGATTAATAAAATTGATATTTTAAAATTAACAAAAACTAAAAATTATGAGTTCATTAAAAAATCGTGTTCAATTAATAGGGCGAGTTGGACAAACACCTGAAGTTAAAGTTTATGGCGAAAATAGAAAAAGGGCATTTTTCTCTATTGCAATTAATGAGGTTTCGTATAATGAAAAAGGAGATAGAATAGAGACAACCCAATGGCACGATATAGTTGTTTGGGGAAAGCGAGCAGAGATTGTTGAAAAGTTTGTTGATAAAGGGAGAGAGGTTGCTGTTGAAGGTAAGTTAGTTAACCGTAGCTTTGAAGATAAAGATGGTAATAAGCGCTATGTTACCGAAATTGATGTTGCTGAGATTTTATTATTAGGCAGCAGCAAGTAAAGTTTTTATTATTTCTGTTATCGCTCAGGCTACAACATAGCTTGAGCGATTTTTTTATGGTATTAGGTTAATTCTGAGGGGCTTTTTAAAAAAAGAGTTAACTTGTGTCACGAAAAAAAAGTTTCTGGTTTTGAACAAGATATTAGTTATAGAAGATGATTTACGCGTTGCAGAATTGCTGCGTCGAAGTCTTGAAGAGCAAAGTTTTGAAGTAGATTTAGCCTATGATGGCTATATGGGGAAGAAATTAGCCTTGCAAAAGGAGTATAGTCTTATAATTACAGATGTAGTTCTTCCTAAAATTAATGGGATAGATTTGTGTAAGGACATCAAAAAGGAGTTGCCTCAGATTCCAATAATTATGTTAACGGCTTTAGGAACAACTGATGATAAAGTAGAAGGGTTTGATGCTGGAGCAGATGATTATTTAGTAAAACCATTTGAGATAAGAGAGCTATATGTTCGAATAAGAGCATTGTTAAAGCGTTTTGAACATTTGCAAACAGCAGAATCAAATGTGTTAAAGTATGCTGACTTGGAATTAGATCTAAATGAGAAATCTTTTAAACGAGGAGGTGTTGATATACATCTTACCCCTAAAGAGTTTAATTTACTACAATATATGATGGAGAACCCGGAAAGGGTACTGTCAAGAACAGAGATTTCAGAGAAAGTTTGGGATACGCATTTTGATACAGGAACAAACTTTATAGATGTTTATATTAACTATTTACGCAAGAAAATAGAGATAGACCCCAATAATAAAATTATTCATACTAAATCAGGTATGGGCTTTATATTAAAAGGCAATGAAAATTAAAGGTAAACTTACTTTATGGTTCACTTTGTTAGTAGCTACAATACTTTTAGTATTTGTGGTTGTTGTTTATTGGTCTTCTTCCAAAAATAGAGAAGTTGAGTTTTTTGAAGTTTTAGAAAAAGAGGGAATAACTAAAGCAAAGCTTTTTTTTGAAGCAAAAGTTAATCCTTCAACACTACATAAGATTTATCGTTTTAACAGTGAAGTAATCAATGAAGTTGAGGTTGCAATTTATGACTTAGATTTTAAATTGTTATATCACGATGCAGAAGAAATTGATAGGGTTAAGGAAACCAAGTCAATGATTGATAAGATTATATCTCAAAAAAGAGTGCATTATTTTCAAGATGACTGGCAAGTTATTGGAATGGTTTATTCTTATAATGGTAAGGACTATGTACTAACAGCAACGGCTTTAGATGAATATGGGTATGTAAAAATGCACAACTTGTTTTTGACCATTACCTTGTTAACTATTGTGTCGTTAATAGTTATTTATATCTGTGGAGGATTGTTTGCTGATCGTGTATTATTACCGATCAAAGTAATGAATAAAGAGGTAAATAATATAACAGCTACAAATTTAGACCTTCGTATTAGTACAGAAAAGAACAGAGACGAATTAGGAGCTTTAGCTAATAATTTTAATGTAATGTTGGATCGTTTAGAGCAATCTTTTGATGCTCAAAAACAGTTTGTCTCTAATATATCTCACGAGTTGCGTACACCATTAGCTGCAATTATAGCAGAGCTTGAATTAGCATTAGTAAAAGAGCAAGAGGTTGATGCTTATGTAAAGACGATTGAAAATGCATTAGCAGATTCTAAAAAGATTGTTCGATTATCAAATAGCTTACTTGATTTTGCAAAAGCCAGTTATGATCCAACAGAGATTGTTTTTAAATCTGTTAGAATGGATGAGGTTGTTTTAGATGCTTGTCAGAAACTACAAAAAAGTAATCCAACTTATAAGTTCAACTTTGTGATTGATGAAAAGATAGATAGTGAAGAAATGGTTTCTATAAAAGGAAATAGTTATCTGTTAGAAGTTGCGATAATGAATTTGTTAGAAAATGCGTGTAAGTTTTCTAAAGATCAACAATGTAAAATATCAATTTCGAATACAGAAAATAAATTAAGGATAATAGTTTCCGATGAAGGAATAGGTATGAGTAGGGAAGATTTAGATAATCTTTTTACTCCTTTTTATCGAGGAGAAAATGGTAAGCTAATTGATGGCAATGGAATAGGACTTTCGTTGACTCATAAAATTATAAGGTTACATCAAGGAACAATTGATGTACAATCACAAGTAAACAAAGGAACAATATTTACTGTTACAATATAAATGATTTTTTGGTCATATAAAGGCACTCTACTGAAGAGTGCCTTTTTTGTTTTATAGAATCCTAATAGAATTCTAATTTTTTTCTAAAAGCTTTCTAATAGCCATCGGAGGCTTATTCCTCTACTTTTGCCAAGTCAAAAAAAACAGAAGTTATGGAATTAGAGTCCTTTTTTAAGACGAATGATTGTTAAACTTTCTTTCTGATCCTCATTGAGCAATGATTATTAAGAAAGAATAAAAAGTTGTTATTATGTTGATTTCAGTATTTATAGGAAGATTAGCGTTAGCCTTTGTTTTAGGGGCTTTAATTGGCGCAGAAAGACAAGTAAGACAGAAAAGTGCGGGATTAAGAACCAATACATTAGTATGTATAGGAGCAGCCGGATTTGTATTGATGTCTTATCAAATAGGAGGGACTGCAGTAGGTAGAGTAGCATCATATGTTGTGAGTGGAATCGGTTTTTTAGGAGCTGGTGTGATTATGAAAGATGGCTTTAGTATAAGAGGACTCAATACAGCTGCTACAATTTGGTGTTCTGCCTCTGTAGGTTCAATGTGTGGGGTAGGACTGTGGCAAGAGGCTATTGTAATGGCTGTTTTAATTGTAAGTGCCCATTTATTATTACGACCAATAGGAACATTGATGAATAAGATGTCGTTTGAAAGTGATATAGATTCATCAGAGGTTCACTATGAAATAGTAGTAGGGTGTAAAGAAGAAGTTGAAAATCACATTCGAGTGATGGTTTTAGAAAGTTTAAAAAAGCAAAGGGAGTTGCAATTGCGATCTTTAAAAAGTACAGACAATGGTAATCCTGCTTTTTCATATCTCAAATTTGAAATCTATTGTTTAGGTCGAAAAGACGATATTTTAGAAAAAGTGACGAGTAAAGTTTCTTTGGAATATGGAGTTTCTGAAGTGACTTGGGAGTTGACTACTTACTAACCTTTAAAACTGAATGTGATGAGATTATATAAAAATGAAAAAGTAACATTGAGAAAAATGGCTCAAGATTTTCAAGGATTAGATCAAATGATGCTGATGGTGCCAGTATTGAAAAAGATGCCAACAGTAGATGTTAGTGAAGCAATTAGTTTAATGGATAATAAAGACTTGCTGATTTTATTCAATGAGTTTAGTAAAGAAGAGCAAGGAGAAATCTTTGCTGAGTTTCCATTAGTAAAGCAATTATCTTTTTTCCAACAAGTGAGTAAGAAGTTGTTTTCAAAGATTTTTGAAGAAATGCCTTCTGATGCACGCGCTGATTTATTTCAGTTATTGACACAACAAGAGCAAGTTGATTTATTACCTTTTTTAAACAAGAAGATTAGAGAAGATGTACTTGCTTTGAGTTCTTATCCAGCAGATACAGCAGGAGGGATTATGATAACAGATTTTGCGACAGTTTCTAAGAGTATGAGTTGTTTTGAGGCAATTCAGAAAGTAAGGAGAGATGCTCCGTCTAAAAAGACAATCTACTATGTGTATGTAGTTAATGAAGATCAAACTTTAGTTGGGTTTATTACTTTAAAAGATTTGATAATTGCAGAGCCAGATGTATTAGTTGAGGAAGAATTACATAGTGATTTTGTTTTCGGTTTTGTAAGTGAATCAAGTGAGAGTGTAGCAAAGAAAATAGATAAATATGAATTAGTTGCATTACCAATTATAAATGATAAAAAGCAATTAGTTGGTATAGTAACACACGATGAAGCGATAGATGTTATTCAGGCAGAGCATACTGAAGATATGGAGCGCTTTATGGGTATAATGAGTAGTAATGAAGAGGTAGATTATAATGGAACAACAACTTTTGGTCATTTTAAGAAACGAGTTGTGTGGTTAGTAACCTTAGCGATTGTAGGAATTATATCAGGAATTATTATTCATAGTTATGAAGGTGCATTAGCACAGATGATGATACTTGCTTTGTATATGCCAATGGTTGCAGATACAGGAGGAAATGCAGGAAGTCAATCTGCAACAGTTATCATCAGAGCATTGGCGTTAGGACAAGTAACACTAAAGTCTTGGGCAAAGGTTTTGTGGAAAGAAACAAGAATTGCTTTAATGCTTTCAGTTTGTTTAGGATTGTTAGCATTTGCAAAAGTTGTTTTCTTGAGTTGGGAAACAGAAATACCAGTGGCTTATTCTTTAGTGAGCATAGGAGGAGTAATTGCATTAGCTCTTTCACTTCAAGTTATTTCGTCAACAATTATTGGGGCAACATTGCCTTTAATAGTTAGAAAGTTTGGAGGAGACCCTGCAGTTGTTGCGAGTCCGGCAATTACAACGATTGTTGATATTTCAGGTTTGTTAATTTATTTCAGTTTAGCAGCTTATTTCTTCAATTTAAAGTAGCATAATTATTGTAGTTAAGAATAAAAACAAAAACTAATGAAAAAAGCACGATTTAGATGTGATTTGTCTTCAGAAGGCTGATTATTCTTAAAAAGGTAGGAGATATTTAAGGATAACTCCTTGTTTTTGAGTAATTTTAATGTCATTTTAAGAGTGATGTTAAAAAAGAATAAAAAATAAATACAAATAAAAAAACAAACATAATGGCTAAAACATTGAAACTTGCTGGAATTTTAGGAGTAAGTGTGTTACTAAGTTTTTGTTCAGAAAAGAAAGAACAAGCAGGTGATGCAGCCCAATACAGCGTAGAGAATCAGGTTATCTCCTTGACAGAAAATTCAAATTTAAAAAGTAAAATAAAAACTGATATCGTTTCAGAAGAACAATTCACTTTTGATTTGGTTACTGCAGGAATAGTTAAAGCTATTCCAAACCATTATGCTGAGATAGCATCTCCTTTTTCAGGACGAATTGTAAAGTCTTTTATTAAGTTAGGACAGAAGGTAAGTATAAATACACCACTTTTTGAAGTGTCTTCTCCAGATTATTTTGAAGCTCAAAAAGATTATTTTGATTCAAAACAAGAGTTTAAGCAAGCAGCATTGAACTTAAAAAGACAAGAAGACTTGTTAAATAATGGAGTAGGAGTTAGACAAGAGTTTGAAGAGTCTGAAACAGAATATTCAATTGCTAAAGCTGCATTTGACAATGCTAAAGCTGCATTGGCAATTTATAATGTAGATGGAAATTCATTGGTATTAGGACAAGCATTAACTGTTCGTTCTCCAATTAATGGTGAAGTACTTGAAAACAATATTGTATTAGGACAATATATTAACGACGATGCAGACCCAGTTGTAAAAATTGCTTCGTTGAGTAAAATATGGATTGTAGGCAAAATTAAAGAGAAGGATATTCAACACTTAGCAAAATTGAACAAGGTACAAGTTGAATTAGCTGCTTATCCAAATCAACCAATGGAAGGTGTTATTTATCACGTGAATGAAATTGTTGATGAAGAAACAAGAAGTATTGACGTGCTAATTGAGGTAGATAATGAAAAGCGTATTCTAAAACCAGGAATGTATGTGAATGTTCGTTTTATCGATCAACCAGAAGAAGTTATTTTAATACCATCAAGAGCTGTGTTACAAGGAGAAGACGATTCTTTCGTTTTTGTGAAAGTAGATACAAACAAATACAAAAAGAAAAAAGTTGTAATTGGTGGAGTATCTGGTGATAAAACAGTGATTTTATCAGGGTTAGGAAAAGGTGATGAAGTTGTGAGCGAAGGAGGAATTTACTTACCTCAATCTTATTAATTTATAAAGGAACGCAGTAATGAAAAAAAATATAATTGACATCGCTATCCATAAGAGATGGCTTGTCGCTGCATTGTTTGTGTTACTTTGTATTTTCGGATATTATTCTTGGAAACAATTGTCTGTAGAGGCATATCCAGATATTGCAGATACAACATCACAAGTAGTAACGCAGGTGCCAGGATTAGCAGCAGAGGAAATAGAATTACAAATTACTATTCCAATTGAACGTGCTTTGAATGGTATGCCAGGTATGCACGTAATGCGTAGTAATAGTACTTTTGGATTATCTATGATTACGATTGTATTTGAAGATGGTATTGAAGACTATTTTGCAAGACAACGTATTCAAGAACGGTTAAATGATGTTGAGCTACCGTATGACGCAACACCAGAACTTGATCCGCTAACATCTCCAATTGGAGAGGTATATCGTTATATTATTGAAGGAGAAGGATATAGTTTACGCGAGTTAACAGATATACAGAACTTTATGATTATTCCAAAGTTAAATCAAGTGCCAGGTGTGGCAGAGGTTACTAACTTTGGAGGAGTTACAACTCAGTTCCAAATTGAATTAGATCCGCATAAATTAGAGCAATATGGATTGTCTTTAAGTGATGTAACAGAGACAATTGAGGAGAATAACGTAAATGCAGGAGGTAGTGTATTAACAAGAGGAGATTTAGGTTACGTAGTTCGTGGTATTGGATTAGTAAAAGACCTTGAGGACCTTGGTAAAATTGTTGTTAAGGCAGAGAATGGTATTCCAGTTTTTTTAAATGATTTAGGTCGTTTAAAGTATGGAAATGTTGAAAGAAAAGGTGTTTTAGGATACACTGATAAAGATCGTAATTACTCAGATAGTATTGAGGGAATTGTCCTATTGTTAAAAGGAGAAAATCCTTCTATTGTATTAGAACAAATACACGTTTATGTAGATGAACTAAATAATGGGTTATTACCAGAAGGAGTTAAAATACATACGTTTTTAGATAGAACAGATTTAGTTGATACAACATTACATACGGTTTCTACAACATTGATTGAAGGAATTAGCTTAGTAATTATAGTATTAATTGTTTTCTTAGGTAGTTGGAGAGGAGCATTATTAGTTGCTATTACAATTCCAATTTCATTGTTGTTTGCATTTATAATGATGCATTTCACTAATATTCCAGCTAACTTATTGTCTTTAGGAGCTATTGACTTCGGTATTATTGTAGACGGTGCTATTGTAATGATGGAATCCATACTGAAGAAAAGGGAAGATAATCCAAAGGAAGAATTAAAGGAGAAGTCAATTGGTGAGCGAACAAAAGAAGTTGCTAAGCCTATTTTCTTTGCTACGTTGATTATTATCACAGCATATTTACCATTATTTGCTTTTGAACGTGTAGAAAAGAAATTGTTTACACCAATGGCATTTACAGTTGGTTATGCTTTAGTTGGAGCATTGTTAGTTGCCCTGATCTTAATTCCTGGTTTAGCTTATGCTGTTTATAGAAAGCCAAGAAAAATATATCACAATAAATGGTTAGAGAAACTAACAGCTTTATATCACAATCGAATTATCAAGATTGTAGATAAGCCAAAGCAAGTTTTCGCACCTTTATTAGTTGTCCTTGCTATTACTGTAGGATTAAGTATAAAGGTAGGAAAAGACTTTTTACCACCTTTAGATGAGGGGTCTATATGGTTACAAGTAACATTGCCGCCTGGTATTTCATTAGAAAAATCAAAAGAGCTAAGTGATACGCTAAGAGCAAGAACAATGAAATATGAAGAGGTTACATACGTGATGGTTCAAGCAGGAAGAAATGATGATGGTACAGACCCGTTTACTCCTTCTCACTTCGAGTGTTCTGTAGGTATTAAACCTTATAAAGAATGGCCTCGCGGAAAAACAAAAGATGATTTAATTGAAGAACTTGCTGCAGAATATGAGTCATTACCTGGGTTTACAGTTGGTTTTGCACAACCAATGATTGATGGGGTAATGGATAAAATATCAGGAGCACATAGTGAATTAGTGGTTAAAGTTTATGGAGAAGATTTCCACGAAACAAGACGTATTGCTAATGAAGTGTTAGAAACATTGAAAACAGTAGATGGAGCAGTAGATTTAGCAATTGACCAAGAACCACCATTACCACAATTACAAATTCACGCGAATAGAGATAAAATTGCTCAGTATGGATTAAACGTTTCAGATGTTGCAGAGTTAATTGAGGTGGCTATTGGAGGTAAAGCAATTTCTCAAATCTTTATTGGAAATAAGGTTTATGATATTAGTGCGAGATATACAGAAGAGAGTAGAAATACACCTGAAAAGATTGCTAACTTAATGTTGACATCAAGTACAGGAGCTAAGATTCCACTTTCACAAGTTGCTGATGTTAGAACAAGTACAGGAGAAAGTACAATTACAAGAGAGATGAATAGACGTCACTTAACTGTTAAGTTAAACGTGCGTAATCGTGATTTAGCGTCATTGTTAAAAGAAGCTCATCAAAAGATTGAAGATAACGTAACTTACGATCACGAGAAGTTTCAAGTTGAATGGGGAGGACAGTTTGAAAACCAAAACCGTGCTTATAGTCGTTTAGCTGTAATTATTCCTTTGACTTTGTGTTTGATGTTTGTATTGTTATACGGTGCTTTTGGACAGTTTAGACAAGCAGGATTGTTGATGATTGTTGTACCATTAGCATTATTTGGAGGTATGTTAGCTCTGAATGTTAGAGGAATGTCTTTAAACGTTTCTTCTGCAGTAGGATTTATTGCTCTATTTGGGGTGGCTATTCAAAATGGGGTAATTATGATATCCCACATCAATGACTTACGAAGAAAAGGAACAGCATTGAAAGAAGCAGTTTTACTTGGGACAGAACAACGTTTTAGACCAGTATTAATGACTGCTACGGTAGCTGTATTAGGATTATTCCCTGCTTCATTAGCAACAGGAATTGGTTCTGATGTTCAACGTCCATTGGCAACAGTAATTGTTTATGGATTGTTGTTTGCAACTATCTTGACACTATTTGTTTTACCTGCTCTTTATTATTTAGTAGAGCGTAAATGGGGAAAAGACAGTGATTTTACAGAAGAGGCAATGGAAGAAAATTAGTATCAGATATGAAAGTTTTTAAAAAATATATACAAGCAAGTTTATTAATGTTTTTCTGTAGTGGAGCGGCTTTTTCACAGCTTCACACAGAAGAGCATACCAATAAAACTGTATTAACTTACCAAGAGTTTTTGAGTAAGATGGCAGCAAATAACTTAAGTTATGCTGCAGAGAAATACAATATTGATATTGCTGAGGCTGAGGTTCAAGCGGCAAAAGTATTTCCAGATCCTGAATTAAGTTTTGGTTGGACTGATAATCAACAAAAACGTATGCAGATGGGGTATGGTTTTGAAGCAGAATTGTCTTGGGATCTTGAATTGGGAGGAAAGAGAAAAGCGAGAAAGAACTTAGCAAAAGACCAAAAGGTATTAGCAGAGTTAGAATTGCAAGAGTTTTTTCAAACACTTCGTGCAGAATCTACAATCGCATTCTTAGAAACATTGCAAAATAAGATGCTTTTCGATATTCAAAAAGACTCTTATGAATCAATGTTACAAGTAGCTAAATCAGATAGTATTCGTTTTTCATTAGGACAAATTAGTAAAGTAGACGCTATTCAAAGTAAATTGGAAGCTAAGTCTATGTGGAACGATTTACAAGATGCAGATGATACTTGGGAGAATAGTCTTGTTGAAATTAGAAATATAATCAGTGCAAATAGAAATGATTCGGTTTATATTCCAAAAGGAGAGTTTAATAAATTTGACCGTTTGTTTGATTTGAATGAATTGATTGTTACTGCACAAAATAATAGAGCTGATTTCTTAGTAGCTCGTCAAAATAAAGTTGTGGCTGGTAGACAAGTTTCTTTAGCAAGGGCAGAACGTGTGATCGACTTAGGGCTAAACGTAGGAGTAGAGAACAACTCATTTGTTAAAAATGCAGTTGCTCCAACACCTGGGAATACTGCTGTTAAAGCAGGAATATCTATTCCTCTTAAATTTTCTAATAGAAAAGACGCTGGTTTAAAAACAGCATTATATGAAGAAAGACAAGCAGACTTAGAATATAACGTTATTGAGTTAGAACTTGAAAAAGAGATAACACAGGCTTATAGAAATTACTTAACGAAACAAAAACAAATTTTCCGATTTGAAAATGGTATGTTAAGCGAGTCTAAGGAAGTTTTTGAAGGTATTAAATATAGCTATCAACGTGGAGCAAGTAGTTTATTGGAAGTGTTAGATGCACAACGTACTTATAACGAAACACAGCAAGCGTACGCAGAAACATTATTTGGTTATGCAGAAGCATTAGTGGAGTTAGAGAAAGCAGTAGGTATTTGGGACATTGATTTTTAAGAAAAGTAAGTTATGAGAAATCTAATATTAAGTTTTTGTGTGTTAGCAGGAATAACAACTGCAAGTGCTCAAAATATAAATGATGAAGTAAAAGGACGTACTACATTTGCTGTAAAGGCAGGGTGGTTACAATCTACTTTAAAAGGCAATGATGTTGACTATTTAGCAGTAGATGGTAAAGTAGATGCTCGTAATAATTTCTTTGCAGGTGTTAGTGTAGATAATAGTATAGGTAAACACTTTGGGTTGAAACACGAGTTATTTTACCAAAATCACGGAGCGGGTTTTAATAGAGAGATTGAAGATGAAGTAATCAGTGCAAAGTTAGAAATGCATAGTTTACGTTTAAACCCAATCAGTGCTGTTTTTAAAGTAGAAGGATTACAAGTATATGTAGGTCCGTATGTAAATATGCTATTAAATTCATCAATAACAGCTATTGACGAGGAAGGAAATTCTTATAAAGATCATTCTATTTTTGGAGGTATTGACGATGATCAAGAAGATAGTAAGTATTTGCAAAAAATGGACTACGGTATTGTTGCTGGTATAGAATATCAATTCAAGTTTGGGCTACTTGTAGGAGCTAACTTCTCAAGAGGTTTTGCAAGTTTATTTGATAATGCTAATACATTTGGTGTAGAAGAAAACACAGGAATGTATGATAAGAAAATCTACAATCAAAACTTCGGTGTTTTTGTAGGATATAAATTTTAAGTAAGTTGTTAGAATTAAAAAAAGGGCAATCTCAATCAGTTGAGGTTGCCCTTTTCTATTATAAAAGAATATCTTTTACTTCAGATAATTTCTTAATTGTTTTGAAGTTTGGGTGATTTATTTCGTGGTCAATATGTTCGTGTAGCCAAGTTGTGTGAAATGGCACGTGAACTGCGTGTCCACCTAATTCTAATACAGGTAATACATCCGAACGCAGCGAGTTTCCAATCATAATAAACTCTTCAGGTTGAATGTCTAATCTTCCTAATAATTTTTGATAGTCGATTTCTTCTTTATCAGTCATTACTTCAATATGATGAAAATAAGGACCTAATCCAGAATGATGTAGTTTTCTATGTTGGTCTTTCAAATCACCTTTGGTAGCGACAACTAATTTATATTTAGACTTTAATTCCTCTAAAACGTCTTCAACTTCATCAATTAATTCGATAGGCTTAGTTAAAAGCTCTTTTCCAATAATAATTATTCTATCAATGACCTTTTGGTTTACTGTACCTTTAGAAATTTTGTATGCAGACTCTATCATTGAAAGGGTAAAGCCTTTAATTCCATAACCATATAATGGTAGGTTGTCTACTTGTGTTTTAAATAACACCTGAGAGATGCTCTGATGAGTTAGGAAGTCTTCCATTAAGATACAAAACTGTTTCTCCGCTTCGTTAAAATAGGGCTCATTGACCCATAGTGTATCGTCAGCGTCAAAAGCTACTACTTTAATTGATTTCATCTGTTGATTTTTTATGTAAGTTTGATTGCAAAGGTACAGATATTATAGCGTTTACACTTATCTATAATGCTGTAAGTGTTGTGTGATTTATATAAATTGCTGTTATTTTTTAATTGATAACATTAAATTAATGTATCTTATGATGTGAAGAATTACTTTGTTGTTGTTTCAATAAAAAGTTGAGAAAACTAACTTTTTATTGAAATTATGATAGAAACGGACTGGAGTTTGATAGTTTTGTATAATAAGGAAAAGAAACACTTATCACAATAATATAAATTGAGTTTACAGATGAATTTAAAAACAACTTTATTTGCAGCTATTGGTTGCATATTTTCACTTTCTGCAGTAGCAAATGAAACGTTACCAAAGCCCAAATTAGTAGTTGGTGTTGTAGTTGACCAAATGAGATGGGACTACTTGTACCGTTATTATGATCGCTATTCTGACAATGGATTTAAGCGTTTGTTGAATGAAGGATTTTCAAGTGAAAATACTTATATAGATTATGTTCCTACTTACACAGCAATCGGACATAGTACAATCTATACAGGAAGTGTGCCTGCTATTCACGGTATCGCTGGTAATGACTTTATTATCCAAGCAACAGGTGAAAGTATGTATTGTACACAAGATGATAATGTACAAGGAGTTGGTGGTGGAGCAGGTAAGATTGGTAAACAATCGCCTAAGAACTTATTAGTTTCTACTGTAACTGACCAATTGAGATTGGCAACTAATTTTAAATCGAAAGTAATTGGTATAGCAATTAAAGACCGTGGTGGTATTCTTCCTGCGGGTCATTTCGCAAATGCTGCCTATTGGTTAGATGGTACAACTGGAGATTGGATTACGAGTACATATTATATGAAAGACTTGCCGAAATGGGTTAATTCTTTCAACAAGCAAAAGTTAGCTGATAAATACTTTAAGAATGGATGGAATACTTTATACCCTATTGATTCTTACGTATTAAGTACAGCTGATGATAATTTATATGAAGAACCTTTCAAAGGAGAAGAGAAACCTGTGTTCCCACGTAATTTAGTGCAATTAAAAAAGGACAATGGTTATGATTTAATCAAAGCGACTCCTTTTGGTAATAGCTTAACCTTAGATTTCGCAAAAGCAGCGATTGAAAGTGAAAAAATGGGTGCTAATGTCGATGGAGCAACTGACTTTTTAGCTGTTAGTTTATCTTCTACAGATTATGTTGGACACCAGTTTGCTATTAATTCTATTGAGGTAGAAGATACTTACTTAAGACTTGATGCTGATATTGCTTCTTTCTTAGCTTATCTTGATGAGAAGGTAGGGAAGGGTAATTATACTTTCTTTTTAACTGCTGATCACGGTGCTGCACACAATCCTAAATATTTTGCAGATCAAAAAGGTAACGCTGGTTATTTTAATACGGTAGAAGCAAAGAAAGTATTAAACGAGAAATTGCAAACTAAATTCAAACACGAAGGAATTATCAAAAGTTTGACAAACTATCAAGTGCACTTAAACAATGCTTTAATTGAAAAAGAAGGTCTTGATGAAGAAGATATAAGAGAATTCATTGTAAGAGAGTTTAAAAAGATTGAGGGTATTGCTTTCGTAACTGATATGGATAAAGCAGCAACAGCGAGTATTCCACAGAAGATAAGAGAACGTATTGTAAATGGTTACAATATCAAGAGAAGTGGTGTAATTCAATATATTTTAGAACCACAATGGTTTAGTGGGAAAAAAGACGGAAAAGGAACTACACACGGTACTTGGGGATCTTATGATGCACATATTCCAGCTGTTTTTATGGGGTGGGGAGTTAAACCCGGTAAAACTTTACGTGAAACACATATGACAGATATTGCGCCTACAATTGCTGAAATATTGAAAATAGAAGTGCCTAATGGAAATATAGGAACTCCAATTCACGAAGCTGTTGAAGTAAAATAAGAATAATTATTATTATAGTTTGAACCCACATATTGATAAAATATGTGGGTTTTTTAATTAAAATGAGTTTAAATTGTCTTAGATACAATTTTATTTTTAGCTTTGGTAATTACTTACAAAAAACACCAAGGTATATGAAAAAAAGGTATTTACTTTTTGGTTTTATATTTTCTATGAGTGCTTCTTTACAAGCTCAATATAAAACTGTTACAAAGAAAGATGCAAACGGATTTACATATGAATACGTTGAAAATGACCCATCAAAGGCAAGAGTTTATACATTAGGTAATGGACTAAAGGTTTATTTAGCTCAAAATCACGACGAACCACGTATTCAAACTTATATACCTGTTAGAACTGGATCTAATAATGACCCTGAAGATAGTACTGGTTTAGCTCACTACTTAGAGCATATGGTATTTAAGGGAACTTCTAAATTAGGAACTGTAAATTGGGAAGTAGAGCAAGAGTTGTTAAAACAAATTTCTGATCTATATGAGCAACACAAAGCAGAAACAGATCCAGAAAAGAAAAAAGAACTTTATAAAAAAATAGATGCTATTTCTAAAACTGCATCTCAATATGCTGTTGCAAATGAGTATGACAAAGCTGTTGCTTCAATTGGAGCATCAGGAACAAATGCTCATACTTGGTTTGATGAAACAGTATATAAAAACGTTATCCCATCTAACGAATTAGAGAAATTCTTAGTTGTTGAGAAAGAGCGTTTTTCTGAATTAGTATTGCGTTTATTCCATACGGAATTAGAAGCAGTATATGAAGAATTCAACAGAGGACAAGATAATGACTATTGGGCTTCACACGAGGCTATGATGGCTTTATTATTCCCAGAATCTCACTACGGTACACAAACTACTATCGGTACTTCTGAGCACTTGAAAAACCCTTCAATGGTTGCAATTCACAATTATTTCAATCAATACTATGTTCCTAATAATATGGCAGTAGTATTAGTTGGTGATTTGGAATTTGAACCTACAATTAAGTTGGTAAATGCGTATTTCGGTTCTATGAAAAAAGCAGTACAACCTACTGAGTATGTAGCACAAGAAAAACCATTAACTAAGATTCAAGTTAAAGATATTTATAGCCCACAAAGTGAGCGTGTTGAAATTGGTTTCCGTTTAGGAGGAGTTAAAACACAAGATGCTGTTTACTTGAATTTAATTGATATGTTGTTAAGCAACGGTCAAGCAGGGTTAATTGACTTAGACATTAACCAAAAACAAAAAGCATTATATGCAGGAAGTTCTCCAATGGTTATGAAGGACTATTCTGTTCACCAATTAACAGGTATGCCAAATGAAGGACAGACTGTAGAAGAGGTGAAAGACTTGTTATTAGGTGAGATTGAGAAATTAAAAAGAGGAGAGTTTGACGAATGGTTGTTAGAAGCTGTAGTTAATGATTTCCGTAAAAACTCAATGCAAGCTTTAGAGAGTAATGATGCAATGGCAACTGAAATGTACCAGGCTTTCATTCATGGAAGAACTTGGGAAGAAGCTGTTTCTGATTTAGAAAGAATGTCTAAAGTAACGAAGCAAGACGTTATTGACTTTGTTAAGAAATACTACGCAGATAACTATGTTGTTATTTACAAGCGTCAAGGGGAGAACAAAGACTTAGTACGTGTTGAAAATCCTGGTATTACACCAATTGACTTAAACAGAGATAGCGAATCTAAATTCTATTCAGACTTTAAAGCAATCGGAGTTGAAGAAATTAAACCAGTATTTGTAGATTTCGATTCTGCTATTAAAAAGGATAAGATCGGAAAAGTAGGAGGGAAATTATATTCTATTAAGAATACAACAAATGAACTTGCTACAGTAACTTATATTACTCCAATTGGATCAGATAATGACAAAAAATTATCTTTAGCAATTAGCTATTTAGACTATTTGGGAACAAGTAAATATTCTGCGGCAGATATTAAGAAAGAGTTTTACAAATTGGGTGTTGAGTACAGCTTAAATGCAGGTACAGATAAAACATACATTACTTTAAAAGGTCTTAAAGAAAATATCCCAGCTGGTATTAAATTATTAGAGCATTTGGTAACTGACGCTAAAGCTGATGCAGACGCTTATGCTAATATGGTTGACCAAATTTTAAAAGCTCGTTTTGATGCAAAATCAAGCAAGGGAGGAATTCAAAGAGCGTTAAATAGCTATATTGTTTCTAACGGTGAGTTAAGTAGATTTAAAGATATCTTAAGCGAAAAAGAACTTAAGAATATCAAACCAGAAGAATTAGCTTCATTAGTACGCGGATTCTTTGATTATAATCAAGATGTTTTCTACTACGGAAATGATTTGAAAAATACTCAAAAAGCTATTGTAGATAACCATAATTTAGGAAAAGGTAAAAAAGTACCTGCTGCTAAAGTATATGCTGAGCCAGCTACAGACGGAACATTGTATTTTGCTCCTTATGATATGGTACAAGCTGAAATTTCTTATAGAGGTAGAGAGCATAAGTTTGATAAAAACTTATTAGCTACGAGTAATGTATTTAACAACTATTTCGGAGGAGGAATGGCTTCTGTTGTTTTCCAAGAAATTCGTGAGTCTAAATCATTAGCTTATTCTGCATATGCATATTATATGAATGCAGGTAAAGCTGATAAACACAACTACGTAATGGCTTATGTAGGTACACAAGCAAACAAATTGCCTCAAGCTGTTGATGCAATGATGGAGTTGATGAATGATATGCCACAAGCAGAGAATCAATTTGAGAATGCTAAAAACTCTGTGTTGAAAAGTATCGCTACACAACGTTATACAAAAGCTCAAATATTCTACTATTGGTTGTCTTTACAAGAAAAAGGAATTGATTATGATATCAACAAAGATATCTTTGGTCAAGTTGAAAAAATGTCAATGACAGATTTAGTAGATTTCTTTAATAAATACGTAAAAGGTAAATCGTTTAACGTTGGTTTATTAGGTAAGAAAGAAAATCTTGACTGGGAAGCAGTTAAGAAAATGGGTAATGTAAAAGAGTTGAGTTTAGAAGACTTATTCGGTTACTAAGATTCGTTTAAATAAATATAATCCCCTAAGGAGTTAGCTTATAGCCTCTTTAGGGGATTTTTTGTGTTTATAAGTGAAAGGTCAATTGCTAAATAGGGAGTGTTAGAAAGGCTATCAGTACAATAGACTGAAGATAAGTAGAAAGCGGAAAAGCATTGTTTTTTGAAGGTTATTGTTGCTTTAAGCGAGTTTTGGATAAGGGTAAACACTCTTATTTGAGACAAGTTTGTGATATGTATAGATGGAGAGTTTTCTATTACTGAGGTATGTGTAGTAGAGAGGAAAAGATAGTTCTGTTTTATTTCAGATGAAATTTTAATAGTGTACAAGGTTATTTTTCAAAGAGAAAGAACAAGCTGTGTAATTAGGGATGGCAAAGTATAAAAAAATATTGCAACTGATTGTTACCTATTGTATTAATGTTTTTTTTCAACATTGAGGTAGCAATCAATTGCAATAAATGAATAGACTATTAACGTCTAATTATCTTTGTCTAATAATTCAGCCATTTCTAAGGCCTGTTTGATAGATTTAATATTCTCAAAAGTTAGTAATAACCTCAAACCTGTTTTGGTTTGTTTTTCTTTCATTTTGCATAAATTAGCGTGTTGCTGTACAAATAATAGGGCTTTTCTAAACTTAGAAGATTGATAGTATTCAGATTGTTGGTCTCCTAAGAAGTAACAAATCATTTTGCCTTGTTTTAAGACTACTTTTTCAATCCCCATATTAGAAGCGTGCCATTTTATTCTAAGGCTGTTTAAAAGGGCTATAGCTTGCTTAGGAAGGGGGCCGAATCGGTCAATCAATCGTTGTTCGTATTCTTGAAGAACTTTTTCGGTTGTAATTGTACTTAACTCATTATACAGATTTAGTCGTTCAGTAATATTGTTGATATATTCATCAGGGAACAGAATTTCGAAATCAGTATCAATTTGAGTGTCTTTTACAAACACTTTGTTTTCTTCTGTATTCTCATCAGCATATAAGTCTTTAAACTCGTTTTGTTTTAATTCCTCAATAGCTTCTTGCATAATCTTTTGATAGGTTTCAAAACCGATTTCATTGATGAAACCACTTTGTTCACCTCCTAAGATATCTCCTGCTCCACGAATTTCTAAATCCTTCATCGCAATGTTTAATCCACTACCAAGTTCACTAAATTGCTCTAAAGCCTGTATTCTCTTACGAGCTTCTTCTGTCATTGCAGAATAAGGAGGGCAGATGAAATAACAGAACGCCTTTTTATTACTACGACCTACACGACCTCTCATCTGGTGTAAGTCAGAAAGTCCAAAGTTATTTGCATTATTGATTAGAATGGTGTTGGCATTCGGTACGTCTAAACCACTTTCAATGATTGTTGTAGCAACTAAAACGTCAAATTCCCCATTCATAAATGAAAGCATTAACTCTTCAAGCTTTTTACCTTCTAATTGTCCGTGACCAATACCAACTTTAGCATCTGGTACAAGGCGTTGAATCATTCCAGCAACTTCGCGGATATTTTCAATTCGGTTGTTGATAAAATAAACTTGTCCCCCTCTTTCAATCTCATAAGCAATAGCATCTCTAATAATCTCTTCATTAAATCCAATTACATTAGATTCAATCGGATATCTATTAGGTGGAGGAGTCGTGATGATAGATAAGTCACGTGCAGCCATTAAAGAGAACTGTAACGTTCTCGGTATCGGTGTAGCTGTAAGAGTTAGTGTATCTACGTTCTCAGATATTGTTTTCAACTTATCTTTCACGGCAACCCCAAACTTTTGTTCTTCATCAATAATTAATAAACCAAGGTCTTTGAATTGTACACCTTTGTTTACTAATTGATGTGTTCCGATTAAGATGTCAATTTGCCCATCAGCTAAGTCTTGTAAAATCTCTGTTTTCTGTTTTGCTGTACGGAATCGATTGATATAAGAAACGCGTACAGGCATATCTTTTAAACGCTCTGTAAAAGTTTTGTAATGTTGGAATGCTAAGATAGTCGTAGGTACTAATACGGCAACTTGTTTACCGTTATCCACCATTTTAAAAGCAGCTCTAATAGCTACTTCTGTTTTTCCGAAACCAACATCTCCACAGACTAATCTGTCCATAGGGCGGTCAAGCTCCATATCAGCCTTTACTTCTTGCGTTGCCTTTTCTTGATCAGGAGTATCTTCATAGATAAAAGAACTCTCTAATTCGTGTTGTAAATAACTATCAGGATGACATTGGAATCCTTTTTGTAAACGTCGCTTAGCATATAATTGAATTAAATTAAATGCAATGTGCTTAACGCGTGCTTTTGTTTTGTTTTTAAGGGTTTTCCAAGCACTTGAACCTAATTTATGAATCTTTGGTACAGAGCCGTCTTTTCCGTTGTATTTTGATATTTTGTGAAGTGAATGTATGCTTACGTAAACAATATCGTTATCTGCATATACTAACTTAATAGCTTCTTGTGTTTTCCCTTCAACCTGTATTTTTTGTAAACCTCCGAATTTTCCGATACCGTGGTCTATATGAGTAACATAATCGCCAACAGAAAGAGAATTAAGCTCTTTGATGGTGATTGTTTGCTTCTTAGTATAACCGTTTTTAAGGTTAAACTTGTGGTATCGTTCAAAAATTTGGTGGTCAGTATAGCAAGCAATTTGTTTTTCATCGTCAATAAATCCTTCAAAAAGTGGCATAACCACAGTTTTAAAAGATTTAACAACAGCAGTTTCTTGGTCATTTTTTAAAGACTCAAAGATTTCTCTAAATCGCTTAGCTTGGTTTTCATTCGAACAATACAAGAAATTAGTATAGCCATTGTCTGTATTTTTATTTAGATTTTGCGCTAATAAATCAAATTGTTTGTTGAATGAAGGTTGAGGTTTAGTATGAAACTCAATTACTTTAGTTGGTTTGATGATTTTTGTATCGTCAAGTTCAAGATAAGTAAGAAGCTCTATTTTCTTTACAAAAGTTTGTCCATCCATAAACATATCCTTTGGTTCACGGTGGCTTAAATCTTTGTTTAGCTTGTCAAAAACAGTAGTTGCTTTTTCAAACAAACGTTCTAATTGGTCAATAATAAACGCTGTGTTTTGAGCAAATATGACTGTTTTTTCAGGTATGTAGTCTAAGAAACTCTCTCTTGATTCTTGAGAGAACTTGTTTTCTACATTTGGAATAATTGTAATTTTCTTTTGTTTATCTACAGACAATTGTGTTTCCACATCAAAAGTACGAATGCTGTCAATTTCGTCACCAAAGAATTCAATTCGATAAGGATTGTCATTTGAGAACGAGAAAACATCAATAATTCCTCCACGTACTGAGAACTCACCGGGTTCGGCAACAAAGTCAACACGTTTAAAGTTGTATTCAAAAAGTATTTCGTTGACAAAGTCGATAGACATTTTGTCTCCTAAGTTTACTTTTAAGGTATTTTTCTCTAAGACTTTTTTAGTAACTACCTTTTCGAAAATAGCTTCAGCATAAGAAACAATGATAGCAGGTTTCTTACGAGAGCTTATTCTGTTAAGAACTTCAGCTCTAAGCAATACATTGGCATTGTCCGTTTCTTCAATTTGATACGGGCGTCTGTATGAACCAGGGTAGAATAAAACGTCTTGTTTATTGATTAAAGTTTCAAGGTCGTTCAAATAGTAAGCAGCTTCTTCTTTATCGTTAAAAATCAATAAAAAAGGCAATTCTGATTGAGCGAATATACTTTCAATTTGAAAAGAGATTGCAGAACCAACTAATCCTTTAAGTTGTATTTTACTTCCAAGTTTTTGTATTTCTTGGACTACTTGTTTAGTATTTGTTGATTCTTGAAACTTTTGTTTAATATCCATTCTTGTAGTCGATTAATTTGTAGTTGTTGGATTTGCTCTTCGCTCAGTGCTAATAGCCTCTAACATTTCTTCTTCTCCAATTTCTTTAGGAACTCTATTTTTAATAAGGTTTTCCTCCATTTGGTCAAATAATAACTTAATGCTATTATTCACTTGTTTCAGATCTTTGTCTAAGCGATCAATCTCAATCGGTTCTTGAATAATAAAGAGATGTAAGTTATTTAGTGACGTTTGTAAAAGAGTAATTCTTGCCTTAACATCAGGAAGATTTATTTCTTCGGGCATTTTTTGGTAAGATAAAGAAGATAACTTTTGAGTTAATACATCAGCTTTCTTTTGGAATGCTCCAATTGTAGTTACTGGCTTTAAACTAAGTTCTTGTCTAAATTCTTGCCACGCTTTCCAATCATCTAATAAAGGTTTAAGTTCATTAGACGGTTTAGGAAGAGAGAACTTCCAATTATTTTTTAAGAAAGCAAAAACGCTGTCTTTGTGTTGAGATATTTTTATTTCTTGTTCCTTTTCGAACTTTTCTTCGTCTTTACAAGATGTTGTTAGTAAAGAAATAGAGAAAAGCATTAAGAATATTGCAAGAAGCGACTTTTTCATGTTTCACGAGTTTAGATGCCAAATTTACAAAGTTCTATTATAATTGTAGCATAGGGATACTCAGTTTGTTATATAAGTTATAAAGTTGCTTTAAGATTTATCACAATTATTGATTTGTTATTATACTTAGTTTATATTTGTGTACTTTAAAATATGTGAAACAATGGGAACCAAAATTCTTATCATTGGAGCTTGTGGACAGATAGGTTCTGAGCTAACAATCAAACTAAGAGATGTTTATGGAAGTAATAATGTAATTGCTTCTGATATTAGAGAAGGGAATAGTGAACTTATGAACTCCGGCCCTTTCGAAGTATTAAATGCTATGGATTTTGATGCAGTTTCCTCCGTTGTTGAAAAACACAAAATTGACGAAGTTTATTTAATGGCAGCTTTGTTGTCTGCAACAGCTGAAAAGAACCCTGCATTTGCGTGGGAATTAAATATGAATTCGTTATTCCATGTTTTAAATCTTGCAAAAGAAGGAAAGATTAAGAAGATTTTCTGGCCTTCATCTATTGCAGTTTTTGGACCAACAACACCTCGTCATAATACGCCTCAATATACAGTTATGGAGCCAAGTACTGTTTACGGTATTTCAAAACAAACAGGAGAGCGTTGGTGTGAGTACTACTTCAATAAATATGGAGTAGATGTTAGAAGTATTCGTTACCCAGGATTAATTTCTTGGACTACACCTCCAGGGGGTGGTACTACAGACTATGCAGTAGATATTTTCTACAAAGCAATTGAAAACAAGCATTATGACTGTTTCTTATCTGAGCAATCAGCTTTACCAATGATGTATATGGAAGATGCTTTAAATGCTACAGTAGGGATTATGCAAGCACCGAAAGAGAATGTTAAGATTCGTTCTTCATATAACTTAGGTGGTATTTCGTTTACTCCAGAGCAAATTGTAGCTGAGATTACGAAACACATTCCAGACTTTACAATTGAGTATAATCCAGACTTTAGACAAGCAATTGCTGATAGCTGGCCTGCAAGTATTGATGATACTTCAGCACAACAAGATTGGGGTTGGAAACACAAATATGATTTATCTTCTATGACAGAAGTGATGTTAGAAAACTTAGGAAAAGTATTAAAGAAGTAATTTTCTATAAATAATGAAAAGGCCAGTATGAAAATACTGGCCTTTTTTTATTTCTTAAGACTTTTAAAGACTAATTTATACAATGGTATAATAACTATAATTAATGCGATTATTAGCATTATAGTAGTTACAAGATCACTTACAAGCTGCTGTGATCTTATTAATAAAGCAGCTATAAAAACAAATGCTCCTAATAAGAGGAATTGTAAATTTTTATTCATCATATTCTTATTTGAAAGAACAAAAGTAGTCTATTAGTTTAATTTATTGAATAAATAGATTACAATAGGGCTAATAATCATTACAAATGAGATAGTTATAATGAAATAAGCTGTTTGAGCATTTACGATATCAAACAAGTATAGAGCGAAAGCAAGTATAAACAAGGCAATTCCTCCTAATAAAATGTAAGTGTTTTTTTTCATGGTTGATTTCAAAAAGTGTAGTCTAATTTACGCCAATATTATATTTACCACAAATTTTAGAAAGCATAAGTTCGCATTTTCTAAAACTATTAGTAATTTTATTGGAAATAAAATATTCTATAATTATGAAACAAAATGTTGTATTAGAACAAGCGAATAGTGCTTTTTTATCTTGGAAGAAGTTAAGCATAGATGAAAGAATAGATTATTTAACTAAGGTAAATGAGAAGCTTCTTCAGAACAAAGAAGAATATGGTAAGTGTATGACTTTAGATATGTACAAACCAATAAAGCAATCTGTTGCTGAAGTAGAGAAATGTTCTAAGCTTATTCAATATTATATTGACAATGGGAAAGAGATTTTAAAAGGGCGTACAATAAAAACAGATTGGACAGAGACTTATACAGTAAACGATCCATTAGGTGTGATTTTAGGTGTAATGCCTTGGAATTTTCCTTTTTGGCAAGTTTTTAGATTCGCAATACCAACGTTATTAGCAGGAAATACAGTTGTTGTAAAACACGCAAGCAATGTTCCATTGTCAGCAAAGGCGTTGGAAGAATGCTTTACAATTGCCGGTGTAGATCCAGTTTATTTCAATATTACAATTCCGGGAAGAGAAGTTGAAAAGTTAATTGAGAGTTCTTATGTAAAAGGAGTTTCGTTGACAGGAAGTGAAGCAGCAGGTAGTTCTGTTGGTAAGAAAGCAGGAGAATTGATTAAGCCAGTAGTATTAGAATTGGGCGGAAGTAATGCATTTATTGTTTGTGAAGACGTTGATGTAGATACTATTGTACCAATTGCGGTAAATGCACGTTTTCAAAATACAGGACAGAGTTGTATTGCAGGAAAACGTATGTTAGTTCACAATAGCATAAGAAAAGAGTTTACAGAAAAATTTGCTGAAGCAGTTAAAAAGTTGTCTTTTGGAGATTTAATGGATTATAATACAGGATTAGGCTATATGGCCCGTCCTGATTTAGCAGACGAATTAGCGGAGATTATGAATAAATCTATAGCGATGGGAGCTACATTAGTTGCAGGTGGTAAAGTAGAAGGGAATAAGTTTGAGCCTACTATCTTAGCAGATGTAACGAAAGATATGCCAGCGTTTAAAGAAGAAACTTTTGGACCATTAGCAGCTATTGTTGGTTTTGATACATTTGAAGAAGCAGTTGAATTAAGTAATGATTCTCGTTTTGGTCTTGGGGTTGCTATGTTTGGCAAAGATATTGAGTTCCTAAAATCGAAAGTAAGCGAGTTTGATGAAGGAGCTGTTTTTATCAATGAAATGGTAATATCAGATCCACGAGTACCTTTTGGAGGAAATAAGTTCTCTGGTATAGGACGAGAAATGGCTGCAGAGGGACTATTGTCATTTGTAAATAAAAAGTCGGTTATTGTAAAATAAAAAATAGATTTCATTAAGATAAGTTATATATGACTACTACGTTTTTGAATTTTTGGTCTTCCATAAGCTTTGTAGATATAATAGAATTTTTGGGTACTTGTGCGTTTGCGATATCTGGAATTCGTATGGCATCAGCTAAAAGTGTCGATTGGTTTGGAGCTTTTGTTGTAGGGTTTGTTACCGCAACAGGAGGAGGAACTTTACGTGATCTTTTATTAGGTGTTACTCCTTTTTGGATGCTATCAAGTGTCTATGCTTGGTGTACAGTTTTAGCTTTAGGAGCAGTTATTTTGTTTAGTAAACAATTAGTACGTCTCAACAATACATTCTTATGGTTTGACAGTATTGGATTAGGTTTGTTTGTAGTAGTAGGAACAGAAAAAACGATTGGTTTAGGTTATCCTTTTTGGGTAGTAGTTATTATGGCAACCATAACAGGTATAGTAGGAGGGATGGTAAGAGATATCTTAATTAATGAGATTCCTGCTATTTTTAGACAAGAATGGTATGCGTTAGCTTGTATTTTTGGGGTTATGATATATTATTTTTTAGCTTTTATAGGGTTAGATGAAGTTTTTGTTCAAGTAAGTACAGCAGTAGCTATTTTTGTAATTCGCTTGCTTGCAACCCGTTATAAACTGGGGCTTCCGACACTAAAGAATGAAGTGTAAAAAAGTTAGAGGTTTTTGAGATTTTTGTTTGTATAAACTAAAAATCGTACTATATTTGCACTGCAATAAAGGTAGAAAATAACCTTCCTCCTTAGCTCAGTTGGTTAGAGCATCTGACTGTTAATCAGAGGGTCCTTGGTTCGAGCCCAAGAGGGGGAGCATTCAAAAAGCCAGTCGTAAGACTGGCTTTTTTTATTTTACACCATTTTGTACTCTTATTTATAAATCTATTTTTTATAATCTTATTCGCAATTTAGGATAAGGTGCTAAATTTAGGGACTTAGTATAAAGATTTCTTTTCTATAAGAAAAAAAGTAAACCAAGATTAAAATATAATGCATTGAATTGTTCTTGCAATATAGAACGTAGTAAAGTGTAGTTTTAATTGTACCATGTTCGACACATCTCCCACATTAGTACCACAGAGGTTCGGAAAACAAGCCTTTTTCCCGAAGGTGTGTGGTAGTTATGTGGTACTTGTCTGAAACAAGTATCAAAGAAGTCCATAATGATAATACAATTTAACTTACATAAAGATATTAAAAAGGTATATGGCTTAAGTTGGTTTATGTAGAGTTAATAATTACTCTAATGATTGAAATACGAACGCTTTTACTAAAACCGTCAATGTAAAAGTAAAGCACTTTAGACCAATTTTTTTATTGATTCGAATTTTGTGTGTGTAAAAAAAGCCTCAACTATGCAGTTGAAGCTTTTATATAATATTTTATGTAAGTGTTATTTGAAAAGATTACTTAACCAAATAAATGTTCAACTACATCTTCTATTTTAGTAACTAAAATAACTTTTATTCCTGAGCCTGTATAGCCTATTTTGTTGTATTTAGAAACTAAAATTTGAGTAAATCCAAGTTTTTCTGCCTCTTGAATACGCTGATCAACACGATTAACAGGTCTGATTTCTCCAGATAAACCAACTTCCCCAGCAAAAGTTACTCCTTTGTCAATAGAAATATCTTGATCGGAAGAAAGGATAGATGCAACTACCCCTAAGTCAATTGCAGGATCATCAACAGTAATTCCTCCAGTTATATTTAAGAAAACGTCTTTTTGTCCTAACCTAAAGCCAGCTCTCTTTTCTAAAACAGCTAAAATCATATTTAAGCGCTTTAGATTGTATCCCGTAGCACTACGTTGAGGTGTTCCGTAAACGGCTGTGCTAACTAATGCTTGTACTTCTACCATTAAAGGGCGCATACCCTCTAATGTTGCGGCAATTGCTGTTCCTGACAATTCTTCGTCTTTGTGAGAGATAAGTATTTCAGAAGGATTTGAAACTTCCCTTAATCCACTGCCTTGCATTTCGTAGATACCTAATTCAGCCGTAGAACCAAAACGGTTTTTATTAGCTCTTAAGATACGATACACGTGATTTCTATCCCCTTCAAATTGTAATACCGTATCAACCATATGCTCAAGCATTTTAGGTCCGGCAATACTTCCATCTTTTGTAATGTGGCCAATAATTAAGACAGGAGTTCCCGTTTCTTTAGCAAACTTTGTCAATTCAGCCGTACATTCTTTAATCTGAGAAACGGTACCTGCAGAAGATTCAATGTAATCTGTGTGCAAAGTTTGAATAGAGTCGATGATCAACACATCAGGTTGAATTTCTTCTATTTGTCTAAAGATATTTTGTGTATTAGTTTCAGTCAGAATATAACAATTGTCATTTACAGGATTAATACGTTCTGCACGCATTTTAATCTGTTTTTGACTTTCCTCTCCAGATACATAAAGTGTTTTAAAAGGTAAGCGAAGAGAAATTTGCAATAAAAGAGTACTCTTACCAATACCAGGTTCACCACCCAATAAAACCATTGATCCAGGAACCAAACCACCTCCAAGAACGCGATTTAACTCATAGTCTAATGTATTCATTCGAATTTCTTCCGTACTATCAATTTCTTTAACACGTAAAGGTTTTGCTACTCTTTTTGTTGTAGAACCAGACGTTGTTGCAGCCTTCCATCCTGTTTTTTCTTCTTTTTGAATAACCTCTTCAACAAGAGTATTCCACTCTCTACACGTAGGACATTGTCCCATCCATTTAGGAGTTTGAGCCCCGCAACTTTGACAGAAAAAAGCTGTTTTTACCTTTGCCATTCTTTTCGATTTTGAACTAAAGTACAAATTTAAGTTTTATATCAACGACCACACTTATGCAATCAAGAATAAAATATAATTAGGTTAGGGGTAATTCAGGTAAGAATAAGTGACGAAAAATAATATTATCTGTATTATTTTTTCTTGTAATAAATAGGGAGTAAAATAAAAGATAGTGCCCCAAAAACAACGACAATAGCTGTTTGTGTTGTCCAAAGTATCCAACCAAACGCAGTACCCGCTACGGCAGATACGCTAAATAAAAGCAATAGTTCAGAGATGACTAACGGAAAAGCTCCAAACCCACCATTTGTAAAAGAAACAGCGAAACTACCAGCGACAAAAGCAGACATCACCATAGGTAAAGATTGTGGTGTAGTTTCTTCTAAAGCGTGCATTCCAAAGTAAAAAGTAGCGATATATCCGCCCCAAATTAAGAAAGTATGGAAAAGGAAACCAGTGCGATGAGGCATCTTAAAAATGCTACTAACCCCCTCGATGAGTCCTTTTAGCTTTTTCTTGATAAATAAGATGACTTTCCATTTAACATATAGAAAAACGTAGATACCAATGGCAAAACAAGCTAAGAAAAGTAAACCAATTATTCCGAGTTTTTCAATAGGGACATAGCGCAATAAGAAATCTTTTAAGACATCATATTGTAAAATAAGCGCTACAAAAACACAAATAAGGAGACAGATTAGATCAATTACTCGTTCAGAGACAATACTTCCAAAACCTTTGTCAAAAGGGACTTTTTCATATTTCTGAAGAACCAGCGCTCTCGATACTTCCCCAGACCTTGGTACAGTTAGATTCATTAAATAGCCAATAGATATGGCCATAAAATTCGTTGTTGTAGAAATAGAGTATCCCATAAAGTTTAGGGCATATTTCCAACGATAAGCACGAGCCCAAAGGCTCAATAAAGAAAAGACTGAAGCGATAATGATATAATTGTAATTAGCACCTTTAAAGTGCATCATCATCTCTTCAATCTGTTCAGATGTAAATTTATTATAAGCGTAATAAACCAAAAAAACTCCCAGCAAAAGTGGGAGTAGAATATTAATTATTTTACTTATTTTTTGTTTCAAACAATTAAGTTAAAGAGTTCGTTTCTTCATTAGGGAAAACAATAGAAGGCTTAAATTTCTTAGCCTCTTCAAAGTCTAAAATACCATAAGAAATAATGATAACGATATCTCCTTTGTGCACTTTACGTGCGGCAGGTCCATTTAAGCAGATTTCTCCACTATTTCTTGGTCCTGGAATTGCGTAAGTTTCAAAACGTTCACCGTTGTTGATATTTACAATTGAAACTTTTTCACCTTCAATCATATTGGCAGCTTCTAAAAGAGCTTCATCAATTGTAATACTTCCAATATAGTGTAAATCTGCTCCTGTTACGGTTACACGGTGAATTTTAGATTTTACTACTTCAACTTGCATTTCGCTTGAGTTTTAGTTAAATGATAAATTGTCGATTAATCGAACACCTTCGATATGAGCAACTAAGAAACCTCTATAATTTTTACCAGCTTCTTTATTCAAAGCTGTTTTTAAAGTGTCTTCTTCTGCAATTGTAAAGTATTCGAGTTCAAAGTTAGAATTATTTTTAAATTCAGTATCAACAAATTGGTTAACTTTTTCTACGCTTTCGGTTTTAAAAAGTTCATTAGCTTGTTTTAAAACTTTGTAAAGGAAAGTAGATTTTTGCAATCCCTCTTGAGAGACTCTTTCGTTGCGAGAACTCATTGCTAATCCGTCAGTTGCTCTAAAGATTGGCACTCCCACGATTTGAACAGGGATGTTGTTTTTTTCGACAAGTTTGCGAATAATCTGTAATTGTTGAAAATCTTTTTCACCAAAATAAGCTTTATTCGGTAGAACTAATTCAAACAATTTCTTTACGATAGTTCCGACACCATCAAAATGTCCAGGTCTTTGTGCCCCTTCCATTTCGTGTTCAAGTCCATCAAAGTCAAATGATTGGGCTACAGTATTTCCACCATACATTTCATCTACTGTCGGTGCAAATATTACAATTTGATTAGAAAGAGACTTCACTTTCTCCACATCTCTTTCTAATGTACGTGGATATTTTTCTAAATCCTCAACATTGTTGAATTGAGTAGGATTCACAAAAATACTAACAACCGTACATTCATTTTCATTTAATGATTGTTCCATTAATGAAAGGTGCCCGTTGTGAATGGCCCCCATTGTTGGTACAAGACCAATTGCTTTATTAGCTTCGCGAAATGTATTTAAATGCGCTTGTAATTCAGCTTTAGTACTAAAAAGAAACATTAGCTTCGAGTTTAAAATAATGGCAAAATTAGTTATTTAGAAAATAACTCGCTAAAATTTCGTAAATTTGCGTTGTTTATTTATTTCAAATACAGAAATTATAATTGAAGATGAAAGAAAAGAGGATATTATATGTATCATCAGAGGTAGTGCCATATTTAGCAGAAAATGAAGTTTCTTCTATGTCATATGATGCACCTAAAATGATAAATGACCAAGGAGGCCAGATAAGAATTTTTATGCCAAGATACGGTAGCATAAATGAAAGAAGACATCAATTGCATGAAGTTATTAGATTATCAGGAATGAATCTTGTGGTTAATGATATGGACATGCCGTTGATTATTAAAGTCGCTTCAATTCCGAAAGAAAGAATTCAGGTTTACTTTATCGATAATGATGAATATTTTAAAAGAAAATCAACTTTCACAGACGAAGATGGAAACTTATTCGTTGATAATGATGAGAGAGCAATTTTCTTTACAAAAGGAGTTATCGAAACAATTAAAAAATTAAATTGGGTCCCTGACGTAATTCACGTTCAAGGATGGATGGCTTCATTATTGCCAACGTATTTAAAACACTATTATAAAGATGAGGCTATCTTTTCTGATACGAAAGTAGTTACTTCTATTTTTAAAGAAGGCTTTAGTGGCGTTTTAAGTGACAATATGAAAGAAAAAGTTGCATTTGATGAACTTCCTGAAGAAATTTTGGAAGATTTCTCAACTCCAACTTATGAGAACATTATGATTAATGCTATCAAAAACTCTGATGGAGTGATAATTGCATCAGAGGAAGTAAGTTCAAATTTAACAAAATTTATCGAGTCTTCTGAAAAACCTTTTTTACCTTTCGTTCCGAAAGATGAATTTGCAAAGGCATACACTGAGTTTTATCAAAAGTTTTTGTAGAAAACATCTTCAGAAGAAAGTAATAACCAAACATACAGGATTGGCTATATGAACCATAAAAAAATCATTAAAGGATTATTCCTTACTTTAGGTATTGTAACATTACAAGCTTGTGAAAGCGATTTTACGGAAGCTGGAAGTAATATTGTCGGCGATGGAAAATTTGATATCGTTTCTTATACTGTAAAAGATATTAAAGCATACAACCAATCATATGGAGCGGCTGATGGATCTCGATTAAACGAAACATCATTTGGATACTTAAAGAATGGTTTGTTTGGGGAGTCAAGTAATAATCTTGTTGTACAGGTACTTGATAATGGAAATACTTTTGCATTTATCAATGACAATCCAATTGTCGATTCTGTTTATGTTTACTTGCCTTATTTTTCTCAATTTGATAAAGTTGAGAATGATGTGAATAAGTATAAACTTAAAAACATCTATGGTGATGGAACTTTTAATTTAGAGGTTTATCAAAATGGATATTATCTAAATAATGAAGACATTATAGCAGGAGGATCATTAAAGTTTTATTCAAACACATTAGGGCTTTTTGAATCTCAAAAAGTGAGCTCTAAACCGTTGAATAATTCTGCTGACGCTACTCAAAATAAACAATTTACATTTAGTAATAGAGATAAAACTATCTATAGAACTGATAGTAAAGGAGAAGTTATTAGAGACGAAGCAAATGGGAAGCCACTTGTGAAAGAGCGTTTAGCCCCTGGTATGTGGTTAGATTTAGATAAAGCTTATTTTCAAGAATTTATAGAAAAGAATAAAACACAATTAGGTAATTCAAGTTCTTTTAATAATTTATTTAGAGGTCTTTTGTTTAAAGCAAACGGAAATGGTTCTAATGGAATGGCAGGACTTGTAGATATTACTAAAGGGAAATTAGTTATTATTCTTCGTGACGATAAAAAAGAAACTACTACGAAAGAAACAACTGAAAAACAGCGTAAAGAAATTACTTTAACATTTGCTCCAAACGGAAATACAAGTACTAAGTTTAATGTAAACTTGTACAATAATTCAAATGACGAGGAGTATAAAGCTAAAGTAGCATCGGCGAATCCAGAAACAGGAGATGAATTCTTGTATCTAAGAGGAGGAGAAGGTAGTGTTGCTATTATAGATTTGTTGCGTAGCAATGATTTTGAAGAGTTGAAGCGTTTGAAAGAAGAGAAAGTACTTATTAATGAGGCTTATTTAACAATATTTGTAGATCGTAATCAAATGAATGGACTTCCAAATCCGGAGCGTTTATTCTTATACGATTATGATAATGCAATACCATTATCTGATTTTACAAGTGATAATATGACTACTGCTCAGAGTATTAAATCTGGGTACAATGGAATATTTGTAAAAGAAGATACAGAAAACAATAAAGAAGGTAATTACTATAAGTTTAAAATTACTGATCACGTAAGAGGAGTAATTAAAAATGAAACTAATGCCAGTCCAAAGTTAGCATTAACTGTTGCAAATAATTTTGCAAATGCTGGATATAGTATGCAATCATTAGAAACACCAATCGACAATACACCTAAAACAACACTTACTATCCCTTCGTTATCATTAAGTTGTCCACTTGGAACAGTGTTACACGGGCCAAAAACAACTGATAGCGATAAAAAAATGAAATTAGAAATTTTTTATACTAAAGTTAAAAAGTAAACAATTATGTGTGGAATTGTTGGATACATAGGACATCGCGACGCATACCCTGTGATAATTAAAGGGTTAACAAGACTTGAGTACAGAGGATATGATTCTGCTGGACTTGCGACATTTGATGGAGAGAAAATAAACCTTTGCAAGACAAAAGGGAAGGTTGCCGACTTAGAGGAAAAGAGTGATGATGCAGTAAAAAAAGGAACTGTTGGTATAGGTCATACAAGATGGGCTACACACGGTGTTCCAAATGATGTGAATTCTCACCCACACTTTTCTAATTCAGGAGAATTAGTTATCATCCACAATGGAATTATTGAGAATTATGATTCTCTAAAACAAGAATTAATTAAAAGAGGATATACTTTTAAATCAGAAACTGATACAGAAGTATTGATTAACTTAATTGAGGACGTTCAAAAAACACAAAAAGTAAAATTAGGAAAAGCTGTTCAGATTGCATTAAACCAAGTAGTAGGTGCATATGCAATTGCAGTAATGGATATTAAGAAACCAAATGAAATTATTGCAGCTCGTTTAGGGAGCCCATTAGCAATTGGAATTGGTGAAAATGAATACTTCATTACTTCTGATGCTTCTCCATTTATAGAGTATACTAATAATGCTATTTATTTAGAAGATGAAGAAATGGCAATTATTAGATTACATAAACCTTTGCGTATTCGTAAAATTAAAGATGATTCATTGGTTACTCATTATGTTCAAGAGTTACAATTAAACTTAGAGCAAATTGAGAAAAATGGCTATGAGCACTTTATGTTGAAAGAAATTTACGAGCAACCAGAAGTAATTAAAGATACTTTTAGAGGTCGTTTATTAGCAGATCAAGGTTTAATTAGAATGGCAGGTATTGAAGACAATATCGATAAGTTCTTAAATGCAAAAAGAATCATTATTGCAGCTTGTGGTACATCGTGGCACGCTGCCTTAGTTGCAGAATATGTAATAGAGGAATTTGCAAGAATACCAGTAGAAGTAGAGTATGCATCTGAGTTTAGATATAGAAACCCAATTATAGATTCATCAGATGTATTAATGGCAATCTCTCAATCAGGAGAAACTGCAGATACGTTAGCAGCTATTAAATTAGCAAAAGAAAAAGGAGCATTCGTATTTGGTGTTTGTAATGTAGTTGGGTCTTCAATTGCAAGAGAGACACACGCCGGAGCATATACACACGCCGGACCAGAAATTGGAGTAGCTTCAACAAAAGCATTTACAACTCAAATTACAGTACTTACTTTGATTGCTCTAAGATTAGCTAAAGCGAAAGGTACGCTTGCGAATTCAGAGTATTTAAAATACTTACACGAGTTATCTATTATTCCAGAAAGAGTAGAAGAGGCGTTAACGCAAAATGACGAGATTTTAAAAATTTCGGAAGTTTATAAAGACGCTACAAACTGTTTATACTTAGGTAGAGGATATAACTACCCAGTTGCTTTGGAAGGAGCTCTAAAACTAAAAGAAATCTCTTACATCCATGCAGAAGGATATCCGGCTGCAGAGATGAAACACGGACCAATTGCCTTAATTGATGAGCATATGCCAGTTATTGTAATTGCTCCAAATCAAAATCACTATGACAAAGTGGTGAGTAATATTCAAGAGATTAAAGCAAGAAATGGAAAAATTATTGCTGTAGTAACAAAAGGAGATAAACAAGTTAGAGAATTAGCTGACCACGTTATTGAGGTTCCAGGTATTTCTGAAGCTTTGACTCCAATTTTAACGACAATTCCATTACAATTACTTTCATATCACATTGCAGTGTTGAGAGAGTGTAATGTCGATCAACCAAGAAACTTAGCTAAGTCAGTAACGGTTGAATAATCACAAAAAGCGGGCTAAAAAACAGTCCGCTTTTATTTTGTATAAAAATAAAATTTCAAACTTTTTAATATTCAGAGAAAAAAACTATCTTTGCACTCTGAAAAAGTAGATTTTTTCATTAAACGTAAATAGCTGTTAAATAAATACATAAGCAATGTCTAAAGTTACAGGAAAAGTTGCGCAAGTTATCGGACCAGTAGTTGACGTGATATTCAACTCTGAAAACGCCGAACTTCCAAGAATTTATGATTCATTAGAAATCACAAAACCAGATGGTTCTAAATTAGTACTTGAGGTACAATCACACATTGGAGAAGATACAGTAAGAACAATTTCAATGGACTCTACAGACGGTTTAAGTAGAGGTTATGAAGTAGTTTCTACAGGTTCACCAATCCAAGTTCCAATTGGAAAAGATGTATTCGGTAGATTGTTTAATGTAGTAGGAGACGCTATTGATGGTCTTGGAAACCTTCCTAAAGAAGGAAATAGTGGTTTACCTATTCACCGTGCTGCTCCGAAATTTGAAGATTTATCAACTTCAACTGAAGTATTATTCACAGGAATTAAAGTAATCGACTTAATTGAACCTTACTCAAAAGGGGGTAAAATTGGATTATTTGGAGGTGCTGGAGTAGGAAAAACAGTATTGATTCAAGAATTAATTAACAACATCGCAAAAGGACACGGAGGTTTATCTGTATTCGCAGGTGTTGGAGAACGTACACGTGAGGGGAATGACTTATTACGTGAGATGTTAGAGTCTGGTATTATTAAATACGGAGATGATTTCATGCACTCTATGGAAAATGGAGGATGGGATTTATCTAAAGTAGATAGACCAGGAATGAAAGATTCAAAAGCTACGTTCGTATTCGGACAGATGAATGAGCCACCAGGAGCACGTGCACGTGTTGCTTTATCAGGTTTAACTATCGCTGAATTCTTCCGTGATGGAGCTGGAGATGACCAAGGAAAAGACGTACTTTTCTTCGTAGATAACATTTTCCGTTTTACTCAAGCTGGTTCTGAGGTATCTGCATTATTAGGGCGTATGCCTTCTGCAGTAGGTTACCAACCAACTTTAGCAACAGAAATGGGTGCGATGCAAGAGCGTATTACATCAACTAAAAAAGGATCGATTACATCAGTACAAGCGGTATATGTACCTGCGGATGACTTAACTGACCCGGCACCAGCGACAACTTTCGCTCACTTGGATGCTACAACAGTATTGTCACGTAAAATTGCTGAGTTAGGTATTTACCCTGCAGTAGACCCATTAGAGTCTTCTTCTCGTATCTTAACTCCAGAGATTTTAGGAAAAGAGCATTATGCTTGTGCGCAAAGTGTGAAAGAAATCCTTCAAAAATACAAACAATTACAAGATATTATCGCGATCTTAGGTATGGAAGAGTTATCTGAAGAAGATAAATTAGCTGTACATAGAGCTCGTCGTGTTCAACGTTTCTTGTCTCAACCATTCCACGTAGCAGAACAGTTTACTGGTATCCCTGGAGTTTTAGTAGACATTAAAGATACTATCAGAGGATTTAATATGATTATCAATGGTGAATTAGACCGTTTCCCAGAAGCTGCTTTCAACTTAAAAGGTTCAATTGATGAAGCAATTGAGGCTGGAGAGAAAATGCTTGCTGAATTATAGTCTAATCACATTTTAAAAATATCATTATGAAATTAGAAATTGTATCACCTGAGGCAACTTTATTCACTGGAGAAGTTACTTCTGTATCTGTTCCAGGAGCAAAAGGAGAGTTTCAAATGTTAAACAATCACGCTCCTATTGTTTCGATTCTAACAAAAGGAAACGTAAAGTTTACAGGGCAAAACATTTCTATTGCACCAGCTTTTAGCTCGAAATTTCAACAAGTAAGTAAAGATACTTATCATTTACCTATCAACCTTGGAACGTTAGAGTTGAGCGATAATAAGATTATTATCTTAGCAAACTAAAATGTATTGCTAAATTGATTATATAAAAAGCCCCTTACATAAATTATGTAAGGGGCTTTTTGATTTAGCTTCTTATTTGTACTGATTAGGGCTTCTTATAGGCCTTTTAAGAAACTTTTACGACGTAAGTATATGAATGTTGTTTATTGAGGTTTGTCTTTGAAATACTCAAAATGTAGCAAGTACCTGTTTAGTTTGATGAAGTATAAAATAGGGCAGGTTATCTCAGTTATGATAAATGTTGTTTAAGTGTATTAATAACTGAGTTCTGATTTTGAGAAATAGTATAAAACAAAAAAAGCCAGTCGTAAGACTGGCTTTTTTTAAATGCTCCCCCTCTTGGGCTCGAACCAAGGACCCTCTGATTAACAGTCAGATGCTCTAACCAACTGAGCTAAGGAGGAAGGTTGTTTTACCTTTATTGCGGTGCAAATATAAAATGTTTTTTTATTTCTGCAAAAAAAATATTTAGGTTATTATGGAAAATAATATAGTTTGTTTATAATCAATTAAGAAATAGAGGGTTATCTCTTCAAGATACTTTTGATTATTTTTTGTTCGCTTTTAAAGACTATAAGAGCGTATACTAATATTGCTGTAACTCCCACAAAATAGTTTTCTCTAAAGAAGTAAAAATATCCAAATGATAGAACGACAGCTAAACCTAAATATCCAGAGATAGCCTTTTTATCATAAGGTATAGGGTAATATTTCTGTCCCATTAAGTATGAAATTAGCATCATTGAAGCATAGGCTATTAAAGTTGCAATAGCAGATCCTATATATCCCCAAAAAGGAATAAGGAAATAGTTGAAGACAAGGGTTAGAATAGCTCCAAATATTGAGATATAAGCGCCTACCATTGTCTTGTCTCTTAACTTGTACCATACAGATAGGTTTGTATAAATACCCATACAGAAATTGGCTAATAAAATTAAAGGAACTACAGCCATAGCATCCCAATACGATTCATTTCTTATAAATAATACTTTTAAAATATCAGAAAAGACAACAACTCCTAAGAGAATAGCACTTCCGAAAATAGTAAAGTACTTTGTTATTGTAGCGTATTTAGTTGGGGCATCATCATTTTTAGCATAGTTGAAAAAGAATGGTTCAATTCCAAGTGTATATGCTTGTCTAAAAAGAACCATAAAAAGACCGAGTTTATAACAAGCAGCATATTTTCCAACTTCAGATAATGCAATATCTGCTGGAAGTAATCTTTCCAGAAGAATTTTATCAAAACTTTCATTGATTGCAAAAGCAAGTCCTCCGATCATAATGGGAACTCCATAACGCATCATTTCCTTTCCCAGTACTTTATTAAACTTCAACTTAATTGTTAAATAATCTTTATAGAAAACAATGAATGTAAGTAAGCTTGCTACAAGATTAGCTATAAAAATATAGGATACTTGATAGTTTTTAATATAGATTTTATCAAAAATAGTTTCAGGATAAGCAATGCTTAATTTTGGCAAGAAATATAGGAAAAACACATTTAAGAATGTATAAATACAGACATTCCCAATTCTAATAGCGCTATAAACCATTGGACGTTGATTTGCTCTTAGTTTTGCAAAAGGAATAATAACTAATGCATCAAGTACCAATATCCAAATTACATATTGTAGAATTTCAGATGGGATATTTAAAAAAGTAGCCCAGAAATCTTCTGTTAGTAAAGCAATTCCTAAGAAAAGTAATGTAGTTATTGATAAGAAAAGCAATGCATTATTGAATACTTCCTTTTTGTTTTCTCGTAGATTATAAAATCTAAAGAAAGCAGTCTCCATACCAAAAGCAAGGATAACATTAAAGAACATTAAAATGGCATATACGACATTGTACTGTCCATATGCATCATTCTGCATTACTTCTGTGTGAAAAGGAACAAGAAAAAATCCTATAACCTTAGGGAACACAGCGGCTAATCCATAGATGGCAGTCTGTTTAAATATTTTTTTATAGATACTCAAAGTCTAAAAGTGCTTTTTATTCGTTTGTAAATTTAGTTTACTATTATTCGTTTGTTGCTATTGGTTCCAATTTTATTTTCAGAAAAGTATCTGCTTGAATTTTTGGGATTTCAATTTTAACAGGTTCATCAGAAAAAGCTGAAATATCGAAACTATTGTAATATGCTATAATTGAGTCTTCATAAAAAAAGATGTCTTCTGGCATTTTAAATTGATCATCATCAAATAGTATACTATCTTGGTCACTTCCAATTTTAGAGCGAAGCTGTGATTTTACAAGTTGTTGAAAACCTTGCCAATCAGAAAAGAGTTCTTCGTTAGTATATATATGGCCATTATTAGGATTGTAATGTATAGCTTTTTCTCCCTTAAATCCGTGTGCACCACCTGAATAGGTGTAGTATTCAACGGCAAAGCTTATTAATTCGTGATTGTAAAAAGTTATATTATTTGATACTGTTGCTTTCCAAGGAAAAGCGTCTGTAGGGAACTTTTGAGCAATTTCTTCATAAGCATAGATGAAAGTATTTGTTATTTCTTCGTATTGATTAACATTAGTTCCATTATCTGTAAAAGGCAGTAGTTCGTTAATTAACGCAATATTGCTTTTGTTAATTAATTGGGAAGCAGAATTGTCAGGGGAAACAATAATAGCAGCATTGATTGTAATTTCTGTGCAGTTTTCAGTAGTGCAGTTTAAAGATGATTTTCTGCTAAACTCTCTTTCTTCAAATGCGAAGTTAGTGTTCTTAGTACAGCTTCCAAAAACGATAGGAATTAGTAAGGTGTAAATTATTTTTTTCATTTTCAATTTTTTCATAGTAATTGCAAAGCTATGAATTTTGATATTGATTAGTCGATAGGAAAGGATAGATTTCGATTAGGTTATGAAAAAAGGCAGAAATCATATTCAATGACTTGATTATTAGAATAAATCATATTTTAAAACTTATATTTGAGGAGTGTGTTTATACTGCTTTTTTTATAAGTAGTTTGAGTATATTGCAATTAAATAAGAAGGAATGCAGGTTAAGACAAAGGCGATTGTATTAAGTGTTTTAAAATATCAAGATAAAAGTTTGATTGTGAAATGCCTAACAGAAGAAGAAGGAGTATTGTCTTTTTTTGTACGCAATGCTTTTTCAAAAGGGAAAAGTGCGCAGAAAATAGCCTATTTTCAGCCTTTAACAATGTTAGAGATTGATTTTACTTTTAAAAACAAAGGAGGATTAGAGTATTTTAAAGAAGTGAAGTTAGGAAATGTGTACCAAACAATTTATTACGATTATGCTAAGAATTGTATTGCGATTTTTGTAGCAGAAGTATTACACAATTTGATAAAAGATCGAGTGAAAGATCTTAGTTTTTACACTTTTTTAGAAACTGCTTTATTATGGTTTGATACCCATGATGAGACATATAACTTTCATTTAATATTGTTATTAGAGATTAGTAAGTTTTATGGTTTTTACCCAGCAATAAAAGACATAGATTGTTTTTATTTTGATCTTGAAGGAGGAGTTTTTACAAATCATTTTACGCCTGTTTGTGTAGATGAAGAAGAGACAATACTTTTAAAAAGGTTAGTAAACCTTGGGTTTAATAAAGAACAAAAAGTTTTCACAGGATTAGATAGAAAAAAGCTTCTAAAGCTATTGATAAGTTACTATGAGCAACACGTGAGTGATTTTAGAAAGCCAAAATCTTTAGAGGTTTTACAAGAAGTTTTTTCACTCTAATTGTTTTTTAATGGTTTTTCTGCCAATTAATTAGGATGGAATTGAAGTAATTTGTTTAAATTCGCGCAATTGATAAAAAATATTATAGTTAACAACGATGAGCACTAAATTTACAGAATATAAGGGTCTTGATTTGTCAGGGGTAGCATCAGAGATGCTGGAGTTTTGGAAAGAACAATCAATATTCGAAAAAAGTATTAGTACAAGAGATGATAATAAGCCTTTTGTATTTTTTGAAGGACCACCTTCAGCTAATGGTAAGCCAGGGATTCACCACGTAATGGCTCGTGCAATTAAAGATATTTTTTGTCGATACAAAACTCAAAAAGGATATCAAGTAAAGCGTAAGGCCGGATGGGATACTCACGGATTACCAGTTGAGTTAGGAACAGAGAAAGAGTTAGGAATAACGAAAGAAGATATTGGTACAAAAATCACAGTAGAGGAGTACAATCAAGCATGTAAGCGTACAGTAATGCGCTACACTGACTTGTGGAATGATCTTACTGAGAAAATGGGGTATTGGGTTGATATGAATGATCCATATGTTACATATAAACCGAAATATATGGAAACAGTATGGTGGCTTTTAAAAGAAATCTATAAAAAAGATTTGATTTATAAAGGGTACACTATTCAGCCATATTCACCAAAAGCAGGGACAGGATTGTCTTCTCACGAGATTAATCAACCTGGATGTTATAAAGATATTACAGATACTACGATTGTAGCTCAGTTTAAAGCGATAGATGAAACATTGCCAGAGTTCTTACAAGGATTTGGAACAATTCATTTCTTAGCTTGGACAACTACACCATGGACATTGCCTTCAAATACAGCATTAACAGTAGGTCCGAAAATCGATTATGTGTTGGTAAAATCATTTAATCAATATACAGGGGATGCTATAAATGTTGTTCTTGGGAAACCATTAGTAGGAAAGCAATTTGCTGGGAAGTTTGTTGAAGTTTCAACAGAAGAAGAATTGAATGCATACAAAGAAGGGGACAAAAAAATACCATTCTTAGTAGTTAAAGATTTTAAAGGAGCTGATTTAGTAGGGACAAAATATGAGCAATTATTGCCATATACTTTGCCATATCAAACACCAGAAAATGCTTTTAGAGTAATTTCAGGTGATTTTGTTACAACAGAAGACGGTACTGGTATTGTTCATACAGCACCTACATTTGGAGCGGATGATGCTAAAGTAGCAAAAGAAGCTACGCCAGAGGTACCAGCGATGTTAATTTTAGATGCAGATGGTAACGCAGTTCCATTAGTTGACTTACAAGGACGTTTTGTTAAAGAAATGGGAGACCTTGCAGGGAAATATGTAAAAAATGAATACTACGATGAAGGACAAGCTCCAGAGCGTTCTGTAGATGTAGAAATTGCGATTCGTTTAAAAGAAGAAAATAAAGCATTTAAAGTAGAAAAATACGTTCACAGTTACCCACATTGTTGGAGAACTAATAAACCTGTATTATACTATCCTTTAGATTCTTGGTTTATTAAAATTACGGAAGTAAAAGAACGTATGTTTGAATTAAACGAAGAGGTGAATTGGAAACCAAAAGCAACAGGAGAAGGACGTTTTGGAAATTGGTTGAAAAACGCGAATGACTGGAACTTATCGAGATCTCGTTATTGGGGTATTCCATTGCCAATTTGGAGAACAGAGGATAAGACTGAAGAGATGATTATTGGTTCAGTAGAAGAATTGATGACTGAAATTGAAAAGTCACAACAAGCAGGACATCAACAAGGGAACCCATTTGAAGGATTCGTAGTTGGAGATATGACTGAAGAGAATTATGACAAAGTTGATTTGCATAAAAATGTTGTTGATAATATTGTTTTAGTGTCACCTTCAGGTAAACCAATGTATCGTGAAGCAGATCTTATTGATGTATGGTTTGATTCAGGGTCTATGCCTTATGCACAATGGCACTATCCTTTTGAAAATAAAGAGTTGATTGATAATAACTTATCATACCCAGCTGATTTCATTGCAGAAGGAGTAGATCAAACACGTGGATGGTTCTATACTTTACACGCAATTGCTACGCTTGTATTTGATACAAAAGCATATAAGAATGTTGTGTCTAATGGTTTAGTTTTAGATAAGAATGGATTGAAAATGTCTAAGAGTTTAGGTAACACTGTAGATCCATTTGATACCTTAGCTGAACACGGACCAGATGCAACACGTTGGTATATGATATCAAATGCAAATCCATGGGATAATTTGAAGTTTGATTTAGATGGTATTACAGAAGTTAGAAGAAAATTCTTCGGAACACTATATAATACTTATTCATTCTTTGCGTTATATGCTAATATTGATGGGTTTAAGTATGAAGAACAAGATGTTCCATTGAAAGATAGACCAGAGATTGATCGTTGGATTTTATCTGAATTAAACACACTTGTAAAACGTGTAGATGAGTTTTATGCAGAGTATGAGCCAACAAAAGCAGCGAGAGCAATTACTGATTTCGTAACAGAAAACCTAAGTAACTGGTATGTTCGTTTATGTAGAAGAAGATTCTGGAAGGGAGAATATGCACAAGATAAGATTGCTGCATACCAAACATTGTACACATGTTTAATTACTGTTGCAAAATTAGGATCTCCAATTGCTCCATTTTTTATGGATAAACTTTACAGAGACTTAACATTAACGACATCTTCAGAAGGATTTGAATCAGTACATTTGGCAGAGTTTCCAGTTTTTGAAGAAGAAGTTGTAGATAAAGATTTAGAAAGCAGAATGCAAAAAGCACAAGTTATCTCATCTTTAGTATTGTCTCTACGTAAGAAAGAAATGATAAAAGTTCGTCAACCTCTTCAAAGAATTATGATTCCTATTTTGGATCAAAAACAAAGAGGAGAGATTGAATTAATTGCGGATCTTGTTAAAGCAGAGGTGAATGTAAAAGAAATTGAACTTTTAGATGATGCTTCAGGAATCTTAGTTAAGCAGATTAAACCTAATTTCAAAACATTAGGACCACGTTTTGGAAAAGATATGGGATTGATAGCTAAGGAGATACAGAAGTTTACACAAGAAAATATTTCTGAAATTGAAAGAAATGGAGAGATTAATGTTAAAATATTAGAAAAAAGCATTATCTTAACATTGTCAGATGTGGAAATTACATCTCAAGACATTGAAGGATGGTTAGTTGCAAATGATAGTGGATTAACAGTGGCATTAGATATAACAATTAGCCCAGAATTAAGAAGCGAAGGAATTGCAAGAGAATTAGTAAATAGAATTCAGAATATTAGAAAAGACTCTGGATTTGAAGTTACAGATAAAATTAAAGTTGTAATAAAAGAAGAAAAAGAAATAAAAGAGGCTGTTTTAGCGAATGAAGATTACATAAAATCTGAAACGTTGACTCATACATTAGAATTTACTACTGAATTAGTAGAAGGTGTTGATGTAGAGTTCGATGAGCTAAAGACACGAGTGTTAATTTTAAAATAATTAAAATCATGAAAGACATAGGTGAATTAGTACGTTATTCTGATGCGGATTTGGCGGAATTTAAAATGTTGATTACAGCTAAGATTGATAAAGCTCAAGCGGATTTAGAATTGATCAAAAGCGCCTATATGAATGATTTGAATAATGGTACAGATGATACCTCTCCAACATTCAAGGCATTCGAAGAAGGAAGTGAAACAATGTCTAAAGAAGCAAATGCTCAATTGGCAATTCGTCAAGAAAAGTTTATTCGCGACTTAAGAAATGCTTTAGTTCGTATCGAAAACAAAACGTATGGTATCTGTAAAGTAACAGGTAAATTGATTGACAAGGAGAGATTGAAGTTAGTGCCTCATGCTACAATGAGTATTGAAGCAAAAAATATGCAACGTTAATCTTTAATAAAATTAAAAGCGCTCTAAAAGAGCGCTTTTTTTATCTAATAAAATAATATACATTTGTTCCTTGCGTAAATAAGAAAAAATGTCTTTAAAGAGAGCTTACTTGCTTGTTCTACTTGTATTAGTTTTAGATCAGGTATTGAAAATTTATATAAAAACTACTTTTGTATTAAATGATGAATATGTTGTTTTTAACTGGTTTCGTATACATTTCATTGAGAATGATGGGATGGCGTGGGGAGTTGAGTTACCAGGTATATATGGTAAGTTAGCTTTAACAGCTTTTCGAATTGTTGCTGTAGGAGGTATTGCGTGGTGGTTAAGTGATTCTATTAATAAAAAAGCTTCTAATTATCTAATAGTCGCTATTGCTTTAATATTAGCAGGGGCGGTAGGTAATATTTTAGATTCTGTTTTTTATGGAGTAATATTTGATGATAGTACACATCAATTAGCAACTATATTTACAGATAAGCCATATGGGACTTGGTTTCATGGAAAAGTAGTAGATATGTTTTATTTTCCCATTTGGAGAGGTAATTTACCAAGCTGGTTGCCATTTGTAGGAGGTAATGATTTTACTTTTTTTAATGCAATCTTTAATATTGCGGATGTTGCGATTTCAGTTGGAGTAGGTATTCTAATTGTTTTTAATAAGAAAGTGTTTAAGAAATAAACGACATATAAAGTATAAAAAGGGCTTCCGATTTGGAGGCCCTTTTTTGTTGTTATTCTTTTTTTAATTTGATAGCTTGAGTTTGGGACTGCTGAAAGTAAATAATAATAAATTATGTGTACGTGTTTTTCAGAAGTAGAACTTTAGTGTGCAACTTTTTAAAAAGTATATGTTGTATTTGGAGTAATGCAGAAATCTAATGGAACATCATTAGATTGTATGTCATTAATATAATCTTCAGGTTCAAAAAAGCTTACCCCTATTTTGAGGATATTAGGATTACATTTTTCTAAAAAACGATCATAGAAACCTTTTCCGTATCCAATTCGATTTCCTTGTTTGTCAAAAGCTAATAGAGGAATAAAAACTACGTCTATTTGCTGCTCTGGTACTTGTATTCCATCAACAGGTTCAGGAATGCCATAAGAGTTTATTTTGATTGTAGTATTATCAGTTAGTAAGAAGTTTGTTAAGGTTCCTTCTTTAAAATTGGATTTCGACAAAATCACATTCTTGTCTTTTCCAGCTAATATTTGTAGAAGGTACTCAGTATTAATTTCTTTTTTATCTGTGATACTCAAAAAAAGATGGTAATTACTTTTGTTCCAAATCGGTAATTGTAGTGCTCGGTTAGCGATATGTAAACTTAAGTCTTCTATTTCATCACTTGATAAGTTATCGCGTAGTGCTTTGTATTTAATTCTTAGTTCTTCTTTATTCATTATTTTATGTTTTTAGAAATGTGAAAAACAGCATCTCCTTGGTAAACAATAGGTGCATCATTAACATTTATTACATATCCTTTATTCGGAGCTTTAATAAGTGTATTTTCGTTTCCATAGGGGTCAGATATTTCTGCTAATACTTGACCTTTTTCTACGAAAGTACCAATTTTTACTTGATCGTGTAAAAGCCCTGATTTTTTAGCACGTACCCAAACAGAATTTGTAATAATAGTCATTTTTTCTGTTGCTTTTTCAATAAGGAAGTTATCTCGAAGCATATCAAAAGCTTTTAAGAATCGTTTTGTTCCTTCTACTCCCATTGTCGAAACATCACTATTTATATCTAATGATTTACCTCCTTCAAATAATAACATTTTGATACCTTTCTTGGCACAAGCATTCCTAAAAGAACCAGATATTTGGTTTGAATACAGTAAAAAAGGAGGATTAAAGATTGTTGCTAAATCTTCTAATTCTTTATTGTCTGGAGTTATACGTAATTGAGGAGCATTAAATCTACTTTGCCCCCCTGCATGGAAATCAATAGCGTAATCAACATAAGGAAGAATATACTGAATTAAGTGATATGCAAATCTACCTGCAAGTGATCCATTTTTACTTCCTGGGAAAACTCTATTCATATCTCTTCCATCAGGAAACTCTCTTGATTTGTTAATGAAACCAAATATGTTGATAACAGGTATACAGATAATAGTTCCTTTTTTAGGAATGTTAATTTTAGAATGAACAATTTGTCTAACGATATCTACGCCATTAATTTCATCTCCGTGAAGGCCTGCTGATAATAAAACTGTTGGTCCGTCTTCTTTGGCCCTTGAAACAATTACTGGTATCTTAAGTTTAGTTGCTGTGTGTAAACGTGCTATTTCTAAATTAAGTGTTTTTGTTTCTCCAGGTAAAATAGTTTCGTCAAGTATAGTCATAGCTTTTTTTTGAAATGTGAAGATAGGAAAAAGTAGTTTTTATTTAAAAAATATTTGAAGCTCTGGATGGTCAAATAGTTGATCTGTATAATAGATGGCATAGCGATAAAATAATGTTATTTTTGTTATCAAATAAAAAGTCATACCCAATGCCAATAAAACCGTCTTTAGCATTACAAATACAAACACTGCCTGATCAACCTGGGGTTTACCAATATTTTGATAAGGAAGATAAGATCTTATATGTAGGAAAGGCTAAAAATTTAAAAAAGAGGGTAAGTTCTTATTTTAATAAAGTTCACGACAATGCAAAGACAAATGTATTAGTTAAGAAAATAGAAACAATAAAACATATTGTTGTTCCTACAGAAACAGATGCATTATTGTTAGAAAACAATTTGATTAAGCGATTACAACCAAGGTATAATGTTCTTTTAAAAGATGATAAATCATATCCTTGGATTTGTATTAAGCGAGAGCCATTTCCTCGTGTTTTTATGACACGTAGAATGATTAAGGATGGTTCAGAGTATTTCGGACCTTATACCAATATAAAGACAGTTCATACGCTTTTAGAATTAATAAAAGAATTGTATCCCTTAAGAACCTGTAACTATGATCTATCAACTACAAATGTTCGATCTGGTAAGTTTAAAGTTTGTTTAGAATATCACATAGGTAATTGTGCGGGTCCTTGTCAAGAGTATGAAAGCGATATGCAATATGATAAGAAGATAAAAGATATTAGGGATATTCTGAAAGGTAATTTCAAAGAAAGTTTGAGAGGGTTTAAGGATTATATGATGGAATTAGCTTCAGATATGAAATATGAAGAGGCCCAAAAAGTAAAAGAGAAAGTAGATTTACTTGAGAATTACCAAGCAAAATCAACGATTATAAATCCGAAGATTAGTAATATAGATGTTTTCTCTATAATTTCTGATGAATCAGCTGCCTATATAAACTTTTTGCAAGTATCGTATGGTTCAATTATTCGTTCACATACTATGGAAGTAAAAAAGAAATTGGACGAAACTGATGTAGAGTTATTAGAATTAGCAATTACAGAATTGAGAGAACGATTTAACTTGACATCAAAGGAGGTTATTGTGCCATTTGATGTTGAAGTGGCGGAGGGTATACATATTACAGTGCCTAAATTAGGTGATAAGAAACGTATATTAGAATTATCAGAGAGAAATGCTAAATTTTACCGTATGGATTTAATGAAGCAGATTAAGATTGTTGATCCAGAGAGACACGTGAATCGTATCATGCAACAAATGAAGAAAGATTTGCGCTTGCATAATGAACCACGTCATATAGAGTGTTTTGATAACTCAAATATACAAGGGACTAATCCGGTTGCTGCTTGTGTTGTTTTTAAAGATGGTAAGCCAAGTAAGAAAGATTATCGCCATTTTAATGTAAAAACAGTTGAAGGTCCTAATGATTATGATTCAATGGAGGAAATCGTTTATCGAAGATATAAGCGAGTTTTAGAAGAGAAACAGCCATTGCCTGATTTGATTGTAATAGATGGGGGAAAAGGACAGTTAGGTGTAGCTTTAAAAAGTTTAGAAAGTTTAGGTTTGCGAGGGAAAGTACCTGTAATAAGTTTAGCCGAACGTTTAGAAGAGATATTTTATCCAGGAGATAGTTTTCCTTTGTATTTGGATAAGCGTTCAGAAACGATGAAGGTTATTATTCATTTAAGAGATGAAGCACATAGATTTGGATTGACATTTCATAGAAATCAACGTAGTAAGAATGCAATTACAAGTGAGTTAGATAACATTAAAGGTGTAGGTGAGAAAACAAAAACAAGTTTATTTAATTATTTCAAATCTGTGAAACGTATTAAAGAAGCAAGCTTAGAAGAATTAGAAAAAGTTATAGGAAAATCAAAAGGCAAGATTGTTTTTGAGTTTTTTAAGTTACATTAGAGGGATATTTAAATAATTGAGAATCATGCGTAAGTTAATACTTTTAATATTAGTTAGTATCGTTGCAAATACAGTGATTTATGGTCAATCTCAAGAAGAGAAAAGGCCAAAAGTTGGTTTGGTGATGAGTGGAGGTGGAGCTAAAGGATTAGCACATATTGGAGTATTAAAAGTTTTAGAAGAACAAGGAGTAAAGGTAGATTATATTGCAGGGACAAGTATGGGAGCTATAGTTGGAGGGTTGTATGCTTCTGGTTATACAGCTTCTGAATTAGACTCTATTTTCAGTAGTATTGATGTTTCTGCATTAATCAGAGATTATATACCTCGTTTATCTAAATCTTTCTATGAGAAAAAAAATGATGAAATTTATGCATTGACATTACCTTTTGATAAATTTAAAATAGGGTTTCCTAAAGCGTTATCAAGAGGGATGTATAATTATAATTTGATGAATCAGTTGTTAGCTCATGTTAGAGATGTCCGCGATTTTAGTAAGTTAAATACACCATTCTTATGTATTGCTACAGATTTAGAAACTGGAGAAGGTATCGTTTTAGATAAAGGATATTTGCCTCAAGCAATTTTAGCAAGTGGAGCTTTTCCTTCGCTATTTGCTCCTGTGTTGATAGATGGGCATAATTTAATAGACGGAGGGGTTGTCAATAATTATCCTTTAGAAGAATTACGTAAGATGGGTGCTGATATTATTATTGGTGTTGATGTTCAAGATGGGTTGAAGAATATGGATGAAATTGAAGGAGCTCCAGATTTATTGTTGCAAATTTCAAATTATTCTACGATTAATCAAATGAAAGGAAAGCAGCCCCATACTGATATTTATATTAAACCAGATATTGTTGGATATACAGTAGTATCTTTTGATGAAGGTCGTGCTATTATTGATAAAGGAGCAGAAGCAGCAAATAAAGTAATTGATGAATTAAAAACAGTAGGAGGAAACCCTAATGTTTTAAAAGAACAATATGTACCAAAGTATACGGATTCTATTCAGGTCTCAGATATTAATATTAATGGTCTTGAGAAATACACAAGACGCTATGTTTATGGTAAATTAGGTTTTAAACCTCATTCTAAAATTAGTTTTGAGCAATTGAGTAAAGGTATTACACAATTAAACGGAACTGAAAACTTTAGTAGTATTTCCTATGTGTTTAATAAGGATGGAGATGAGGATTCGTTAGATATGGAATTAGTAGAAAATCCTGTTCAACGTTATTTAAAATTAGGTATTCACTATGACGCTTTATATAAATCTGCTGCATTAGTAAATGTGACTCAAAAGAATCTTTTTACTAAGAGTGATGTAGCTTCGTTAGATGTTGGGTTAGGTGACAATATGCGATATAATTTTAATTATTTTGTCGATAATGGATTTTATTGGAGTGTAGGGTTTAATTCTAAATTTAATCAATTTAAGAGAGACTTACCTTATAATATGTTGTTAGAAGCAGGAGGTGTTGTTGAAATGGATAATCCTCCTTCAATGTTTGGAATTAATTATGCGGATTTAGAGAATAGATTATATTTTCAAACTTTTTATCAACAAAAATATTTATTGAGTATAGGGGTTGAGCATCATTTTTTTGATATTCGTAGTAAAACTTTAAATACAGCAGATTCTCGATTCGATCGTAGTCATTATTTAGGAGGATTTGCTAATGTTGTTGTTGATACTTATGACAACAAATATTTTCCAAGAAAAGGGTTCTTATTCAAAGGAGAGTATAAAAACTATTTTTATTCAAGTGATTATTTAGGGAATTTTGAAAATTTCTCATCTATTACAGGTCAAATAGGATATGCTGCACGTATTACAAATAAACTTTCAGTTGATTTGAAATCAAAACTTGGTGCTGTTATAGGAACTTTACCAACAATTGGTTTTGGTTATTTCTTAGGAGGGTATGGATTTGCAGAGCGAGATAATATTGTTCCTTTTTATGGTTATGATTTATTAGGTATTGGAGGAGATTCATATATAATGGGGTCTGTTCAGTTTGATTATGAGATATTTAAAAAGCATCATATTAATATTTCAGCAAACTATGCAAATGCAGGAGATGATATATTTAACAGTGGAGATTGGTTTACTAAAACAAGATATACTGGTTATGCAGTAGGATATGGTATGCAAACTATCATTGGTCCAATTGAAGCTAAGTTTACTTACTCACCAGATACAGGAAAAACATATTCGGTATTTTCAGTTGGTTTTTGGTTTTAAGGATATGGTTTTAATAAAAGCTATTTGTTGTGTATATGTGAAATAAATTTAGATTAAAAATTGCATAATTCATTTTAATGTCGATATTTGTGTTATTATGAAAACACAATGGGACGGCTTATTAGCTTTATTAAAGTACCTTATTAAGAGAGATCCAGAATGAGGTAGCATACTTACGATATTTTATTTACCAACCAAAAATATTTAGTAATTATGCCATTATATCATCAGTTAGGAGAGATACCTCCTAAGCGACATACTATTTTTAGAAAACCAAATGGAGAGTTGTATTATGAACAGTTGTTTGGAACTATTGGATTTGATGGAATGTCAACTAATATGTATCACGAACACAGGCCAACTCAGGTTAAAAAGATTTTAGGACAATATAGTGTTGCTCCAAAAATAGCGAAAGCTAATAACATTCAATCTTATAGATTAAAAGGATTTCAGGTAAAACCAGAGGAAGACTTTTTAAAAAGCAGAAAGGCTGTTTTAACCAATAGTGATTGTACTATTGTATTGTCAGCGCCTTTAAAATCTACCGATGATTATTTTTATAAAAACACAGATTCTGATGAGTTGATTTTTATTCATCGTGGTACAGGAACCTTGCGCACGATGCTTGGAAATTTAACTTTCAAATACGGGGACTATCTTTTAATCCCACGTGGTGTTATTTATAAAATTGATTTTGACACTGAAGATAACAGATTGTTTATCGTTGAGTCAAGGCGACCAATTTATACTCCAAAACGTTATAGGAATTGGTTTGGACAACTTTTAGAACATTCTCCATTTTGTGAGCGTGATATAAGAAGACCAAATCATTTAGAAACTCATAATGAAAAAGGAGACTTTTTGATAAAAGTAAGAAAGCAAGACGAAATTTTCGATATGGTTTATGCTACACATCCTTTTGATGTAGTAGGCTATGACGGTTATAATTATCCCTATGCGTTTTCTATTCACGATTTTGAACCTATTACAGGAAGAGTTCACCAACCACCTCCTGTTCATCAAACATTTGAGACAGATGCATTTGTAATTTGTTCATTTGTTCCTCGCTTATATGATTACCATCCAGATGCAATTCCTGCACCGTATAATCACAGTAACATTGATAGTGATGAGGTTTTATATTATGTAGATGGAGATTTTATGAGTAGAAATGATATTGAAGCAGGACATATTTCTTTACATCCAGCCGGTATTCCACATGGTCCTCATCCTGGTGCAGCAGAACGTTCTATAGGTAAAAAGAGCACAGAGGAATTAGCTGTAATGGTAGATACTTTTAAACCATTAATGTTAACAGAAGAGGCAATGGAAATTGCAGATGAGCAATATTACCAATCGTGGTTAGATCCAGAAATTTAGAACACAACAACTATTAAACTATAAATTATGAGCAGAGAAGTTAAATCAGTAGAGTTTGGCTTAGAAAAGATATTTGAAGGAGCACAAGATTTTTTACCTCTTTTAGGGACAGATTATGTAGAGTTTATTGTAGGGAATGCTAAACAAGCTGCGCATTTCTATAAGACAGCTTTTGGATTTCAATCGTTAGCTTATGCTGGCTTAGAAACAGGTGTTAGAGACCGTGCTTCTTATGTTTTAGTGCAAGATAAAATTAGAATTGTATTAACAACTCCTTTGACTGCAGAGTCAGAATTAAATAATCATATTGTTGAACATGGTGATGGAGTTAAAGTTGTAGCATTATGGGTAGAGGACGCTCGTAAAGCATATGAGGAAACGATAAGTAGAGGCGCAAGGTCGTATATGGAACCTATAGTAGAAAAGGATGAATTTGGAGAAGCTGTTCGTGCTGGTATTTATACTTATGGTGAAACAGTTCATATGTTTGTTGAGCGAAAAAACTATAAAGGAATATTCTTACCTGGATTTGTAAAATGGGAAAGTGATTATAATCCAACTGCAGTTGGATTGAAGTATGTTGATCATATGGTAGGGAATGTTGGATGGAATGAAATGAATACGTGGGTTAACTGGTATGAAGATGTAATGGGCTTTGTGAATTTCTTGTCTTTTGATGATAAACAAATTAATACAGAATATTCTGCGTTGATGAGTAAAGTTATGTCTAATGGGAATGGGCGTATTAAGTTCCCAATTAACGAACCTGCAGAAGGAAAGAAAAAATCTCAAGTAGAAGAATATTTAGATTTTTATAATGGACCAGGAGTACAACATATTGCTGTAGCTACTGATGATATTTTAAGTACAGTCGGGTTAATGAAAAGTAGAGGAGTCGAGTTTTTATCAGCACCACCACAAGCTTATTATGATGATATTCCTCGACGTTTAGGATCTCATATGGATATGATGAAAGAAGATATTAAAGAGCTTCAAAAGTTAGGTATTATGATTGATGCTGACGAAGAAGGGTATTTATTACAGATTTTTACTAAGCCAGTAGAGGATAGACCAACTTTGTTTTTTGAAATTATTCAGCGAATGGGAGCTCGTGGATTCGGAGCAGGTAACTTTAAGGCCTTGTTTGAGTCTATTGAACGTGAGCAAGAAAAAAGAGGAACACTTTAGAATTCAGTTAATTAAATATTAAAAAGACCAACAAATAAGCTTGTAAAGTTAATGATTAGTTAAAATGCAATGACAGTAGTTTTAATTAAAAAAAAGCTATACATTTGCACTCGCAAAAATAAGGTCGTCATAAGCTTTATTTGAGTGTAATAAATTTTTCATAATTTATAGTTTTTTGGTTGGTTAATAGCATAAAAACTCAGTCATTTCTTTGGCTGGGTTTTTTTGTTTGCTATTTTTGAATAAAATATGACCAATATGAAAAAACGTCTCTTCTTACTTGTTGCTTTTCTTATAAGTACAAGTTATTTATTTGCACAGACTTTGCCAAAGGCATTTGATACTGGTGAATATTTAAAATTCCGCATTAGTTATGGTATATTTAATGCAGGGATAGCTACTCTGAAATTAACAGACACAGTTTATAATGGAATACCTGTATATCATGCAAAAGGCATTGGATATACAACAGGTGTGCCTAAAGCTTTCTTTAAAGTCTATGACAATTATGAAAGTTATTTTGAAAAGAAAAGTGTTGTTCCTCATCGTTTTATTAGAAAAATTGATGAGGGAGGGTATACTAAAGATCAAGATGGTGTTTTTAATTACAAAACAATGAAGGTCTTAGTTCATGATAAAGAAAAACAGACAAAAAAAGAATATTCTGTTGTTAAAGATGTTCAAGATATTGTTTCTGCTTTCTATTATTTGAGAAAGTATCCAGGTTTGAACACTATGAAACAAGGAGAGTCTGTTGAAATTGATATGTTTTTTGACGGTGAAGTTTTTCGTTTTAAGCTAAAATATCTTGGTGAAGAAATTTTGAAAACTAAGTTTGGGAGAACAAAAACATTGAAATTTAGACCCTACGTTATGGCAGGTAGAGTTTTTAAAGAAAAAGAAAGCTTAACAGTATGGGTAACTGCAGATAATAATAAAGTTCCTATTCGAATAAAAGCAAGTTTAGCTGTTGGATCCTTAAAAGCAGATTTAGAAGAGTATAAAAACTTAGTTAGTAAGCTTGAATTTGAAAAGTAATGGAAGAGAAAACAATTATTGATCTATATACGGACTTAGAAGATAGATTTGATGAGTTAGGATTGAAGACAGAAACTCATATAAAAGGAATGCTCTATGCTAAGCCTTTAACATATTGGGATTATATACAAACAGATGCATTGTTGAATTTGCAAACACAGAGAACAATAATTCCTGATGAAATGGTGTTTATAATGTATCATCAGGTTAATGAATTATTGTTTAAAATGGTACTTTGGGAAATTAACCAAGTTAGTAATTGTGAAGATGATAAGTTGACGATTGAATTATTTAAAGAGAAGATTAATCGTATAAGTAGATATTTTGATATGCTAACATCTTCTTTTTCCATTATGAAAGATGGGATGAGTAAGGATCAATATTTACAATTTCGTAATACACTTGCTCCAGCAAGTGGTTTTCAAAGTAGTCAATATCGTTTAATTGAGTTTGCTTGTACCGATTGGTATAATTTAATAGATAAACGTTTTGTTGATACATTAAAGGAAAATATTTCAGAAAAAGAAGCGTTAGAATATTTATACTGGCAGGCTGCAGGCAAAGATTATCGAACAGGTGAGAAGTCTTATTTATTGAAGGCATTTGAAGATAAATATTGTGAAATTTTTGTTAAAGCCATGAAAGACTATGAAAAAACAAATTTATGGCAGAAATTTGTAATGTTGCCAGAAGCGGCTCGTAGTGATAAAGAATTAATACAAGCGATGAGACATTTAGATAAAACAATAAATGTGACCTGGGTATTGGGGCATTATCATACAGCTGAAAAATATTTAGATGATGATGTGAAAGGAGTTAAAGAGGCAACAGGGGGGAGTGATTGGAAGAAGTATATGTTACCACAATATCAAAAACGTATATTTTTTCCAGAATTATGGTCAAAAGAGGAAATAGACAATTGGGGATTAGTTTAGAAAAGAAGTTGAAGTAAAGAATTTACATTTTGAAGCAATTTATATATAGTATAATGGTCTCGTTGGCACTTTTTTCGTGTAAAAACACAGAAGAGCCGACTATTGAACCACAAGTAGAAGATGAGAACGCAGAAGAGGTAGTTGCCGAGTTATATGGTTTTAATTTGAAAGACTATGTATTAGTTGAAGATACCATTCGAAGCGGTGATAATTTAGGAAAGATTTTTGGTAATAATAATCTAAATGCTACTGAAGTACATGATATTGTTTCGAAGGTAAAAGACACGTTTAATGTTAAAAATATTCGTGTAGGACAGCCGTATGCATTAGTGAAATATAAAAAAGAAAAAGAAAAGCTTGCTGCTTTTGTGTATCATCCAAATATTTCAGGTTATCAAGTTATCGATTTGAGAGATACTATTCACGCATATACAAAAACTTATCCAGTTACCATAAAAAGACGTACCGTTGCTTCTACAATTGATGGTTCTTTATCATTAAGCCTTAGCAAAGAAGGAGTTGACCAATCGTTAGCAACTAAGATGTCACAAATATTTGCTTGGTCAATAGACTTTTTTAAGTTACAGCCAGAAGATAGGTTTGCTGTAACCATTGAAGAGAAGTATATAAATGATACTATTTATGTTGGTATTTCTAAGATTGATGCAGCATATTTTAGATATAGAGGAAAAGATCTGTATTCATTTCCATATAAAAGAAATGGTGCAAAAGGTGTTGATTATTATGATGAAGAGGGAAGACCAATGAAGAGTATGTTTTTAAAAGCTCCTTTAAAATTCTTTAGAATTACATCAAAGTACTCTAAAAATAGATTTCATCCTGTACAGAAAAGATGGAAGTCTCATAATGGAACGGATTACGCTGCTCCAACGGGAACACCAATTATGTCAACAGCATCAGGTGTTGTTGAAAGAGCTGGTTATACCGCAGGAAATGGTAACTTTGTGAAGGTTCGACATAACGGAACATATTCGACTCAGTATTTACATATGTCAAAGATATTAGTTAAGGTTGGGCAGTACGTTGATCAAGGACAGACAATCGGATTAGTCGGAAGTACAGGGTTAGCAACTGGACCGCATGTGTGCTATCGTTTTTGGAAGAATGGGGTTCAAGTTGATCCAATGGGGCAAGCATTACCGAATTCTGAGCCAATGGATAAAAAAAATATTCCTGCGTTTAAAGAGCATATTAATCCTTTGAAAGCGGAATTAGATAAAACGATTAGTGAGAAGTTTAAAGAAGAATAAGAATATAAAAAGCTAATGTTAAAAAGTATAAATCCGTCTGGGACTCAGTCTTGGAAAGAGTTGAGAAATCATTTTGGAGATATGGAGTTTGTTCAAATGCAAAAACTTTTTGAGAAAGATCCTCAAAGAGCTAATAGTTTGAGCGTTAAATGGGAGGAGTTTTTGTTAGATTATTCTAAGAATAAAGTTACAGATGAAACATTGTCGTTATTGTTTGACTTAGCCAAAGAAGTAGGCTTGAAAGACGCGATAAATGCAATGTTTGACGGTTTTAAAATCAATGCAACAGAAGATCGTTCTGTATTGCATACAGCATTACGTGACTTCTCTGATAATAAGAAAATTGAGATTGAAGGAGAAGATATATTATTAGATATAAAGGGAACTCGTAAGAGAATTAAAGATTTTACAGAGAAAGTTTTAAATGGAGAGTACTTATCAGCGACTGGACAGAAGTTTACAGATGTAATTAATATTGGTATTGGAGGATCTGATTTAGGTCCTAAGATGGTTGTAAATGCATTAGTGAATTATAGAAATGATTTAGGAATTCATTATATATCGAATGTAGATGATGATTATTTGCATTCAGTTTTAAAACAATTAAATCCAGCTACAACATTAGTTTTAATTGTTTCTAAAACCTTTACTACTCAAGAAACAATTGAAAATGCTAAACGTATTAAAAGTTGGATTGAGAAGGAACTCGTTGGAAGAGATTTTAACAAACACTTTATAGGTGTATCTGCTTCAGTTGAAGAAGCTGAAGAATTTGGACTATATAAAGAGAATATTTATCCAATGTGGGATTATGTTGGAGGAAGGTTTTCTTTGTGGAGTGCTGTTGGTTTGTCTGTGGCTTTAGCAGTTGGATATGATAATTTTGAAGCTTTATTAAAAGGGGCTTATGAAATGGATAATCATTTCCAAAGCGCGGAATTCGAAAGTAATTTACCTGTAATAATGGCGCTTTTAAGTGTTTGGTACAATAATTTTTATGGATATGAAACAGAAGCTGTTGTTCCGTATAGTCAGGTATTAGAAAAGTTTCCTGCTCATCTTCAACAAATGATAATGGAAAGTAATGGAAAAAATAAAGATAGAAGTGGAATACCTGTTAATTATCAAACAGGAACTTTGATTTGGGGAGAAGTAGGTGTTTCTGCACAGCATGCTTTTTTTCAGCTATTTCATCAAGGAACAAAAGTTATTCCAATTGATTTTATTGGTTTTGTTAATCCTTTTGTTGAAGGAAATTCAAGTCACGATATTTTAATGTCTAATTTTTTTGGACAAAGTGAAGCATTATTAAAAGGTAAATCTGGAGAGGTTTATGAATCAGATAATAGTGAGTTTTTAAGTAATTTTAGAGAGTTCTGTGGTAATAAACCATCAAATACATTGTTGATTAGTAAGTTAACGCCTAAAAACTTAGGGGCATTGATTGCTTTATATGAGCATAAAACCTTTGTACAAGGTGTAATTTGGAATATTTATAGCTTTGACCAGTTTGGTGTAGAGTATGGAAAAGTTTTAGCTAAAAATATTCAAAATGAAATAAAAACAAAAAATATCAGTAAACATGATAGTTCTACAGTGTTTTTATTGGATTATTATCTGAATAATAGAAAGTAGAATAAGTCTAAATTGTAATGCAAGTTAAAATTTAATGATAAGGTAACATTGAATATCGATGTTTTTGTACATTTGTGCCGAAAATTAATTTTATCACTTACACTTACAAAATGAAAAACTTGAAGAACTGGATGCTGATGATGGTAATGATTCTTACCTCAGTATCCGCACTTTCACAAAACAAGATTACTGGTGTTGTAATCGATGGTGAGTTCCAATCGGGATTACCAGGTGCAACAGTAATTGTTAAAGGAACACAAAATGGAACATCTACAGATATGGATGGAAATTTTGAATTAAATGTTTCTTCAGATAAAGGAGAAGTAGTATTCTCTTTTATTGGTTACCAGTCAAAAACTGTTTCTTTTAAAATTGGTGCTGACAAAAAAGCTAATTTAGGAAATATTGTTTTAGCTGCTGATGAGAATATGTTGGATGACATCGTTATTATGGGTGTTGCTGACGTAGCAAAAGATCGTAAAACTCCAGTTGCTGTTTCTACAATTAAAGCAGCTGTTATTCAGGAAAAAATTGGTTCTCAAGAATTTCCTGAACTTTTAAATACTACTCCTTCTGTTTATGCTTCTCAAGCTGGTGGAGGATTTGGAGATTCAAAACTTAATATTCGTGGATTTGATCAAAAGAACATCGCTGTAATGGTTAATGGTATGCCTGTTAACGATATGGAAGGTGGATCTGTATATTGGTCAAACTGGGCTGGAGCTCAAGATATTGCATCTGCTGTTCAAGTTCAAAGAGGATTAGGATCTTCTAAAATTGCTATCTCTTCTGTAGGAGGAACGATGAATATTATTACAAAAACATCAGATATGAAAGAGGGAGGATCTCTTTCTGCAGGTGTTGGTAATAATGATTATTTTAAAGGATCTGCATCTTACAATACAGGTATTTTAGAAAATGGTTTATCCGCTTCTGTTTTAATGTCTTATACTCGCGGTAATGGATATACAGAAGGTACTGATTTTGAAAGTGTAGCATATTTCTTAGGATTAGGTTACCGTTCAAAAGATACTAAGCATAATATTCAATTTACTTTTACCGGTGCTAATCAATGGCACAACCAAAGTAGTACTAACCCTACAATCGCTGATTACTTAGAATATAGTGATAATGGTAAACCTAATAGACGTTACAATGCTGATTATGGTATGTATAATGGAAAAGGATATTCTTGGGCAAGAAACTTCTATAATAAACCTATTGCTTCTGTAAACTGGGATTTTAGAATAAATGAAACATTTACTTTAAATACTGTTGCTTATGGTTCTTGGGGCCGTGGAGGAGGAAATGGTGCTCTTGGAAGTATTAATGGAAAGGGACAAAGAGATAGTTTATTTAAAGATAATAATGGACATATCCGTTTTGATGACATCGCTGCATGGAATTCAGGAAAACATGTAGAAGGTTTTGGTAATGATAAAGTTATGGAAGATGGAGAATATTATTCAACATCAAGAAATGGTCTTGTACGTCGTACAAGTATAAACTCTCATGACTGGTATGGTACTGTAATGAACTTAAATGCTAAAATTAATGAGAATTGGAATTTTGATATTGGAGTTGATGCTCGTACATATGTAGGATACCATTTCCAAGTATTGGATAACCTTTTAGGGGCTCCAGGTTATATTGATATGGCTAATAAGAGTACTGGTAATCGTGTTATTACTGAAACTTATAATAGTAAAGCTCCAGCTAATCCTTGGCTTGATTGGAGTAAGAGAGAAAAAGTTGCTTACGACAATGATGGAAATGTTAAATGGTTAGGTGGTTTTGGACAAGTTGAGTATTCTAAAGACGCATTAACTGTATTCGTACAAGGATCTATCTCTAATCAATGGTTTAGACGTATTGATTATATGGGATATGACCGTAGAACTGAAAAAGGTGCTTCAGAATATAAAACTTCTTGGAAAAGTTTAGCAGGAGGAAGTGTTAAAGGAGGATTGAACTACAATATTGATGAAAATCATAATGTTTTTGTTAACTCTGGATATTTCTCTCGTCAGCCTTTCATGAATAATGGAGTTTATATTAATAATAGTAATACAGAAAACCCTAACTTAAAAAATGAAAAGATTTTTGGTTTAGAATTAGGGTATGGATTACGTTTAGAGAAATTTAGAGGTAATGTTAACTTATATCGTACGTCTTGGAAAGACAGAATTCAAAGAATTTTCGAAAGAGATGTATTTAATGTAGGTAAAAATGGAACTCAAACTCCTGGATATGCTAACTTATATGGTATTGAACAAATACATACAGGATTAGAAGTTGACTTTATTTATAATCCAATTGATCGTTTAGACATTACAGGATCTTTATCTTGGGGTGATTGGAAGTACAAAGGGAACGTAAGTGCTGATTTCTTGAATGAGCAAACAAACGACCCAATCTTAGGAGAAAATGGAAAACCAATGCAAAAAACTCTTTATTTAGATGGTGCTAAAGTGGGAGATGCTCCTCAGTTCATTTTAAATTTAGGTGCTGCATATGAAATTGTAGAAGGGTTAAAAGTTGATGGTAACTTCCGTTACAATGATAAATTCTACGCTGGAATTAACCCAACTGATTTTGGATCTAAAGATTCTAAAGGATCTATTTCATTACCTTCGTTTAATTTATTTGATGCAGGTTTATCATACAAAATGAAAGTTGGTAAAGAGAAACAAAATAGTGTTTCTATGCGCGTGAATGTTAATAACGTTTTTGATACTACTTATATTTCTTATTCAAGAACTAATATTCATAGTGGTGATTCAAAAGCGAATAATGTAAATTGGAAAGGTGTAGATACTGCAAACGAGGTTTATTTCGGAAATGGTAGAACATGGAACGTAACATTACGTTATAACTTCTAATAAGAATTTTATAATATATTTTAAAAGAGCTAATCATATGATTAGCTCTTTTTTTATGCGTTAAGTTTTTTAAAAGTTTTACCTTTAAAAATGAATTGTTAGATAAAAAGATGAATAGATTAAAATTAGGTGAAAGTGACTTAGAAGTACCAGAATTGTGTTTTGGTGGGAATGTATTTGGATGGACAATAAATGAAAAGGAGTCTTTGAGAATGTTAGATGAACTTCAAGAAAAAGGATTGACTTTTATTGATACATCAAATAACTATTCTCATTGGGCACCTGGTAATGTTGGAGGAGAGTCTGAAGCAATAATAGGTAAATGGTTTAAGGAGTCTAAAAAGCGTCACAATATAGTTTTATCAACTAAGGTAGGAGGAAGTATGAAAGATGTTCAACGAGGACTTAGTAGAGATAATATTAGAATGGGAGTAGAATCCTCATTAAGAAGGTTGAACACTGACTATATTGATCTATATTTTGCTCATCATGATGACTTGAATGTCTCTCAAGAGGAAACTATGTCTGTTTTTAATGATTTAGTGCGAGAAGGAAAAGTACGTTATTTGGGAGCTTCAAATCTTGAAGTAAATCGCATTAAGGCAGCGAATGAATTGTGTAAAGAGAAAGGATGGACTAAGTACATAGCTATTCAGCCCTTATATAACCTCTATGATAGAGAGAAATATGAAAAAGAGTACTTACCCTTGGTTAAGGAAGAAAGCCTTGCTGTAATGAGCTATTTTGCGTTAGCAAGTGGTTTCTTAACAGGGAAGTATAAAACGCAAGAAGATATAAGTAACAGCCAGCGTAAAGAAATGGTAAAAGGTTATCTAAATGAAAGAGGCCTTCGTATTATAGAATCTTTGTCTGTTGTAGCAAATCGATATCAAGCACAAATAGCAGAGGTTGCAATAGCTTGGCAAATTCACAAACCAGATATTAGTACACCAATTGTGAGTGCTACGAATGCTAAACAATTAGAAAGTATTATTAAAGCAACTTCTTTGAAGTTGACTATGGAAGATATGTTGTTCTTAGAAAAGGCAAGTGAGTTTGAATAATTCAAAAATGTCTGTCGTAAAGAAAAAAAGCGGTTATCTACATCAGATAACCGCTTTTATTATTTAGTTTATTGTTGAACCGTTTTTCACAGTATCATTATCAGGATTTACGAAAACTAATTTTCCATCAGGATCTTCAGTCATTAAAATCATACCTTGACTCTCAACTCCTCTTAATTTTCTTGGAGCTAAGTTAGCAAGAACAGTAACTTTTTTTCCAATAACTTCTTCAGGAGAGAAATGTTCAGCAATACCAGAAACAATAGTTCTAACATCTAATCCAGTATCTACTTTTAAAACTAAAAGTTTATTTGCTTTAGGCATTTTTTCTGCTTCAAGAATAGTCCCGACTCTTAAGTCTAATTTTGCGAAGTCTTCAAACGTAGCAGTTTCTTTTTGTTCTTCTACTTTTTTGTTCTCAGCAGCATTAGCTTTTTTAGAAGCTTCTAAGCGGTCTAATTGTTTTTGAATCTCTTCATCTTCAATCTTAGCGAATAACAATTCAGCTTGTCCAATTTGGTGATCTGCTGCAATCATTACTGTATCTTCAGAAACAGACTTCCAAGAAATTGGAGTACTAATATTTAAGATAGACTTCAATTTGTTAGCAGTAAATGGTAAGAAAGGCTCAGCAAGCGTACTTAATGCAGCAGCAATTTGTAAAGCTACATACATTTGAGTTTTTACTCTTTCTGGATTTTCTTTAATCAATTTCCAAGGTTCTTCATCTGCAAGATATTTATTTCCAAGACGAGCAACATTCATTAATTCAGACAATGCTTCTCTAAAGCGGTATCTTTCAACAGAACTCTCAATAACACTTGGGTACGCTCTTAATTCTTGTAAAGTAGCGATATCAACATCAGAAAACTCATTTGGATGAGGAACAATTCCGTTGTAATATTTATTTGTTAAAACAACAACTCGGTTGATGAAGTTACCAAAAATAGCAACTAACTCATTGTTGTTTCTTGCTTGAAAATCTTTCCAAGTAAAGTCGTTATCTTTTGTTTCAGGAGCATTTGATGTCAATGCATAACGTAAAACATCTTGTTTTCCTGGGAAATCTTCTAAATATTCGTGTAACCAAACAGCCCAATTCTTAGAAGTAGAAAGTTTATTACCTTCTAAGTTTAAGAACTCATTTGCAGGAACGTTGTCAGGAAGAATATAACTACCTTCTGCTTTCAACATGGCAGGGAAAATAACACAATGGAAAACAATATTATCTTTTCCAATGAAGTGCACTAATTTAGTGTCATCAGATTTCCAATATGGTTCCCAATCTTTTCCTTCTCTTTCTGCCCATTCTTTTGTAGAAGATATGTACCCAATCGGAGCATCAAACCATACATAAAGAACTTTTCCGTCAGCACCTTCAACAGGAACAGGAATACCCCAATCTAAGTCACGAGTTACTGCACGTGGTTTTAAACCATCTTCTAACCAAGATTTAACCTGCCCATATACATTTGGTTTCCAGTCATTTTTATGACCTTCTAAAATCCATTCACGTAAGAATGCATCATATTGATCAAGTGGTAAAAACCAGTGCTTAGTTGATTTTAAAATAGGTTTAGAACCTGTAATAGTCGATTTAGGGTTGATTAAATCAGTAGCATTTAATGAAGTACCACATTTTTCACATTGGTCTCCGTATGCTTCTTCATTAGCACATTTTGGACAAGTACCTGTTACAAAACGGTCTGCCAAAAATTGTTGTGCTTGTTCATCATATAATTGTTCAGTAACTTCTTCAATAAATTTACCTTCATTATAAAGCTTTTTGAAAAATTCAGAAGCAGTTTGATGATGGATTGAAGAAGAAGTTCTTGAATAATTGTCAAAAGAAATACCAAAATCCGCAAACGATTGTTTGATAATTCCGTTGTATTTATCAATAACTTGTTGTGGAGTAATACCTTCTTTTTTCGCTTTCATAGAAATAGCTACCCCATGTTCATCACTTCCACAAATAAAAGCTACGTCTTTTCCTTGTAAACGTAAAAATCTTGCATAAATATCAGCAGGTACATATACTCCTGCTAAGTGTCCAATGTGAATAGGACCATTAGTATATGGCAACGCCGCTGTAAGCGTGTATCTTTTTGGATTTTGTATCATAAATCAATTATAGTTTTCTAAAAAACAATTCAAATAAGACTGCAAAAATAAGCATTACGAACGGAATACATCTATTTATTTTAAATCATCTTGTTTACAGTGTAGTTAACAAGAACAATTTATCGTCAAAATTATAGTGAATTGTTTTTCTAATATAGAATTCTGTGAAAAGGCAGGTTATTTGCTCTTTTCGTTTTGTATCATTTGTTTCATATCGTCATTCATCTCAAAACGTTGATTTGTTGAAGACGAGCTGTTTTCACCTGTTCCGTGCATCGGAATCTCCACAGTTTTATCAGTTTGTTCAGAAGCACTCTTTGACGATTCAGTAGTAGTACTTGTTGTAGACTCTGATTTCTTATCAGTACACGAAGCTATAAACACAGTTCCGATTGTTAGTAAAGTAAATATTTTTGTTTTCATGTTTATCATTTCTTAATGCACAAAATTACTATTTTCAAAATAGAATAGTTTATGAATCCGTAGAAGTATTACTATCTTTAATAATTTCAATAGAAGCTTTAGGAATAGTAAATTCACTACCTATAGATCCTGTGTCATTAGTTGTTTGTTGTTTTTTAATAAGCATAATAAACACGCAAGAAATAAGCCAATTAGCCCAAAATAAATAACCACCAGCGTGAAAGTATATTTTCATATGCTTATGTGACGTTGTTGTAAAGTCTTGAAATGTATAATACGCACCATATATACCAATACCAATTGCAAGAAGTATAATAGGGATATATATCCATTTAGACGAAAATTTTTTAAAAAGAACCAATATCAAAATCAGCACCAATTGAATAGCAAAAATCACTAATGCTGTCTTCCAAACGGTTTTGAAAATTGTGTATTCTTTGTAAAACAGGCTAATACTTACTCGCCCTACAAAAGACATTTTAGAAAAGAGCATTGCAGATGCAAAAGACAAAAGCAATTGCGTAAAGATTAGAAACGTAATTTTTTTTGCCATAATCTAATTTGTAACCTTCCAACCATTTTCTTCAGAATACTTAAGTTTAAACTTTTTAGTGATGAACTTCGTATTCGGAGTTTTGTCTTTATATAAAAAAGCAAACGGTGTAAACTCTTTGTTTAGCATAACATTCGCAGTGGCTGTTTTCTTTCCGTTATTTTCAATTTGCACATTGCTATTTTTATCTAAGCGATAGACAACTGTTTTTACTTTCACTCTATCATTTTTTTGACTTAACACAAAAGGGTGAGACTTTTCAGCCATCTTTAAAGTAACATTCCAAATAGAGTCTTTAGACAACCATTTCTTTTTTGCAGTTTCTTCTTCAAATGAGATATAGCCTTCGTTTTCCAATTGTTTATAAAAAGTGATTAACTCTTTATCTTTTGTTGTTTTCAATCGCATTTTACCTATTTGAAAGTTATTGCTCTCATAAATAGGTTTCTCATTCAAATAGCTTTCAATTGTTGAGTACGCTTTTGAAGTATTGATGTTTTTATCATTACAACTCGTCAAAAATAGACCGAGACATAAAAGAATAAAGGCAACGTAGCTTTTCGAATTCATAATGTAAATTTTAATCAAAAATACAAAAAAAGCTTTTAGTTTGAAGAAGTTTTTAAATGGTGTTATGATATTGATATGTAGTAGTTTATGGGTGTAAAAAAAGGCTACGATTACGTAGCCTTTTTGAAAATATGAATTAGTTTCTAACCCAAAGTTCTATCTTTTTTTCAACAACTTTACCGTTTGAATTTGCACGAATAGTTATTGAAGATTTTCCTGTTTTGTCATTCGTATTGAAAATCAATTTATCATTTTCAATAACTGCTGTTCCAAAAGTGGAATCAAATTTAGTAATTGTTTTTTCAATCAATCCTAATGGAGAGTCTTGATCAATTATTACTTCACCAATAGAAACAGTAAATTCTTTATTTGGCTTAAGTACAATTTGATTTGGTAATATTTCAGGAGCATTATTATCTTGGAAGAAAGGCATAGAAGGGAACCAATAATGACCATTCTTATCATTTGCTTCTCCACCTTGCATAAACACTTCTCCTTTTTTAGCACCTGAATTTGATAAAATTCTTGTCCAATTGTATCCTCCGTTAGTAGCCCAACCATCTTTTTTGATTAAAAGGACAATGTCTCCATTAATAGGATCTACACGTAAACCAGCTCCATAGAAAGCAAGTTTATTACCATCAGCATCATTTCCTAATAGGTGAAAATCTGTATTTAATGTTCCGTTTGTAGTGTCAAATTTACCAACTTTGTTACCACCACCCCATGATCCAGCATCTGAAACCCAATATAAGGCATCTTCTTGCATACTTGCCGTAAATGAACCAGCATTCCACGCACCCCAAGTACCTGGTATATTCGATGGAGCAATGTCGTAAGATTTAATATCATTGTAGTCTTTTGGGTTGATGCGGATAAGTTCTTTTTCTTTTCCTGCCCAAATTACACCATGTCTATCAATCGTTAGCTGGGTATAATTACCAGCTAATGTTATTTTAACTTTATCTGTTTTTGTATCAATAATAACAAGACCTTTTCCTTGAACTACTGCATAAACTTTACCATCTGCATATACCATATTTCCAGTCTGACCAGCAACATCTGCTATTGTATCTACCGTTTTTAGGCTTTTAATATCAAAGATAGTTATCCCATTTGTAGTAGAGATGTATCCTTTTGAATCTGAAACACCAACAAAAGCACGTCCATCACCATTGATATCTTCAATTGTTTTTACTTCTTTGAAATTCTTATCAGTTATAACAAAACGGTTTCCTTGCTTAGATACAAAATAATAATAGTCGCCATAAGCTGTTGCATAAGCTAAGGTTATACCAAATTTCTTTCCAGAATTAGCGGCTCTATAAATTCGATATTGTGGTTGTAAATTATAGTCTAATTGGTTCACAGTACCTTCATCGTGTCCAAACCAATCTTCATTAGCAATATAAAAAGCAGTTGGTTTAATTAAAGGAGTAGCTGCCGTTGGTGGAATGATTCTAAAACCTTCATCATCACGAGTTGAGTTATCATCGCTATTACAAGCAAAAGTTAAAGCAAGTAAGCTCAAAGACATTGAGCGGAAAAGCACATTCTTAGTAAATATCATTTTTTGATTTTTGAGTTAATTCTGTTTTTATAAATGGAATTAATTCAAATGTATTACAATAATCTTTGTTCTTAAAACGAGGGTATGTTTTTTTATAAAGTAGTATTTCCTAAAATAACTCCATTTGTATGGGACGGTCATCAGGTTGAGAAAGAAACATAAACGTATCAATTATATCATATTGTCTTCTTTCCAGATTGAATTTTCGAAGTGCAATATGGTTACATAAAAATTCTAAGTGTTGTTTTCCAAATAATTGATATGCTTTTTCTATTTTCTGAGCATCTAATTTACGCGCTATAGATAAGTGAGCATCATAACTTTTAGTTATCACTTTGACTTGTAATATTTCAAGTAGCTGCTTTACATAGTCTTGTAAAATTATCTTTGCGTTTGTATCAACAGTTAAGAAAAAAGCTCCGTTTGGATAGGTGTCAAAATCGTTTAAAATCACATCAGTGGGAACGAATCTATTACAACATCGTTCAACTTGTTGTTTTACTCTTTTTATTTCAGTTTCTGAAGCGTGAAATTCAACAATAGTCAAGTGTGCCAATGAATTCTTGCTGTTATACCAGCCGATTTCTTCAGCGAGCTTTAGCTTCATTAGTTTCACAGTCTCAATGATTTGATCATTAGGCTGAAAGCACAGAGAATATTTGTGAATAGAATGCATACGATTTTATTTATGGATAAAAGTAAAAAAATAAATCGTGTTGAGGAAAAAAGCTTAAAAAATAGTTAATAAAGCTTTTTTTGAGCCAAGCTGATAAGTGTCATATTTTTAGCTAACTGAGTGAGGTATCTTTGTTATAGGTTTTAAAGCTGCTTCATAATCAAATGAAAATAGAGTTAGCGGTTTTTTGGTTAGTTATAAAGGAAAAAAAGGTATCTTGATTCAAGATACCTTTTTTTTGTTTTTTATCGTAAGATAACGCGTCCTTTAAAAGGCACATCGCAATTGATATCAATATTATGAGCCTTTGAAATAAAAACTTTACACGGTTTAATTTGATAAACAAAATTATCTATAATCTCTTCAACTTGAACAATAGGGTGTTCAATTTGATGTTGATTAAAAGTTACATGTAGTACATCGTTGTCAAAATCTAAAGACGAAAATTCTTTTACGTATTTCATAATTGTCGTTGTTTATATGGTTATTAGGTAAGTTACAAAATATAAGTGATATAGCGTTTAAATTAAGAGTTAAACAAGTAGATTGCTTTAATTACGGATTATTAGTTTTAGTTGACTATATGATTGCTATGACTGTAATCAGGTTAGTTAGTAAACTGGCTATTTATGTTTATGTAAGTCTATAAATATGCCTAAGCTTTTCAATTTAGAGGTTAATCTAATATTCCCTCTTAGGAATTATATGATACTCATCTTTTTTATAGTTCTCTTCAAACCTTAATTTCCCATTCTTATAATACTCTTTATAGACACCATCAAGTTCCCCATTTCTGTAATTTTTATCAAATTGTAATTGTCCGTTATCATAGTATTCTTTAGAACTTCCATGGCGATTTCCATCTTTGTAGTGCTCTTCAGCTTTTAATTGTCCATTGTCATAATATCTCTTAAATATCTCATTTCGTTTTCCGTTTATGTAATTCTCTTCGGATTCTAATTGCCCGTTCTTATAGTACATATTAAAAACTCCATGCAGTTGCCCATCTTTGTAATCCACTTCAGATTTTAATTGTCCATTATCATAATACCACTTACAATTACCAATTTCTTTTCCGTCTATATAATTCTCTTCCGATTCTAATTGGCCATTCGTATAATACTTTTTAGAAACTCCGTGGCGTTCTCCATCTTTGTAATTCTCTTCGGATTCTAATTGTTTATTATCATAATACTCTTTAGAAACCCCGTGGCGCGCGCCATCTTTGTAATTGACTTCAGTTTTTAATTTACCATTTCTATAATACTCTTTAGAAATGCCCTGACGTGCGCCATCTTTATAATTTCTTTCAGCTTTTAATTTTCCATTATCATAATATTCTATAGAGCTTCCCTGAGGTTTCCCTTCTTGGAAATTTATTTTAATCTTTAACTTCCCATTCTCGTGATATTCCTTTCCAATTTTATAAAGTTGTCCTTCTTTGGAGTTGACTTCAGCTTTTAATTGTCCATTCTCGTAATACCATTTCCCAACTCCGTGATGTTTACCCTCCTTGTAGTTTATTTCGTATTTTAATTGCCCATTAGCATAGTACTCTGTCGAAATTCCATTAAATTTCTCATCTGTATTTAGTAGATAAAACACACCATTTCTCTCCTGCAGTTTATCCATCGCAATCTTTTGGGGTTTGCAATCAATAGAAACAAATAATAACAAAATAATAGCGTAAATCTTTTTCATTATTCTATATTTTAAAACTATCAAAATTAGGTAATTACTTAGGATAATCACTTGTTTTACAAACTTTTCAATAGTTGATAAACCAACTTACCTTGTAGTACAGCTAAGAAGTCCTTCAAACAATATTTTAGAATCTCTTTTACTAAATGAAAATAGTTACTTACTCGAATACCTATAATTAATTGATATTTAAGTAGTAGGGAACTAAATAATTTATCTAAACTAAGTACGTATTGGAAACTAAATCATACAAAGTAGAAATGCATTGCTTATATTTAGCAATATGTACATACTTTCTATTTTGTCATTATCAGCATATCAATATGCGGTAATATTGGGTTTTTTATATTGTTTGTGGCTGACTTTCCGAATAGGTAAGCGATTAAAACAAAGTAAGGGGACATCTCTTGGTTGTATTGGTTTTGGTTATGTTTTTTTAGTCGTTGGATGTATTACAACATTTGCTTTAACCGGGTTATTAGTATTAGGAGATACTATTTATGATAAAACAAGAACATTTACAAAAGGAGATAAATACGAAGCTGTTTATTACGATTACACCTCTTATGAAAGTTATGATTCTGAAAGCGGGAGAGCATCTACTATGTACACACCAATCATTCGATTCACAACAGAAGAAGGTCAGTTAATGGAGAAAACCTTAAATTATTCCAGTAGTTCAAGACCTACTATAGGAAGCAAGGTAACAGTGTATTTTGATGCAGCTCGTTCTGATATTGCTATCCTTTCTCTTGGAATAATTGCAATGTCTTTAGGTGTAACCTTATTCTTTTCCATAATCATCTTTATATTCGTTGGAGTAACGATTTATGCCATGGGACATTCTATGAAGCGCTATAAAAAAATAGCGGCTTATGTAGGTTTAAATATACTTGTTCCTGTGTTAATGGTGTTATTTGACGGGTTATTGATTTACGTTTTATTTGATGGAGAAGAAAAACCTATATGGGTGAATTTAGTTGTCGGTTTCTTCGTTTTAATGTTGACATTAGGTATTTGGGGTTATATAAAAGGAGTTGTTGGCAAAGAAATAAAATGGGTAAAAACAGGAGCAGGTACTTGGAGTGGAGAAGTGGTTGAAAAGAGTGAAACCAAAACAGATAATGACTTATTACAACGAAAAGAAACTACATATAAACAACGCACATCACGAGAAAAGAAATAAAAAAAGGGATACTATAGAGTATCCCTTTTCAATTATTCTTTCGTTACAATTTGCATTGTTTCTCTATTTACTTGTTTTAATAGCAATGTTTTATCGCCTAATACTTTCTGAGCAGATAAGTCGTCAAAATGTCTAATGGTGTACAAAGAAACATTTTCATTATAGCTCACTTTGAACTTGTCGCTTAATACCAATCTCAAGTCCTCAAAGTGGTTGAATTTATCCTCTACACAAACAGAAAAGCTAATCGCAGAGTTTTGAATCACATTTACTTTGATATTGTACTCACAAAACAATTTGAAGATATCACTAATGTTTTGTTCCATAATGAAAGAGAAATCTTTAGAAGATAATGAAATCAAAAGTTGATTTTTCTTTACAATAAAGCAAGGAACATTAGGAGTTAGTGCCGCACCTTTAGAAACATTAGTTCCTTCTAATAACGGATTAAGGAAAGACTTTACGTAAAGCGGAATCTCTTTTTGTCTAAGAGGTTGCAGTGTTTTTGGATGGATAACGGATGCACCATAAAACGCAAGTTCAATAGCCTCTTGATAAGAGATGTGTTCTAATAAAGTTGTTTCAGTAAAATATCTCGGATCAGCATTTAAAACACCAGGTACATCTTTCCATATCGTAACACTTGTAGCATCTAAAGCATACGCAAATATAGCTGCAGAATAATCTGAGCCTTCACGTCCTAAAGTAGTAGAGAATCCGTTATAATCAGACCCAATAAAACCTTGCGTAATATATAAGTTACTGGTATTAATACTTCTTTTAATATTTTCGATAGTAATATCCCAATGTACATTAGCATCGCGATAAACAGTATCTGTTTTTACTAAGTTTCTGGCATCAATCCAATGGTTTACTATTTGTTCTTCTTGTAAGTAGTAATGAAGGATAGTTGTAGAAATCACTTCCCCAAAACTTACAATTTGGTCATAAACAAAATTGTAATTTGGCGATTTGTTATTTAGTAAAAAGTAAGTGATATTTTCAAAAAGCTCTTCCAATTTAGTATAAATCACGTGCTCTTTGTTAGGAAATAAATCATTAACAATCGGGTAGTGGTAATTTTTTACGACATCCAGAGATTCAGCTAAATCAAATCTGTTTTGGAAGTAATTATGTACGACAACCTCTAAGGCATTTGTCGTTTTGCCCATAGCAGATGCTACGATAAGGCTATTTTCATAACCAACAGTTCGCAATACTTTGCAAACGTTTCTTACATTTTCTGCGTCTCTAACAGAGGCACCACCAAATTTAAATATTCTCATAATTTAGAACTACTAAATTTTTCTATTCCGTTATAATCCATTTGAACAGTATACCAATCTTCTAATACAGTTGCCCCTGATTTTTTGTAGAAATTAATAGCAGCCTCATTCCAGTTTAGCACTACCCATTCTACTCTTTTTACACCTTCTCTTTTTGCTATATTCATAATTTCAGCATACAAAGCATATCCTGCTCCTGTACCTCTCATCGTGTCAGTAACAATTAGATCTTCTAAGTGAATTGTTTTCCCTTTCCACGTAGAATAGCGGTTGTAATACAAGGCCATTCCAATTATTTTTTGGTCGTGTTCTGCAACTATTACATTAAAAAGAGGGTTTTGGGAAAACCCATCTCTGATTAAATCCTCAACTGTAATTTCTACAGCTTCGGGCTCCCTTTCAAAAGTCGCTAACTCCTTAATTAATTGAAGCACATCGTACATATCGTCAGTTTTTGCCGGTCTAATATTCATACGCGTTGTTGATTTAATGGTTAATATCATAGATACAATGACAAAATTAACGATATTTGCAGTGTAAAATACACAACTTAAGAATCATTTTTAAAAATGACAACAGAAAGAAACCAGACTTTAGGAGAGTTTATTATTGAAAAACAGGAAGATTTTAAATATTCTTCTGGTGAGTTATCAAGATTAATCAATTCTCTTAGACTTGCTGCTAAAGTCGTAAGTCACCAAGTGAACCAAGCAGGGTTAGTTGATATCGTAGGAGCTTTTGGAAAACAAAACGTTCAAGGCGAGCAACAACAAAAATTAGATGTTTTTGCCAATGAAGTATTTATTCAAACATTAATCAATAGAGAGATTGTTTGTGGTATTGCTTCAGAAGAAGAGGATGATTTTATATCAATCCACGGTAGAAATGGAAGTAATGACAATAAATATGTTGTTCTTATGGATCCTTTAGATGGATCTTCTAATATTGACGTGAATGTATCAGTGGGAACTATTTTCTCTATTTACAGACGTGTTACGCCAATTGGAACACCAGTAACTAAAGAAGACTTCTTACAAAAAGGAGAGAATCAAGTTGCTGCAGGTTATATCGTTTATGGGTCTTCTACAATGTTAGTTTATACAACAGGGAATGGAGTTCACGGATTTACATTAAATCCAGCTATTGGAACTTTCTTCTTATCTCACCCAAATATGAAAATCAATGAAGATGGACATATTTACTCAATCAATGAAGGTAACTACGTACACTTTCCTCAAGGAGTAAAAGATTACTTAAAATACTGTCAAGCTGAAGAACAAGATCGTCCATATACTTCAAGATATATCGGAAGTTTAGTGTCTGATATTCACAGAAATATTTTAAAAGGAGGTATCTATATTTATCCAACAAGTACTAAAGCGCCAAAAGGTAAATTGAGATTGTTGTATGAATGTAATCCTATTGCTTTTATTGTTGAGCAAGCAGGAGGTAGAGCATCAGATGGTTACCAACGTATTATGGAGGTTGAACCAACTGAATTACACCAAAGAGTACCTTTCTTCTGTGGAAGTAAAAATATGGTAGAGAAGGCTGAAGAATTCATGAAGAAATAAGAATTTTTAGTTTATAAATAGAAGGAGCTGTTGTAAAACAGCTCCTTTTTTTATGGATTTTTTTGTGTGTTTCAAAACTTACTTCTGTTTATCCTATCTGATAATTATTAGTATGCTAATTTGTATGCTTGTATATAATTTGTGTAGTTTATGTATATTGAATGTATTCTTTTACATAGAAAGTATACAACGGGTATACATACACTATACATACAGTATACATACACTCATTATAAAAGTGCTAAAAAACATAGTATAGTTTGTTTTGCGATCGAGTAATAAGATTTTTTTTGAAGTAATTAAAAAGTTGAAAACTTTAATAATAAAAAAAGAGGAAACCTTTTTTAAGGCTTCCTCTTTCGAGTTTGTTAGTATCACACTAATAGTTTATTTCAACTATCCATTGTAATAAGAATATTATTTCTTTTTTAGATTGTGCATTTCTGTAATAAATGTGTCAATATCTACATTTAAAACTAAGAGAGATAATGCTTTATCTACTAAGAAGTCGATGTTTTGTGTAAAACCAAGAGCAACAGCAAACTTCTTTAATATCTCTTTTTGTTTAGGTCCTAATACGTGGTTTACATAAACCATTCTCGCCAAATCGTATAACCTTTCGATACGATGTGTCTCTAAGTAAGGTGGATTTACAGGATATTTCTCTGGGTCTTCTAATATGTTATTATATTCTTCTACAGATATCTCTAAACGATGTGCAAGCTCGTCTAAAAAGGCTTTTTCTTCCGGACTGAAGTGCCCATTTGCTAATGCAACACGTACAATCGAAGCAAAATGGCCTTTGTTTCTGTCTTTAAATCCACTGTCAAATAAATCTGAGTATGCCATTTTTAAATAATTTAGGGGTTAATAGTTTTTGATTAGTTGTTTTTACAAAGTATTTATTTCGAAGTAAAACTTATATTAAATGTACTAAAATACTTGCTATTATGCTGAAAAACTTTTGATTAAACGATAGTCTTATGATAAATTTAGGAAATGAGAGGGGACGTTGTAAGGAATACAAAGCTTTATATTGACTTTTTTTTAAGTTTGACTAAACCCTTGAATAACAAAAGGAATGTTTATTTTTGTTATTTATTGACTATTTAAGTCTTAAAAACTGCACAACTTTCTATGGATACAAATAAAAACACAAAATACGACAAGGCTTATTTGCGTATTGCACGTGAGTGGGGACAACTATCTTACTGTAAAAGAAAGCAAGTAGGAGCAATTATTGTAAAGGACAGAATGATTATTTCTGATGGGTATAACGGTACGCCAACTGGATTTGAAAATTGTTGTGAAGATGACAATGATAATACACATTGGTATGTACTTCACGCAGAAGCAAACGCTATTTTAAAAGTAGCAAGTTCAACACAAAGTTGTCAGGATGCTACGCTTTATATTACGATGTCTCCTTGTAGAGATTGTAGTAAACTTATCCATCAAGCAGGAATTAAGAGAGTTGTTTATATGGAAGGATATAAAGATGTAGAGGGAATTAATTTCTTAGAAAAAGCAGGGGTGGAAGTAGTTCATATCCCCGATTTAGATTAATCAAAATAGAAAAATGAAAAAGTATTACTGGCCACTGATTATTTCAATATCACTTGCTCTGGGGGTTCTCTTAGGAGGGTTTGTTGTTTCTGCCTCTCAAAAGGGTAGAAGTGGTTTTTATACTAATCACAATAAACTGAAATTAAATAGACTTCTTGATTTTATTGAGCAAGAATATGTTGATAATGTCAATACAGACTCTATCGTTGATAAAACAGTATCAACTATATTAGAACAACTTGATCCGCATTCTATCTATATTGCAAAGAACGATATGCAGTCAGTTACAGAGTCAATGAAAGGGAGTTTTGTAGGTATTGGAGTTCAGTATTATTTTTATAAAGACAGTATTGCGGTTATTAAGGAAATTGCAAATGGGCCAGCTATGAAAGCTGGAGTTAAAGCAGGGGATAGAATTCTTAAGGCTGATGATACTACCCTTTTTGGCAAGAATATAAGTGCAGATACGATTGCTGCTGTTTTGAGAGGAGCAGAGAATACGGATGTTGTTTTGTCTATTTACAGAAAAACAACCGGAAAGACTTTTGATATTGTTGTGAATAGACAGCCTATTCCGATTAAAAGTGTTGATGTTGCTATAAAATTGGAAGACGGTAAGGGATATATTAAGATTAACCGCTTTGCAAGTACAACTTATAATGAATTTAGGACAGCATTAGAAAAATTAGTTGCTGCAGATATTTCAGGTTTAGTTTTAGACCTGAGAGATAATGGTGGTGGTTATATGGATCAGGCAATCAAAATGCTTGATGATTTATTAGATAAAGGACTTGTCGTTGTAAAGACAATTAATAAAGGAGGACAAGAAACGGTTAATAGAAGTAGAGGTAACGGCATCTTTACGGAGAAACCTTTGTATGTTTTAATAGATGAGAATTCTGCTTCAGCGAGTGAGATTATTGCTGGGGCTATACAAGATAACGATAGAGGAGTGATTGTAGGAAGAAGAAGCTTTGGAAAAGGTCTTGTTCAACGCGAGTTAATGTTAGGAGATGGTTCGGCTATCCGATTGACTACAGCTCGTTATTACACACCTTCTGGGCGCTCTATTCAAAAGTCTTATAGCAATGGAATAAAAAGTTATAACAATGATTTTAAATCCCGTTACGAGCATGGTGAACTTTATGCCGCAGATAGTATAAAAGTAGCGGATAGCTTGCAATTTAAAACCCTTAAAGGTAAGATTGTATATGGCGGTGGAGGGATAGTTCCTGATTTGTTTGTTCCTATTGCAGAAAGGCACGGAGAAGAGAATACAATTATGCTGATGAGGTCTAATATTGTTAATTACTTTGTTTTTGGTGAAATAGATAAAGACAGAAATAAGTTTACCTCTATGAAACAGGCTGAGGTTTTTGCCTACGTTCAGAATAGTGATAAAGTGTATCAGGCCTTTATAAAGCATTTAGAGGCAAGTAATTTATTCTTTAAACTTGATAGTAAAAAAGACTTGATTAAGAGATATTTGGCAGCAGAGTTTATTAATCAATTATACGGACCAAAAGAGTATTATACTTGGTTGATGAAAACTGATCCAATGATCGTAGCAATCGATCGAAAGAAATAAGAAAATACAGTAAAGAATAATAGAAAAGTCACCAAAGTCTGGTGACTTTTTTTACGTATATACATAAAAAAACGGCTTCAAATAGTGAAGCCGTTTTTAATTTATAGATAGGTTAAATTACCAAATTTTAACTCTCTCTTCTGGTTTGATATAAAGTTTATCCCCTTCTTTAATTTGGAATGCTTCGTAGAAAGCATCAACATTTTGTAAAGGCACATAAGCTCTGTAATGACCTGGAGCGTGTGGGTCAGTTTTTACTTGGTTCTTAATAGCTTCATCACGAGCCTTAGTTCTCCAAATAGTACCCCAAGAAATAAAGAAACGTTGTTCTGGTGTAAATCCATCGATTAATCCAGGGTTTCCATTTTCTTTTAAATAAAGTTGTAATCCGTCATAAGCAGCATTAACACCACCTAAGTCACCGATGTTTTCACCTAAAGTAAATTTACCATCAACAAATACACCTGGTAGCGGTTCTAAAGCACTGTATTGATCTGCTAAAGCATTACCTAATTTAGTGAAACGCTCTAAATCAGTATCAGTCCACCAGTTGTTTAAGTTACCATCTTTGTCATAACGAGCACCTGAGTCGTCAAAACTATGAGAGATTTCGTGTCCAATTACAGCACCGATACCACCGTAGTTAATTGCCTCATCTGCTTTATAGTCATAGAAAGGAGGTTGTAAGATTGCAGCAGGGAAAACAATTTCGTTATACATTGGGTTGAAATAAGCGTTCACTGTTTGTGGTGCCATTCCCCAACGAGATTTATCAACTGGTTTTCCGAAGTCAGCCATATTTTTAGCAACTTCCCATTTCTCAGCATTTTTCATGTTTTCGAAGTAGTTACCTCCGTCAGCTACAGACTTGATTGCCATTTTAGAGTAGTCTTCCCATTTGTCAGGGTAACCAATCTTAACTGTAGTTGTGCTTAATTTTTCTAAAGCTCCTTTTTTAGTTTCTTCAGCCATCCAAGGTAAAGCTTTAATACGATCACCAAATGCTGTTAAAACATTTTTGATCATTGCTTGAGCTTTTGCTTTCGCTTCAGCTGGGAATTTCTTCTCAACATATAATTGTCCTAAAGCTTCACCAACAGTTCTGTTAACAACAGCTAATGCTCTTTCTTCAACTGGTCTTTGCTCTTTAGCACCTTCAAGTGTTTTTGAGTAGAATTCCCAGTTTGCAGTTTCCATATCAGTAGATAATAAACTTGCAGAACTATTAACTAATGTCCATTTTAAGTAAGCTTTCACATCAGCAATATTCTTAGCAGTCAAGATTTCGTTTAATGACTTGATGTATTTAGGTTGAGAAACGATTACTTTATCTACGTTTTTCAATCCACTTGCTGTGATGTATGCGTTCCAATCTACAACAGGAGCTAATTTTTGTAAATCAGCAATTGTCATTGGATTGTAAGTTAAACGACTATCTCTACGCTCAACACGAGTTAAACGAGGCTCAGCCATTTTAGTTTCAATAGCAAGTACTCTTTTAGAATCTGCTGTAGCTTCTTCTTTAGACTCTCCAGCCATTTCTAACATACGAGCAACGTGAGCTGTATATTGCTCGCGTTTTTCTTGCATATCTTTATCTTTTAAGATATAGTAATCACGGTCAGGTAAACCAAGAGAACCTAAGCTTAAATAAACTGCATTTTCGTTAGAGTTTTTAGCATCTGCATAAACGTAGATAGAATATAATCCTAATCCACCTTCGTCAGCTAAATCATTAATTAACTTTGTTACATCAGCAGGTGTAGCAATAGCATTAATTTTATCTAAGTAAGGTTTAAGTGGATCAACTCCTAATTTATTTCTTGTTTCAGCATCCAAGTAAGTTTCAAAAACAGCAACAGCTTTTGCTTGGTCAGATTTAGGATCAAGTTTTTTATTTTGTCCAGCTTCTTTTAAAATAGCTAAAGCATCTTTATCTGTATTCTGTCTTAATTCGTCAAAGCTTCCCCAACGAGTTCTATCAGCTGGAATTTCTGTTTTGTCGAACCAAGTTCCGTTTACATAACGGAAGAAGTCATCACCTGGCTTCACTAAAGTATCCATATACTCTAATGTAATTCCGTGGTTTACTGTGTCTTCTGCGTCAGCTGTTTTCTTAGCGTCTTTACAAGCAACTAAAGAAACAACAGCAAAGGCAGAAGTTAATAATACCTTTTTGTTCATAATATTAAGATTATTTTCGTTTTTAATGATATGCTAACAAAAATAGAAAATATCTTTGGTTAATATAATTTTTAACAAAGCAAAATGAGGATGAAGCATTTATAAAGTCTTTAACCTTTTTTTAGAAGTGAATTTGTAAGTTTGCATAAACTCAAATAATTATGTTACAGTTCTTTAAAAAGTACAGATATTTCTTTTTATTTTTCTTCTTATTGTGTGCAGGAATAATGATTATGTTTTATAATGCATTGAAGTACAGAAAGTCACTACCTGTTTATACTCCAGCAATGGTAAACCCGGAGATGGTAGATAGTTTGATTCAACATCAAGCAAATAAGCAAAAACACCGCATAGCGCCATTTAAGTTTGTAAATCAAAATGGGGATACTATTTCTAATAAAGACTATGAAGGGCATATTTATGTAGCAGATTTCTTTTTTACTACTTGTCCTACTATTTGTCCAATTATGGGAGATAATATGGTGTGGTTACAAGATAAGATTAAAGATTTACCGGGTGTTAAGTTACTTTCTCATACTGTAACTCCAGATATTGATAGTGTTCCAGTGTTGAAAGAGTACGCACTTCACAAAGGGGTAGATGATAACATTTGGAATCTGGTAACAGGAGATAAGAGAGATATCTATTATATCGCAAGAAATTCTTACTTAGCAGTAAAGACAGGTTCTCCTGAAGAGATGTACGATATGGTACATACAGAGAACTTTATATTGGTAGATGGAAGTGGGCGTATTAGAGGATTCTATGATGGAACGAACTTAGATACGAAGGATGAAGAGGCTAAGAATATGCAAGATTTGTGGGAAGATATCCAATGGTTATACAAGCACGAAGAGAGTAAAAAATAACCTTGTTAAGAGATAAAACTAAAGGTAATAGAAGTTTAAATAATAAGAAATCTTGTGTTTATGCTACTATTATCTTTTTTTATACTTAGCTTTGTAATGTGAATTAAATCTAAATAAAGTGAGTACAACTTTAGACTTGTTAAAAAGAAACGAAAGAGGAGTAATTGCAGAGTTTGATATGCATAAGGTTCCTTTGAAATTATTAGAGATGGGATGTTTACCTGGCAATGAAGTAGTGTTGTTAGAAGTAGCCCCATTGGGAGATCCGATTTATTTGTGTATAAATGACACACATTTATCTATTCGTAAAGAATTAGCTCGTGAAATACTTGTAGAAGTAGAGGGTTAATTAGTACAATATATTATTACATTAGTTGATGAAAAAAAATATTAAAGTTGCCCTAATAGGTAATCCTAACGTAGGGAAAACCTCAGTATTTAATGCTTTAACTGGACTTAATCATAAAATAGGGAATTATCCAGGAATTACTGTTGATAAGAAAACAGGTGTGTCAAAACTTGATGAACACACAAATGCTACAATTGTAGATTTACCAGGTACGTATAGTATCAATGCCAGCTCATTAGACGAACGCATCGTTTTAGATTTGTTGTTCGATCCTACTAATGAAGATTATCCAGATGTTGCTGTAGTTGTTGTAGATATCGAGAATTTAAAACGTAATCTACTTTTATTTACGCAAGTGAAAGAGTTAGGTATTCCAACGGTATTGGTTGTGAATATGGCTGACCGAATGGAAGAGAAAGGGATTACTCTTGCTGTAGCTGAGTTAGAAGAAAAGTTGAAAACTAAAATCGTTTTAGCAAGTGCTAAGAAGAAATTAGGTATTCAAGAAATAAAACAAGCTGTTTTAGACTACAAGGAGCTTTCTATTAAGCCTTGTATGAACGCTACAGGTGTAGATCCTGAGTTCTTTGGTCGTTTAGCACTTACGTTCTCTAATTTATCTGTGTATAAATTATGGATGATTTACTCGCAAGAGGTTACAATTGGAGGAATAGGTAAAAATGAAATCGAATCTAAAGGAGTTAAATTATCTGAGGATGAGGTTAAGCGTTTACAACACAAGAAAACAATTAAACGTTATCAATTTATAAATGATGTTTTAAAAGAGACTTATGTAAAGGACTCTTCTAAGGCAACAGATATCAGAAGTAAGGTTGACCGTATTTTAACGCACCGCGTTTGGGGTTATGTAATCTTCTTCGCAATTATGTTATTGGTGTTCCAAGCGATATTTGAGTGGTCAAGTATTCCGATGGATTGGATAGAAGATCAATTTGCGTCTTTGACAACTTGGGTACACGAGGTAATGACACCGGGGAAACTGACAGACTTAATAGCAGATGGTATCGTTCCGGGTATTGGTGGTATTATGCCATTCATTCCTCAAATTGCTATTTTATTTATGTTCATCTCGATTCTTGAAGAAACGGGATATATGAGTAGAGTAGTGTTTTTAATGGACCGTTTAATGCGTCCTTTTGGATTAAGTGGAAAATCAGTTGTTCCATTAATCTCAGGTAATGCTTGTGCGATTCCAGCAATTATGTCTGCTCGTAATATTGAAAATCCAAAAGAGCGTTTGTTGACAATTTTAGTGACTCCGTTTACTACTTGTTCTGCTCGTATTCCAGTTTATATCATCTTGATTTCATTGGTTATTCCTGATACTCGTATTGGTATATTTGGAATGCAGGCGTTAACGTTGACGTTCTTCTATTTAATTGGATTCTTCTCTGCATTGATTGGTGCGTGGGTATTGAAACACTTTATTGACGTAAAACACAAGTCATATTTTGTAATTGAAATGCCAAGCTACCGTGCACCTATATTGAAAAACGTAGTTGCTACAATGTATGAAAAGACTAAAGCTTTCGTTGTTGGAGCAGGTAAGATTATCTTTTTCCTTTCAATTATTATTTGGTTTTTAGGTGCTCACGGACCTGGAAATAATTTTGAAAATGCAGAAGAAATTATTGCTGAAAGATACAAAGGAGAGGTTGTAACAGCTGAAGAAATGGATGATTATGTAGCAGGGTATAGATTAGAAAATTCATACATCGGAATTGTTGGTAAAACAATTGAACCTGTTATTAAACCATTGGGATATGATTGGAAAATTGGTATTGCAGTGATTACATCATTCGTAGCTCGTGAGGTATTTGTGGCAACATTGGCTACTATTTACAATGTGGGTTCAAGTGGTGAAGAAGAAGAAACGATTAAAGCTCGTATGGAGGCTGAGGTTTGGCCAGACACAGGAGAGAAGGTGTTTACTTTAGCAAGTGGACTTTCATTGATGTTCTTTTATGCATTTGCAATGCAATGTGCTTCGACAGTTGCAATTACCAGAAGAGAGACAAAGTCTTGGAAATGGACTATATTCCAAGTAGTGTTTATGACTGTTTTTGCGTATGTTGTTGCATTAGTAGTGTATCAACTTTTAAAATAAACTAATATGGACTACCAAGAAGTAATAGCCTATGCAATTGTTATTATTGCTTTAGGGTATTTTATCAAAAAGAGTTTTTGGAAGAATAAGGGAGGCAAGAATGGATCTTGTGGTAACGGAAGTTGCGGTTGCTCTTAACAGAGATATAGTTTACTATTTATATATAAAAAGCGAAAGCCATCTATTTTAGATGGCTTTCGCTTTTATTGTTTTAGGCTGTTTACAAATTCTTGTATAGAGGGTAGTGATATACCGTTGTGTTCGATATGCTTGACAAAAGCAGAACCGACAATAGCACCCTGACTGTATTTGCAAACGGTTTGAAAGGTTGCAGCATTGTGGATTCCGAAACCAACTAATCGTGGATTGGTTAATTGTAGGTTTTGAACGCGTTGGAAATAGTCTGCTTGTATTTCTAAGTTTTTATTTGCTCCAGTTATGCTGTTTGAAGACACCATATAGATAAAACCATTTGTTTCTTGGTCAATCATTTTGATTCGTTCTTCTGTTGTTTCATTATTTATCAACATAATGTTTAAGATGCCGTATTGTTGGCAGTAAGCTTTGAGATACTGCTTATAATAATCAAGAGGTAAATCTGGAATAATGAATCCATCAATACCGACTTCAGCACATTTTTTGACAAAGTTTTCTTCGCCGTATTGTAGGATAGGGTTTAGGTACCCCATTAATACAATAGGAATGGTTGTGTTTTTTCTAAGTGTTGTTAGCTGGTCAAACAAAAGAGTTAGGCTCATACCGTTTGTAAGGGCTTTCTCGCTACTTTCTTGTATAACGGGACCATCGGCAAGGGGATCCGAAAAAGGAATGCCTATTTCAATCATATCTACTCCCGCTTTCTCTAAGTTTTCAACAATAGTAAGTGTATCGTTTAGGTTAGGATAACCAGCAGTAAAAAAGATAGAGAGTATATTTTTATTTTTTTGTTGGAAAGTTGTTGTAATTCTATTTTTCATTGGTAAAGTATTTTTGATAGGTTAGCATATCTTTATCTCCTCTTCCAGATAAGTTGACAATGACAATGTCGTTTTCTTTTAAGGTTAGTTTTTCTAAGTAAGCTAAAGCGTGAGCCGATTCTAAAGCAGGTATAATTCCATCCGTTCTGGTTAAATGAAAAGCTGCTTTTACAGCTTCGTCATCAGTGATGCTATCTACAATTATTTTATTAGTATCATTAAGATAAGCGTGAGCAGGACCAATACCAGGGTAGTCTAATCCGGCTGATATAGAATAAGGTTCTATAATCTGACCGTCTTCTGTTTGTATAAGGTAGGTTTTACTACCGTGGATAATACCTTTTTTGCCTAATGCAATTGTAGCGGCTGTTTTATCCGTTTGTGTTCCTTTTCCGGCTGCTTCAACAGCAATTAGTTTGGTGTACTTGTTATCGATAAAATGATAGAAAGCTCCCATAGCATTACTACCGCCTCCAACGCAAGCAATTACATAATCCGGTTTTGCTGTGTTTTCTTTTTCTAATAGTTGTTCTTGAATCTCTTTGCTAATAATAGATTGAAATTTTGCTACCATATCAGGATAAGGGTGTGGACCAACGACAGAACCAATTACATAATGAGTATCGGTAGGATTGTTTATCCATTCTCTGATAGCCTCGTTTGTAGCATCTTTTAATGTTTTGCTACCACTATTTGCTGGAACTACAGTGGCTCCAAGCATCTTCATTCGTTCAACATTTGGCTTTTGTCTTTCGATGTCTATTGCTCCCATAAATACAGTGCACTCTAAACCTAATAAAGCACAAGTAGTGGCAGTGGCAACACCGTGTTGTCCTGCACCTGTTTCTGCGATAATCCTTTTTTTGTTTAGGCGTTTTGCCAATAATACTTGTCCAATAGTGTTATTGATTTTATGGGCTCCTGTATGGTTTAAATCTTCTCTTTTTAGGTAGATTTTAGCTTTGTATTGTTTTGATAAGTTTTCAGAATAGAACAGAGGGGTTGGCCTTCCGACATAGTCTTTTAGAAGGGACTGCATTTCTTGTTGGAAGCTGCTATCTTGAAGTATATCTAAGTATTTTTCTTGTAGTTCTGCTACATTGGCGTGCAACATTTCAGGAATGAAGGCACCTCCAAATTCTCCGTAGTAGCCATCTGATGTAGGGTTAAATGTGTTCATTTCTAATACTATTTATAAGTTGTTTTGTGTGATTGTAATTTTTTAGTCCTGCTTCATCTTCTAATTGGCTATTGCAATCAAAGCCTATTAAAGCAGGGTGTTTAACTTTTAATGCTTGTGTAATATTAGATAACCCTATTCCTCCGCTGAGGTAGAAAGGTTTATCTAATGTATAGTTTTGCAGAATGTTCCAATTAAACGCTTGTCCACTTCCTCCATACTGTGATGTTTTCGTGTCAAATAAAAAAGCCGAGCAATAGGGGATGTATGTTTCAAGTATTTCTATGTCTATTTTGTCTTGAATGGGGAATGCTTTTATGATATTAAATCCCTTTTCGTGTAGTGCTTGACATTGGGCGATTGACTCCTCTCCGTGTAATTGGATAATATCTAAAGCATATTGCAGTGCTATAGCTTGTATCACATCATTGCTTTCATTGACAAATACACCTACTTTCTTTATTGGGGCAGGTATCTTTTGAATACTACTTTGCAAAGTAGATTCGTCTATGTATCTGCTTGATTTTTTATAAAAGATGAATCCTATTAAATCAGGGTTTAATGAAACTATTTCTTGGATATTTTCAGGAGTTTTCATTCCGCAAATCTTTATTTTCATAGCAGTTCCGTTTGTAATTGTTTTAATCTTTCTGGCGGATTTTGTTCTTTCATAAAATATTCTCCTATAAGATATCCTGCAAAACCTGCTTGTTGTAACTCCTTTATGGTATTAGCAGAGTATATTCCACTTTCTGCAATTTTTACCGCATTAGTAGGCAAGTATGAAGCTAATAGAATGCTGTTTTCAATGTCAACGTCAAAGGTGTTTAGGTTTCTATTGTTTATACCTATTAAGTCAAAGTTTGTATGGCTGTATAAACGAACCTCCTCTGCTGTATGCGTTTCTAATAGTACTTCCAAACCAAGTTTGTGTGCATAATCTGTGAGTTGAACGATTCTGTCCACTGGGTGGAGTTTTGCAATTAGTAAGATGGCATCAGCTCCGATTGCTTTCGCTTCCTCAAGTTGATATTCGTCAACAATAAATTCTTTTTGTAAAAGAGGAAGGTGTGTTGCCTTTCTTGCTTTCTGAAAATCATCTGTTTTAGCACCAAAAAATTGCTGGTCAAAAAGAACAGACAAAGCAGTAGCTCCTTCTTGTGTATAACCTTTGACAATTGCTGTGACATCTGCATTAGGATGTATATTTCCTTTACTTGGCGATTGTCTTTTGAATTCGGCAATAATTCCTTTGCCCTTTGATGCTATTATCGCTTGTTTTAAAGAAGTACAATGTCTGTTGTATAGTTCCTGTGTCCGTAAGGATTCTACAGGTTGGTTTAATTTCTTGTAAGCAACTTCTTGTTCTTTATGTCGTCTTATTTTTTCTAATATCAGTTTCATAAGTTTCGCAGTATTTCAAATTTCTTTTTTGCATTACCTCCTAAAAGGGACTCTTCAGCTTGGTTATATGCCTCTTCAATAGTTAGTGATGGATGATAGGTTTTAATTGCTAAAGCACTATTAGCAAGGACAACGCTATTTTGTGCCTCTGTACCTTTTCCTTTTAGGATTTGCCAAAAGATATAAGCAGATTCTTCTACGGTATTACCACCAATGATATCCGTTTGACTGACTTTAGGTTGATTGAAATATGAAGCGTCTATTATTTGCTCTTTAGTATTTGTTACGATTTTACATTTGTCTGTAAGTGTACATTCATCATATCCATCTAAAGCGTGGATAATGCAATATTGGGTGTCAGATTTTTGAAAGAAATATTGATACATACGCAATAGTTCAAGATTGAATAAACCAACCATTTGCACTTTGGGTTCTGCCGGATTTGTAAGAGGACCAAGCATATTGAAAAAGGTTTTTACACCAAGTGATTTTCTCACAGGTGCAATTCTCTTCATTGCTGGGTGAAACAAGGGAGCGTGAATAAAGCAAATGTTAGCTTCTGCTAATTGGTTTTGCAATTCTGCTTCTGTTTTTCTAAAGTGAATACCTAAGTTTTCAAGAACACTTGAAGAACCAGAAACAGAGGATACGCCATAATTTCCGTGTTTAGCAACAGGAATATTGTTTCCTGCAAGTACAAAAGAAGTTAGGGTAGATATATTGAATGTGTTTTTTCCATCACCTCCCGTACCACAAACATCCATAGGATTGAATTGAGATAAGTTTACCTTAGTTGCTAATTGTAACATTGCTTCTCTAAACCCCGTAAGTTCTTCTAAAGTAATAGAGCGCATTAAGTAGGTTGTTAGAATAGCAGATAGTTGAGGTTCGCTATATGCTCCTGTTGCCATATCAAGTAATACTTGTTTAGCCTCATCTGTGGTCAGGGTTTTATGTTGTATAAGTTTGTTAAGTAACTCTTTCATCGTTTAATTTTTTATCCAATTAGCTAATAGTTGTAGTCCGTTTTCCGTTAGGATTGACTCAGGGTGAAACTGTACACCTCTTATATCGTAATGTTTATGCTTGATTGCCATAATGTTTCCATTTGTATCATAAGCTATAACATCAAGTTCAGAGTTGTCTTTTTCATCAATAACCCAAGAGTGATAATGACCAATTTTAGTATAGTTGGGAATATCTTTTAACAAGTAATCTTCCTGTGTGATTTGTAGTTGTCCTTGAATGCCGTGTAAAGGGTTATTTAGTTGTTTTAGATTGTGCTTAAAGAACTCACCGATGGCTTGGTGCCCTAAACAGACTCCAAATATGCTTTTGGAAGTACTGTATTCTTTTAGAATATTCATTACTTGACCAGCATCAACAGGTATTCCCGGACCAGGAGAGATAACTATTTTATCATATTTAGCAAGTTCTTGAAGGTTAACTTTGTCGTTTTTAATAACATCTACTTGGTGTGCACCTAATTCTTTTAGGGCATATACGATGTTATAAACAAAGGAGTCGTAATTGTCAATAACTATTATTTTCATAATTATATGTTTTCTGCTTGTTGGATAGCAGATCTAACTGCTCTAAGTTTATTGTCTATTTCTTGTAGTTCTAAGTTTTCATTTGATTGTATGACTATGCCACAGCCTGCTTGGTAGGTAAGGTGATTATTGTGACTTAATACAGAGCGAATGAAAATAGCTTGGTTTAGCGTTCCATCTAATCCAATAATTCCGACAGCTCCTCCATAGAAACCTCTACTTTCAGGTTCGTATTGATTGATTAGTTGCATTGCCTTGTGTTTAGGTGCTCCTGATAGTGTGCCTGCAGGGAATGTATCTGCAAAGATTTGAATGGGATTAGCATTGTTAGCGAGAGTTCCACTGACTTTTGAGACAAGGTGAATTACGTGAGAGTAATATTCTACTTGTTTGAATTTTTCTACTTGGACAATCTCACTGTTTTTGCTAAGGTCATTTCTCGCAAGGTCTACAAGCATTACGTGTTCTGCAGATTCTTTAGGGTCATTTAATAATTGTTCAGCAATATGTTTATCATCTAAAGGATCGCCACTTCGTTGAAATGTACCTGCAATTGGATGTATGTAAGCTTTGTTTTCTTTGATGACAAGTTGTGCTTCAGGAGAAGAACCAAATATTTTGAAATCACCATAGTCAAAGAAAAATAGGTAAGGAGAGGGGTTGATTGATCGAAGTGTTCTATACACATTGAACTCATCTCCTTGAAATTCTTGGTTAAACTTACGCGATAAGACTAATTGAAATACATCACCATTTTGACAATGTTCTTTTCCTTTTTTGATTGTAGATAGAAACTCATCGTTTGAGAGCATTGTTTTTTCTTCTCCTTTTGTTTGGAAAGGGAAAGAGGAAATAGCGTTGTTGTTTATAAGACTTTTAAGTTGTTCTATGTTGTTTTCTTCCTCTTCAATAGTGTGATCGATGAGGTATAATTCATTTTTGAAGTGATTGAATACAATTAGATTTTTATAGAAAGCATATTGCATTAAAGGCAATTCAAAATCGTTAGAATCAATTGTTATTTCTTGTAATAAAGGAATACTGTTGTATGAAGTATAACCGAATAGACCGTTGTTGATAAAGTTTAGTTCAGTAGGTTTTTTAAGGTTGATAGATTGTGTAAAAGCGTTTAATTCTTGAATCACATCAATTGAATTAGTAGGATATTGTTTACTAACGTCAATTAGGTTAATATGTGTGAATTGCTTTTCTACACAAATAGACGCAATGGGAGTTAAACAGATATAAGAATAGCTGTTTTCTTTACTGTTATAGTCAGAGCTTTCTAATAGAAGGCTATTTGGAAATTTGTCTCTTAATTTTAGATAAAGTTCTACTGGAGTATAGGTATCTCCCAGTAGTTTCTGATAATGAGTTGTGATATTCATACGATAAAAGTTGAGTTATAAAAAAGCAAAAAAAAAAGGCCCACTGGGTTAACAGTGAGCCTTTTTTATATATAAGAATAATATACTTATTTTAGAGTAGATTACTTAAATACACAGCATAGCCAACTAAACCCTTTGTCGGATTGAGTAAGCCACCACCAATTAGTATTTAAGAATTGTGTATTCATTTTCTTTTGAATGTTGATGCTAAAGTATAAAAAAAAATTAAATAACAAATATTAATATTAATTTTTTTATGACATTAATCGATTAATCTTTAAAGCTTTACTTGTATTATATCTTGATCGTGAAATGTGTTCTCTTCATAGAAAAGGTGAAAATCATCTAATTTATATGGAGGACAAGCCCCTGCGTGAGAGGTTATGTATGCTCCTAAGCAAGATGCTTTTTTAATAACTTCAAGGTCATTACTTTGCTTAATTTTTTCTGCTAAAAAACCTGCTAAGAAAGAATCACCACTACCTACAGTATCTTTGATTACAATTTCAACTGCTGGAAAGCGATAAAAAACATCATTGCTTTGGTAGATGCCTCCTTTACTCCCTTTAGAAACTATAATTTCATTGCATTTAAAGTAATCCTGGATATGTTTAACAGCATCTTCTTCTGTTGTGTATACTTTACCAATGTATTCAAGGATCTCTTTTAATTCAGCCTTATTCATCTTTAACAAGTCGGATTTTTTCATTAGTTCTGTTACAAAATCCAAATCATAATGAGGAGGTCTAAAATTGACATCATAGACTTTGTATTTTGCCGCTTCTAATAATTGATGAAGTGTGTTTCTTGTATGCTCTTTTCTACTTGCTAAAGTTCCAAAAACAAAAGCATCTGATTTTGCTACTAAATCGTAGTCACTTTGTTTGAAGTCTATATAATCCCAAGCACTTTTATCTAAGAACTCGTAAGACGCATCATTGTTGTCGTCAAATGTTGCAAAGACAGTTCCTGTTTGATGATTCGGATCGACTTGTACAGTAGCAGTTGGTATTCCATCAGTTGTAATTCTGTCAAGAATTTTACTTCCTAATTCGTCTTGACCAATCTTTGTAATGATGTGTGAATCAATATTGAATTTATGTAAATGAAAAGCTACATTTAGAGGAGCTCCTCCGATTCTTTTATAGGTAGGGAAGATGTCCCAAAGTACTTCTCCAAAACAAACAACTGAAGGTTTTGCACTGATATCTGTCATAGTCTAATTTTTTAAGGGGAGGAATATTCTCCCCATATAGACTAAGATACAAAAATCTTTACATTTCTTTTGTAAGGCGTAGTAATGTTTAAGGTTTTGTAAACATTAGTTTCTTAATTTGTTTGTAATGTAGAAGAAATAATACTGCATAAAAAAAGCTCTACTTAAAACTAAGTAGAGCTTTTATATAAGATTTGGAGTGCTTCTTAATTAAATAAATTAAGTAATAAAGAAGGACATAATCCAATGATAATATTAATTGCAACAGCTGTTACTCCAATTACTTTGTAAGAAAGAGGAACTTCTAATTCGTCTGTGTTTTCTTCATAGTTAGAGAACATTGCTATAATCACTTTTAAGTAATAATAAATACTGATAAAAGAGTTGATTACCCCGAAGATTACTAATGCAATGTAACCATTAGAAATTGCTTGAGAGAACAAGAAGAATTTACCAAAGAAACCTGCAAAGATTGGAATACCTCCCATTGATAATAAACCAATAGATAATACTACCGCTAAAAGAGGGTTTCTTCTTCCTAATCCATAAAAGTTAGAAATTAACTCGTTGTCTTTATTTTTAGTCACAATGATTAAAACAGAGAACGCTGCGATACCTGCAATAGCATAAGCTGATGCATAGTAGAATAAGTTAGATGTAGCCGATCCAAGAGCCGTTAGAGCCATCATCATAAATCCAGCATGAGAAATACCAGAGTATGCTAAAAGACGCTTCATATTGTCTTGTCTGATTGCCATGATATTTCCAACTGTCATAGTTAAGATTGCAATTACTACAATTACTCCAGTAAAGTAATCAGGCATATGACTAAATAATGCTAAGCTTAATTTGTATAAAGTTGCTACAGCAGCTACTTTAACTAAAGTACTCATCATTGCAGTTGTTAAACTTGGTGCTCCTTGATATACGTCTGGTGCCCAGAAGTGGAAAGGAACAGCAGCTACTTTAAACAACATACCAATGATAATCATTATTACTCCTAATGGATACCAAATAGGTAATGCGCTCGTTGATGCTATTTTTGTTATTTGTACAAGGTCAAAAGAACCTGTTGCTCCATAAACTAAAGCGATACCAAATAACACAACACCAGAAGCGAACGAACCTAAAAGGAAGTACTTCATTGCAGCTTCATTACTTTTAATGTTTTTAATCTCTGTTCCACACAAGATGTAAAGAGTGATAGAAAGAATTTCTAATCCTAAGAAAAACATTGCCATATTTCCAAAACTTACCATACAAATGGCTCCCATTAATAAGAAAAGTTTCAGAGAAATATAGTCTGCTATTTTTGAATATTCTTTTTTATAAAAGTCTTTACTCATCCCAACTAAAAATACAGTTAGGGCGATAAATAAAGATGAAAATGCGGTAGAGAATTTAGTAGAAACAAACATATTATTATAATATGCTTCAACCACATCTATGTTACATAGTGTGTAAACTAAGATTCCCAATAAACCAACAATCGTCATAGGAATGACAATTTTACGCAAATTGATTATCTCTGCTACAAGTACTAAGACCGCTAATACTCCAATTGCTATTAATGTGTTCATTTGTTATATTTTGGAATTATATACATCAGTTAAACTGACTTCTTATTACTTAATATATGATATTATTTCAACCAAACTTGGTGTGATTAAATCCGATAATGGTTTTGGATAAATACCAAAGAAAATTATCGCTATTACTAAAACACCAAGAACAATAGACTCTTTTGTAGTTACGTCTAAGAATGTTTTAGCATTAGTTTCACCTAACATAGATTTTTGGAACATTCTCAACATGTAAAAAGCTCCTAAAATAATTGTTGTTCCCCCTATAATTGCATACCATAAGTTTACTTGAGATAAACCATAAAGTAAGCTGAATTCTCCAATGAAACTGAATGTACCTGGTAAACCAATTGAAGCAAACATTAGAATCATAAAGAATGAAGCAAATTTAGGTGCTTGTTGACGGATACCACCCATCTCACCAATCATTCTTGTTTCATAACGTTTGTAAATGATATCAGCTACATAGAATAATCCAACGATTACGAAACCGTGAGCAATCATTTGTAGAACAGATCCTCTTAAACCATCAAGTGTTAATGAATAAGAACCTGCTGCAATTAGTCCAACGTGAGCCAATGAAGAGTAAGCAAAGAATCTTTTGATGTTTGATTGTTTCAAAGCTACTATTGATCCATAAACTACTCCGATAAGACATAATACTAAAATTGTAGGCATTAAGTCTTTTGCTGCAGTTGAAGTAATAGGCAATTGCCAACGAATTATTGAGTATAATCCCATTTTAAGCATTATACCAGCAAGTAACATAGTACCAACTGTTGGTGCTTTTTCGTAAGTTGAAGCCTGCCAAGTATGGAAAGGAAAAACAGGAATTTTAATAGCGTAAGCTAAGAAGAAAGCCAAGAATATCCAGTATTGTTCTTTAGCTGTTAAGTTTACATTATACAAGTCTAAAAGCATAAAACTTCCAGCTTTTTGGTATAAGTAAATAAAACCTACAAGCATAAACAATGAACCAGCAAATGTGTAAATAAAGAATTTTAAAATTGCTTTTTTACGAGCTTCAAATGTGTCATTACCCCAAAGTAAAGCAATGAAGTAAATAGGTAATAATGCTAATTCCCAGAAGATATAATATAAGAAACCATCTGATGCTAAGAATGTTCCTGTCATTGCAAATGACATAAACATTACTAATGCATAAAAAGCATTTGATTTTTCAATATGATCACCAAAAGATGTTAAGATGATCAATGGTGTTAGTGCTGTAGTAAGTAATACTAAAGCTAATCCTAATCCATCTGCACGGAATGCTAAATGAATGTTTGGGTTTACCATCCATTGCGTTACAAATCCTGTGTCTGTACCAGAATTATGTAAACAGATTAAGACTAAAGTTTCTACAAAAGCAACAAGTCCAAATAACAAAGCTACTTTAGCAGCGGCCTGTTTTCCTGATAAATAGGTTGCAAAGGCACCAACTAATAACGTTAATAATAATATAGTTACGTTCATCTCTCTAAGTTATCTTGCAATGAATAAATAATATAAAATCAAACAGATTCCGAATACGAAAGCAAATAAGTACAATCCAATGTTACCATTTTGTGCTTTTTTACCTTGTAACGATAAACCATCTGCTATTTTTCCTAATCCAAAAATAGTTCCAGATAAAGCTACTTCTACTACATCTCTAAAGAAAGTTGCAAGTACATAAATAGGCTTTACAAATAGTTTTTGATAGATTTCATCAATGTAATATTTGTTGTAAAGAACTTTGTGGAACCCAACAATTTCTTCGTCTTCTTGAGGAACTTCATTGTTTTTAATGTATTTGCTATATGCAATTCCTAAACCGATTAAGAATCCAATAGTAGCAACAGCCATTAAAATGTATTCAGTTGTTCCTAAAGCATGAGGATGTTTAGTAGCCGTGTTTACAATAACTGGTTTTAAGTATTCGTTTAACCAGCTATTACCTGGTAAACTAATTACACCACCAATTACAGATAGACCTCCTAAAATCCACAATGGAATAGTCATAGAAGCAGGACTTTCATGTAAGTGATTCTTTTGTTCTTGTGTACCTCTAAAGTTTTTAAAGAAAGTTAAGAACAATAGACGGAACATATAGAAAGCAGTCATAATTGATGCAATCGAACCTATTACATATAAAGTTGGGTTATTGAAGAATGCAGTCATCAAGATTTCGTCTTTTGAGAAGAATCCTGAGAATAATGGGAAACCTGATATAGCAAGTGTTGCTAATAAGAAAGTAACATAAGTCGCTTTCATAAATTTGTTCAAACCACCCATTTTACGCATATCTTGTTCTCCACCCATTGCGTGTATAACAGAACCAGATCCTAAGAATAAACAAGCTTTAAAGAAAGCGTGTGTTATTACGTGGAAAACTGCGATTTCATAAGCTCCAAAACCGATAGCCATAAACATTAATCCTAACTGAGAAACAGTAGAATATGCTAATACTTTTTTGATATCGTTTTGTACTAAACCAATTGTTGCAGCAAAAAGAGCAGTAAAGGCTCCAATAATTGCAATTATATTTTGTACTTGAGGAGCAAGGTCAAAAACAAAGTTTAATCTCGTAATTAAGAAAATACCTGCAGTTACCATTGTTGCTGCGTGTATTAAAGCAGAAACAGGAGTAGGACCAGCCATTGCATCAGGTAACCATGTGTATAATGGTAACTGAGCACTTTTTCCAACTGCTCCAATGAATAAAGCTAAAGCTGCAAAACCAATCCAAGTATTAATTTGGTGATTTGTTCCTGTAGAAAGAGCTTCTTTGATAGTCATATAGTCTAAAGATTGGAATAAAAATGCTAAGATAAATACCCCAACTAAGAAACCTAAGTCTCCAATACGGTTCATGATAAAAGCTTTTTTAGCTGCATCATTATACGATTGGTTTTTGTGCCAGAATCCAATTAGTAAGTAAGAACATAAACCTACACCTTCCCATCCAATGAAAGTAATTAATAGGTTACTACCACCTACTAAAACAATCATAAAGAAGATAAATAAGTTTAGGTATCCAAAGAACTTACCATAGTTCTCGTCACCTTTCATATAGCTTGTTGAATACCAGTGTATCAATGTACCAATACCAGTAACGAATAATAACCAAAGTAGAGAAAGTTGATCAAGTAAGAATCCAAAAGATATTTTGAATTTAGCTACTGCGATCCACTCAAATAAATCTACTTGAATAGGTGTTTTCGTACTATTAACTTGTACAAAAGCTATTACTGTAACAATGAATGAAATTAAAACTGCAAAGGTTGCTATAACTCCAGCACTATTACCTAACTTTTTTCCGTAGAAAATATTAATTAAAGACCCTAATAAAGGGACTAATAATAAAAGTAAAATTACGTTTGTGTCCATGCGGAATTACCCTTTTAAGTTTTTTAATTTATCAATATCAATTGATCCAATATTTCTGTAAATCGTTACTAAAATAGCAAGTCCTACTGCAACTTCCGCTGCCGCTACTGCCATAGTAAAGAATACGAATACTTGTCCTTGTGCATCTTGGTGATATGTTGAGAAAGCAACTAATAGCATATTAGCAGAGTTCAACATTATTTCAATACACATAAACATCACAATTGCGTTACGTCTATATAGAATTCCAAATACTCCGATACAAAATAAGATGATCGATAAGTATATGTATCTGTCAATACCGATGATTTCAATTACATTTTCCATAATTAAGCTGCTTTTTCGGTTTTATCCTTTTTAGAAATTAGAACTGCACCAATCATAGCTAATAATAATAGTACTGCAACCATTTCAAAAGGCATTACATATTCGTTTAAAAGAACTTTTCCTAAAACTTGAACTGATTGGAAATCTTCTCCATGAGCTGCATATTGCAATTCATAAGTTTGAGCACCTCTCATTGTTATAGAAAGTAATAGAATTCCAATAAAACAGAAAGCTATCGTAGCAATTAATTTTGTTACAAAAGGTTTTGCTACTTCATGGCTAATATTTAAGTTCATTAACATTATAGTAAAAAGCATCAAGATCATGATTGCTCCAGAATAAACCATAATGTGTACCATTCCTAAGAATTGTGAATTCAAAAGGATATAGTGACCTGCTATTGAGAAGAAACTTACTACTAACCATAGTGCACTATGAATAGGGTTTTTGCTCAATAAGGTTAAAGCTGCACTTCCGAGTGTTATAGTCGAAAGAATATAAAATAAAATTTCTACCATAATTAAGCTTGTTTCATGTTTTTAGTGTTCTCTTTAGCTACATCCAAAGGCATAACTAATTTATCTTTTCCAAATATGAAATTTTCTCTATTAATATCTGCTTTTGCAATTTGTTGTGATTTAGTTAAATAGATAGCTTGTTTAGGACAAGCTTCCTCACATAAACCACAGAAAATACAACGCAACATATTGATTTCGTAAATCTCAGCATATTTCTCTTCGCGATATAAATGCGCTTCTTCTGGTTTTCTCTCTGCTGCTTTCATTGAGATAGCTTCAGCAGGACACGATAGAGCACAAAGACCACAAGCTGTACAACGTTCTCTTCCTTCTTCGTCACGCATTAAAGTGTGTCTTCCTCTATATACAGGACTAAAAGGTCTTGTTTGTTCAGGATAAGCAATTGTTACCTTTTTCTTAAACATGTGTTTCAAGGTAACCATCATTCCTTTGAAAATCGCTACAAGATAGATACGCTCTGTCCAAGTCAGTTTCTTATTAGAAACAGTCTTTTTTCTTCCTGATAATGAATAATTGTTTGATGACATGTTTAGTTTTTTATAAGTAGTATAACAATAGCTGTAATAACTAAGTTTAATAGTGCAAGAGGAATCAAAGATTTCCATCCTAAGTTCATTAATTGGTCATAACGGAAACGAGGTAAAGTCCAACGTACCCACATGAAAACAAAAATGAAGAAACACAATTTGATAAATAGCGCTATTATACCTAATGTATTTCCGATATTCACACCCCAGTTTTCTACAACCCATGACATTCCTGGGTAGTTATAAGCTCCGAAGTATAGAACAGAAATAATTGTTGCAGATATAAATAAGTTAGCATATTCAGCAAATAAATAGAATCCCATTTTCATTGAAGAGTATTCTGTGTGGAAACCACCAATTAACTCTTGCTCACATTCTGCTAAATCGAAAGGAGCACGGTTTGTTTCTGCAAAAGAACAAATCAAGAAAATCAAGAAACCAACTGGCTGATAGAATACATTCCAATTCATACCAGATTGCTGTAAAGCTATTTCTCTTAAACTTAATGTTTGAGTCATTAAAAGTAGTCCGATTAGAGACAATCCCATTGCAATTTCATACGAAATCATTTGAGATGCAGCACGAATACCACTCATTAATGAATATTTATTATTAGAAGCCCAAGCACCAATCATAATTCCATATACACCTACTGAAAGAACAGCTAAGATGTATAATAAACCAACATTGATATCTGCTGCTTGTAATATAATGTCTCTTCCAAATAAATGGAATTTGTCTCCCCATGGAATAACTGCACTTGTCATAAGTGCTAAAGTCATTGCTAAGAAAGGACCAAATTTGAATAGGAATTTATTAGGTGTATTTGGTTCATATTCTTCTTTAGCAAAAAGTTTTAAACCATCTGCCAAGGGTTGTAATAAACCACCTTTACCCGCACGGTTCGGTCCTAAACGATCTTGTATCCATGCTGCAATCTTACGTTCTGCAAGTGTAGCATACATAGCCATAAGCATTGTAACAGCAAATACTACAACAATGATAACCGCTTTGTCTATAATAATAGTTTTATCCATCCTTATGCCAATTTATTCTTTAGATTCTTTTTCTGTGTAAGGAATAGCCTTCATACTAATCTTTTGGCGGTCTTGATCACGACCTTCTAAGATTTGTTTTTCGGTTTTCATCACAACTTTGTCTAACTTCTGAGTGTAGTTATTTTGATTAATAACTGAAGATTTTTCGAATTTACGAGGACCTTCAATTACCCAATCCTTAGGATCTTTATGATCAAAACGACATTCATTACAGATAAACTCTTCAACTTCGTGGTATTGGTCCTTACGAGCAGTTACCCTTTGTATTTCATTACCAAACATCCAAAGTGTTGTTTTTCCTGAACAAGTAGGGCAATTTCTATGTGCATTGTATGGTTTGTTAAACCAAACACGTGATTTAAAGCGGAATGTTTTATCTGTTAGTGCTCCAACAGGACAAACGTCAATCATATTTCCAGAGAATTCATTGTCAATTGCTGCTGAAATATAAGTTGATATTTGTGCGTGATCACCACGTCCACATACACCGTGTACACGTTTATCTGTCAATTGTTCTGCTGTTTTTACACAACGATAACATAAGATACAACGATTCATGTGAAGTTGGATGTTATCTCCAATGTTCTCTGGGGCAAAAGTTCTTTTTTCTTCTTTAAACCTTTTTTGCTCTTTACCATGGTTAAAAGCTAAGTTTTGAAGATCACATTCTCCTGCTTGGTCACAAACTGGACAATCTAAAGGGTGATTTATTAATAAGAACTCAGTAACTGCTTTACGTGCTTCTAAAACGCGAGGTGAAGTAATACTTTTCACTTCCATACCATCCATAACTCCTGTTTTACAAGAAGCCATTAGTTTAGGCATTGGACGTGGGTCAGCTTCACTACCTTTAGAAACTTCAACTAAACACGCACGGCATTTACCACCTGTTCCTTCTAATTTTGAATAATAGCACATTGCAGGAGGTACTGATTCTCCTCCAATCATTCTTGCTGCTTGTAGAATGGATGTTCCTGGTTCTACTTCTATTTCATGTCCGTCTATAGTAACTTTCATAAACTGTGCTTTTTAAGTTGAATATTTTTATTCAACGTATATTATTTATTAATCAAATGTTTTACTGATGAAAAAGGTTCATTCACAAAGTGCTCTCTGTTTTTAACTTTTTCAGGATATAAAACGTGATATTCAAATTCGTCTCTAAAATGTCTAAGAGCAGCAGCAACTGGCCAAGCAGCAGCATCTCCTAATGGACAAATAGTATTTCCTTCAATGTTACTTTGAATACTCCATAGTAAATCAATGTCTTCCATTGTACCTTGACCAGTTTCAATACGGTGAAGTACTTTCTCTAACCATCCCGTTCCTTCACGACAAGGTGAACATTGTCCACAGCTTTCATGTGCATAAAAACGAGCGAAGTTCCACGTATTTCTTACGATACAAGCAGTATCATTATAAACGATGAAACCACCAGAACCTAACATTGAACCAGTTTCAAAACCTCCGTCAGATAAAGATTCGTAAGTCATTAAACGATCTTCTCCATTAGCTGTTTTATAAATTAAATGAGCTGGTAAGATAGGAACTGACGAACCTCCAGGAATTAAAGCCTTAATAGGTCTATCATCCATCATACCACCACAATATTCATCAGAATTAATAAACTCCTCAACTGTGATTCCCATTTCAATTTCATAAACTCCTGGCTTTCTAATATGACCAGAAGCAGAAATTAATTTAGTTCCTGCAGATCTACCTAAACCTATTTTAGAATATGCCTCACCTGAATTGTTTACAATCCAAGGCACATTTGCAATAGACTCTACGTTATTAACTACAGTTGGATTTCCCCAAAGACCACTAACCGCAGGGAATGGTGGTTTGATACGAGGATTTCCTCTTTTTCCTTCTAATGATTCAATTAAAGCAGTCTCCTCTCCACAGATATAAGCACCTGCACCACAGTGTACGTGTAAATCTAAAGAGTAATCAGACCCTAATATGTTTTTACCTAACCATCCAGCAGCATAAGCTTCTTTAATCGCTCTTTCTAATGTTTTGAAAACCCACATATATTCTCCACGAATATAGATATAAGAAAGGTTTGCTCCTAAAGCATAACTTGCTGTAATCATACCCTCAATTAATAAGTGAGGAATATGTTCCATTAAGAATCTATCTTTAAAAGTTCCTGGTTCAGACTCATCAGCATTACAAACTAAGTGTCTTGGTTTGCCTGATTTTTTGTCGATGAAACTCCATTTTAATCCAACAGGGAATCCAGCACCTCCACGACCTCTCAATCCAGAAGCTTTTACTTCTTCTGTTATAGCATCAGGAGTCATTGTTTTAATTGCCTTTTCTACTGAAGCATATCCACCATTTTCACGGTAAACTTCATAAGACTTAATCCCTGGGATATTGATTTTATCTAATAATATTTTTGTTGCCATATTACTATTTGTCGTGAAGAATTACTTTTCCTGCTTTGCAATCTTCGATGATTTGATCTATTTTTTCTTTTGTAAGATGTTCTTTGTAGAAGTCTCCTAATTGCATCATTGGAGCATATCCACAAGCACCTAAACATTGTACTCCAACCACAGAAAACATCCCATCAGTTGTTGTTTCTCCTGGTTTAATGTTTAGCTTTTCACATGCATATTCCATCATGTCATCAGCTCCTCTAATTCCACAGCAAGAAGTTAAACAGAATTCGAACATATATTTTCCAACTGGTTTTTGGTTGTACATAGTATAGAATGTAACTACCTCATATACCTCAATTGGAGTTATATTTAAAATTTCTGCAACTTTATCCATTAGTTCAGCACTTAACCAATTGTCATGAGCATCTTGTACTTCATGTAAAACAGGCAATAGAGCTGATTTCCTTTTATCAGCAGGGTAGTGGCTTAACAATTCGTCAATACGTTGTTGAAGCTCTGCTGTGATATTGATATTTTGTTTATATTTCTTAGTTTCCATGATATTAAGCGTCTAATTCTCCTGCAATAATATTTAAACTTGACAAAGTGATAATCGCATCTGAAAGCATTCCACCTCTCACGATATCATTATATGCTTGATAGATAATGAAACAAGGTCTTCTAAAGTGTAAACGATAAGGTGTTCTACTACCATCAGTTATAAGGTAGAAACCTAATTCTCCATTACCTGCTTCAACAGGGTGATACAATTCTGTAACAGGTACAGGAATCTCTCCCATAATAATTTTGAAGTGATAAATTAGAGCTTCCATATTTGTGTACACGTCTTCTTTAGGAGGAAGGTAGTAATCTGGTACATCTGCGTGGTAAGGTCCTTCTGGCATTTTGTCTAAAGCTTGTTTGATAATTTTTAAACTCTCCCAAACCTCTGCATTTCTAACACAGAATCTATCATAGCAGTCACCGCTTGTTCCTACAGGAATTTCAAAGTCAAAATCTTCATAAGAGCAGTAAGGAGTTGCAATACGAACGTCGTAATCTACACCTGCAGCTCTTAAGTTTGGTCCTGTAAAACCAAAGTTTATAGCCTCTTCAGCAGATATTCCACCTACGCCAATTGTTCTGTCCATGAAAATTCTATTACGAGTTAATAGACCTTCAAATTCACTCCAAATAGCGGGGAATTCAGCTAAGAATTCATCAATAAGTTGATATACTTTTGGACTCCAGTCTCTTTCGAAACCACCAATTCGTCCCATATTAGTAGTTAAACGAGCACCACTAATTTCTTCAAATATTTCGTATATTTTCTCTCTGTATTGGAATACATATAAGAAACCAGTTAAGGCCCCTGTATCTACTCCCATAACAGAACTACATACAATATGGTCAGCAATACGAGCTAACTCCATTACGATTACTCGCATATATTGTACCCTTTTAGGGATATCAATACCTAATGCTTTTTCAACAGTCATCCACCAAGCAGTATTGTTGATAGGAGACGAACAGTAATTTAAACGATCTGTTAGTACGTTAATTTGAAAGAATGGCCTGTTTTCAGCTATTTTTTCAAATGCTCTGTGTATATATCCTACAGTACCTTCACCATCAATCACTTTTTCTCCATCAAGTAAAATGATGTTTTGAAAAATACCGTGAGTAGCAGGGTGAGTAGGACCTAAATTTAATATTTGTAGTTCAGTTCCATCTTCTTGAAACTTCTCTTCAATTAGCTTTGCGTAACGCTCTTCAGGAGGTAATAATAAGTCTGACATAATCTTTTTCCTTTCAGTTTGTATTATGAATTATGAACTGTTCTACCAAAGAATCTATCATCTTTGTCAGTACGTCCTGAATCTTCCATAGGGAATTCTTTTCTCAACGGGAAAGATTCCATTTGGTCCATATTCAAGATTCTTTTTAATTGCGGATGATTTTTGAAAGTAATTCCATAAAAATCATACGTTTCTCTTTCTTGCCAGTTTGCACTTTTAAACAAATCTGTTACAGAATCAACAACAGGATTTTTGATATCTATATACGTTTTAATACGTATTCTTACATTATCTATCCAATTATGCATATGATATACAGTAGCTAATTGTCTGTTATCAGGGTTTTCTGCATAGTGAACTCCACAAACATCAGTTAGGAAATTGAAGTTCATTTCTGAATCTTCTTTTAGAAACTTAATAATGTTATGTAAATCATTAGAAGCAACTTCAAATGCTAACATTCCATGTTGTTCATGAAATTCTGATACTGACATACCGAAGTTGTCAATTAGTTTCTTTTGAATTGTATTATTATCTAATGCCATACTATTTGTTTATGTTGTAAGAATCTAATAAATCATCGTATTCTTTAGTTCCTCGTCTATTAACAGATTCAGATTTTATGATTTCTTGTAGTCTAAGTACCCCATCTAAAATTTGTTCAGGTCTTGGAGGACATCCAGGCACATAAACATCAACAGGGATAACTTTATCAATTCCTTGTAATACAGAGTAAGTATCAAAAATTCCTCCTGAACAAGCACAAGCACCAACTGCGATAACCCATTTTGGTTCCGCCATTTGTTCGTATACTTGACGTAAGATAGGTGCCATTTTTTTAGATATTGTACCCATTACCATTAACATATCAGCTTGTCTTGGAGAGAAACTCATACGTTCAGATCCAAAACGTGCCACGTCATAAGTAGCAGCCATAGTTGCCATAAATTCGATTCCACAACAAGAAGTTGCGAAAGGAAGAGGCCACATTGAGTTTGCTCTTGCTAATCCGACTACAGAACTTAATTTTGTTGCAAAAAATCCTTCTCCTACATATCCTTCAGGAGCTTCTACTGTATTGTATTTTTTATCGCTCATCTCTTTCTGATTTTTTAGTCCCACTCGAGACCTTTTTTCTTAAATTCATATAGTAATCCTACCAGAAGTAGGAATAAAAAGATTCCCATTTTCATTAATCCATCCCATCCCAATTCTTGGAAATTGATAGCCCACGGGTATAAGAAGATTACTTCAACGTCAAATAATACGAATAATATAGCTACCAGGAAATATTTTACGTTGAAAGGGATACGAGCACTACCAAGTGACTCTAATCCACATTCCCAAGTACTATCTTTAATTTTAGAAGATTTTTTTGGTCCTAATTTACCAGATACCCAAATTGTCATTGAAACAAAACCAGCTGCAAGCGCTATTTGCATCAGAATAGGTATAAAATCGAGTTGACTTGACTGCATAAGTTAAAGTATTTATATTAATACAACATACAAATATACTGCCGAAGTATCGTTTTACAAAGTTTTGTAACTCTATGAGTTGTAGCATTTAACTCGATAGTGTCAATATGTATTTAGATTAACTCTAAATAGAAGTTAAAGGCATAAAAAAAGCTATTCTTTCTACAAGAATAGCTTTTTAGTAATTGAAAATTATATGTCGTAAAATTAATTTCCTATCACTTCTACGTCAACAGCAATCAATCCTTTTTTACCTTTTTCTTCGTTGTAAGAAACGTGATCACCTTGGCTAACATTTTTAGTTTTTAATCCTGTGATGTGAACAAAAATGTCTTGTTTTGTAGCTTCGTTAGTAATAAAGCCAAATCCTTTGTCTTCGTTGAAGAACTTAATTACACCTGTATGCATTGTATTGAAATAAATAAATTATGTTCAAATATAGCGTTTGTTTCTAACTAAATTTAATTTTTTTTAATTTTTTTTAAAAAAGTGATTAAATCCATTTTTCTGTTAAAAAAAATGGGATTGTTAGCTCATAGCCTTTAAAGTTAATTTATTGTGATATAATAAAGCTTTTTTATTGCTTCTTTAAATGGTAGAGAAAGAAAAAGCCAGCTATTTAGCTGGCTTTTTAAATTATATTTTATTCTTCTTCCAATGGTTTCATTACAAATGTATCCATAAATGCAGTAGTGTAATTACCTGCTACATAATTAGGATCATCCATAAGTTGTCTATGGAATGGAATAGTTGTTTTAATACCTTCAATTACGAATTCATCTAACGCACGTTTCATTTTGTTGATTGCTTCTTCTCTTGTTTGAGCAGTAGTAATAATCTTAGCGATCATTGAATCGTAGTTTGGTGGAATAGAGTATCCAGAATAAACGTGAGTGTCTAATCTAACTCCGTGTCCTCCAGGAGCATGCATCGTGGTAATTTTACCCGGTGCAGGTCTGAAGTCATTAAACGGATCCTCTGCATTGATACGACATTCAATAGCGTGTAATTTAGGGATATAGTTTTTACCAGAAATAGGGGTACCAGTAGCCACTAAAATTTGCTCTCTAATTAAATCGTAGTCAATTACTTGTTCTGTAATCGTATGTTCTACTTGAATACGAGTGTTCATTTCCATGAAATAGAAGTTTCTATCACGGTCAACTAAGAACTCAATTGTTCCTGCACCTTCGTATTTAATGTATTCTGTTGCTTTTACAGCAGCTTCACCCATTCTTTGACGTAAATCATCTGTCATAAATGGAGAAGGAGTTTCTTCAGTTAATTTTTGGTGTCTTCTTTGGATAGAACAGTCACGTTCAGATAAGTGACAAGCTTTTCCATATTGGTCACCAATAACTTGGATTTCGATGTGACGTGGATCTACAATAAGTTTTTCCATGTACATACCGTCATTTCCAAAAGCAGCAGCTGCTTCTTGTCTTGCACTTTCCCAAGCTTTTTCAACATCCTCTTCTTTCCAAAGCTCTCTCATACCTCTACCACCACCACCGGCAGTAGCTTTCATCATAACAGGGAAACCAATTTCTTTGGCTACTTTTTTAGCGTGTTCTAATGATTCGATAAGTCCGTCTGAACCTGGAACCGTTGGAACACCTGCTTTTTTCATTGTTTCTTTAGCAGTTGCTTTGTCTCCCATTTGTTCAATCATCTCAGGTCCAGCTCCAATGAACTTAACACCGTGTTCTTGACAAATTTTAGAGAATTTAGCGTTCTCAGCTAAGAAACCATAACCTGGATGAATTGCGTCTGCGTTTGTAATCTCAGCAGCTGCAATAATATTTGAAATCTTTAAATAAGATAGGTTACTTGGAGCTGGTCCAATACAAACAGCTTCGTCTGCAAAGCGAACGTGTAAGCTATCTGCATCTGCAGTAGAATAAACTGCTACAGTTTTTATGCCCATTTCTTTACATGTTCTAATAACACGTAGGGCAATTTCACCTCTATTAGCGATTAATATTTTTTTAAACATCTCTTGAAACTTTAATTTGTACTCTTGTTAATTCGTACTATAAAATAGTGCGATAGTTTGTTTTTAAAAATTTCTTAAGATGGATCTACCAAGAATAATGGTTGGTCAAATTCTACTGGTGAAGCGTCGTCAACTAATACTTTAACGATTTTTCCTGAAATTTCAGATTCGATTTCGTTGAATAATTTCATTGCTTCAATTACACAAACTACATCTCCTGTTTTGATTGTTTTTCCAACTTCTGCGAAAGGCTCTTTATCTGGAGCTGGTTTTCTGTAGAAAGTACCGATAATAGGGGATTTAACAGTAATGAATTTTGAGTCATCATCTGCTTTAACTTCAGTAGCAACTGGAGCTGCTACAGGAGCAACACCTTGTTGAGCAACAGGCGCTTGAGCCATAGCTGATGCAACAGGTACTTGTTGAATGTAAGTTGTCTCAGTGTTACCTGCTTCAGTTGTTTTAATGGTGATTTTAAAATCATCCATTTCTAATTTCACTTCTGTAGCACCTGATTTTGCTACAAATTTGATTAAATTTTGAATTTCTTTAATATCCATACCTAATGTATTGGTTAGTTGTTTTTTACTTTTTTGTATATGCCCACTTTAAATAAATAGAACCCCACGTAAATCCTCCTCCAAAAGTAGCGAAAATAATATTATCTCCTTTCTTAAGTAGGTGTTCGTAATCGCAAAGTAATAGTGGTAAAGTGGCAGATGTTGTATTTCCGTATCTTTCGATATTCATTAATACTTTAGAATCATCAAGACCCATTCTATGAGCAGTTGCATCAATGATTCGTTTGTTTGCCTGGTGTGCTGCAAGCCAAGTTACATCATCGTGTGTAAGGTTGTTGCGTTGCATAATTTTTTCACTAACATCGGCCATATTTGAAACAGCATATTTGAATACTGTTTTTCCATCTTGGAATACGTAATGTTGTTTGTTAGCTACTGTTTCGGCATTGGCAGGTAAAATAGAACCACCTGCGTCAATTTTAAGATATTCACGACCGATACCGTCACTGCGTAAGTACTCATCTTGTATTCCTAAACCTTCTGAGTTAGGTTCGAATAATACTGCACCAGCAGCATCTCCAAAAATAATACAAGTTGCACGATCAGTATAGTCGATAATTGATGACATTTTATCAGAACCAATTAACAATACTTTTTTGTATTTACCTGATTCAATATAAGCAGAAGCTACAGACATTCCGTATAGGAAGCTTGAACAAGCTGCTTGTAAGTCAAAAGCAAAAGCATTTACTGCTCCAATTTTTGTTGCTACATATACACCTGTTGAAGCAACTGGCATATCTGGAGTAGCAGTAGATAAAATGATTAAATCGATGTCTTTAGGATCGGTTCCTGATTTTTGTAGTAAATCTTCGGCAGCTTTAATAGCCATAAAAGAAGCTCCAGCACCAGGTGCTTTAAGAATTCTTCTTTCCTTGATTCCTGTTCGACTAGTTATCCATTCGTCGTTAGTGTCAACCATCTTTTCCAGAAGAGCATTTGTAAGCTTATCTTCCGGCAGGTAACATCCAACTGCGGTAATGGCTGCATGTATTTTTGTCATATGGTGTTGCTTTACTTTATAAAAACATTCCAAAAAGAGACGAAAATTACAAAAAAAAAACGAATTTTCGGCCTTTCCGAGCTATAAAGTACTTTTTTTGGCTTTTTATGTCCAAAAAAAAACTCTCACACATTGTGAGAGTTAATCTGTACTTTTCAAAAGTTATGCCTCTACTGCAGCAGTCTTGTCAATTACAACTTGCCCTCTGTAGTAAAGTTTTCCTTCATGCCAGTAAGCTCTGTGGAATAAGTGAGCTTCTCCTGTTACTGGACAAGTAGCGATAGTTGGAGCTACTGCTTTGTAATGAGTTCTTCTCTTATCTCTTCTTGTTTTCGAGGTTTTTCTCTTAGGATGTGCCATTTTACTATATTATTTATCCGTTAATAGTTTCTTTAATTCTGACCAACGAGGGTCAATATTGTCATTATCTTTAATATCTTCTTCTATTTCTTCCTCTTCATCAATATCGTCAAGATCTAAATCATCAAATAAATCATCGTCTTCAAACAAATCATCTATTTCTTGATCATAAGTACCTCGATATCCTAATATATCTAAAGCTTCAGAATCTAATGTTCCGTCTAAAACACCAGGGTGAACCCTTTTTTGTGGAATAGCCAGAGCAATTATTTCATATATGTATTGAGCAACGTTTACTTGATGTTCAGAAAATGGGATGATTAATATCTCATCGTGATCATCGTTGTATTCTTCGCCAAACTTAACAATTATGTCGATATTTCCTTCAATCGGAAGGTCAAAATCTACATTTGTTACATCGCAAGGTACATTTGCAATACCATTTACTGCGATATTTAATTCTAACAAGGTACTTTTTTTGTCAAGAAGTACTGTTATATCAGCATTTATGTTGTTGAAATCGTCGTAATTATAGTTTTCAAAAAAACTATTGTCAACCTTAAATTCAAACGTATGCTTACCGTTTTTCAATCCAGTAAAGTGAATTGAAAAGTTTTTTTCAATATTCATGGAATACATGATTTGAGCGTGCAAAGATAAAAAATAATTACAATTACAAGCTAATTATCAATTTTTTTTGTACTAAAATCTTTTTCTTGAGGCTGTAATGGGTTCTTAGCAGATTCTAAATTTCTGTTTCTATTATTATAGATATCTATGGCTAAGTACACAGCTTCTCTAAAAGAAGTTACGTCTGCTAATCCTTTTCCTGCTATTTCATAAGCTGTTCCGTGATCAGGAGAGGTTCTAATTTTGTCAAGTCCTGCTGTATAGTTTACACCTTTTCCAAACGAAATTGCTTTAAAGGGAGCTAATCCTTGGTCGTGGTAACAAGCAATTACTGCATCAAAATGTTTATAGGTTTCAGAGCCAAAGAATCCATCAGCGGCAAAGGGACCAGATACTAAAATTCCTTCTTCGTGTAATTTTTTAACGGTCGGGATAATTGTTTCTATTTCTTCTTTACCGATAACACCTCCGTCGCCAGCGTGAGGGTTCAATCCTAAAACGGCAATTTTTGGAGTAAATACGTTAAAGTCCTTTTTTAAGGTATTATTGATTGTTTTTACCTTTTGTTCTATCAATTCAGGTGTGATTGCTTTTGCTACATCTTGAATAGGTAGGTGATCTGTAAGTAATCCTATTTTTAACTCATCACTAACTAAGAACATTAAGGCATCTCCTTCTAATTGTTCGTTTAAGTAGTCTGTATGCCCAGGGTATTTGAACTCTTCGTCAACACTGTTATATTTATTTATAGGAGCTGTAACTAAAACGTCAATTTCACCATTTTTTAATGCTTCAGTAGCGCTTATGAATGATTTAATTGCATATTTCCCAACTAAAGGATCGTTTTTTCCAAAAGAAATGTTGATGTTTTCTTTCCAAAGATTGTAAACGTTTAATTTATTTGGGATAACTTGTGATAGACTATCTATTCCTTGAATAGCAGTATTATTTCCTATTGTTTTTTTAACGTATGATAGAGGTTTTGAATTTCCAAATATTATAGGAGTGCAAATTTCAAGCATTCTACTGTCCTCGAAACATTTGAGTATAACTTCACTGCCAATTCCATTTAGGTCTCCTATTGAGATCCCTACTTTTATAATTTCTTCTTTCTGGCTCATAGTTTCGTTTAAATTATTGCTACTTTTGAAAGCAAATTTAATAAAAATAAATGGAGTTATGTTTACAGGTATTGTTGAAAACATCGGAAAAATAAAAAGTATTGTAAAAGAACAAGAGAATTTACATATTACTGTACAATGTGGTTTTGCACAAGAACTTAAGGTAGATCAGAGTGTTTTACACAATGGTATTTGTTTAACGGTTGTTGCTGTAGAAGGTGACAGTTACCGTGTAACTGCTATTAAAGAGACAATAGCTGTAACTACTGTTGGTTATTGGCAAGAAGGTCAAGAGTTAAATTTAGAAAGAGCAATGCTTTTTAATGGGCGTTTGGATGGACACATAGTTCAGGGACACGTGGACCATATTGGAGAATGTATTTCTATTGAAGAAGCGGGAGGAAGTACCTATTTTGGTTTTGAATATAAGAATGATTCACAACACGTTACTATAGAGAAGGGGTCAATTACGATTGATGGAACAAGCTTAACAGTTGTTGATTCTGGTGTTAATACATTTAAAGTAGCTATTATTCCGTTTACAATAGAGCATACGATATTTAAGAACTATACGATAGGAACAAAGGTAAATCTTGAGTTCGATGTGGTTGGTAAATATGTTGCTAAGTTGATGAGTGTTGGTAAATTATAGTTTTACATTTTAGCTTTTATCTATAAAAAAGTTTAATTTGTATGCGTAAATAAAAAGTATGAAGTTTAATTCACAGAATAGTAATTTTGCGGCGATGAATGATGAAGAACTGGTTCAGTTTATTGTTCATAGCGGTAATACTAATTTATTTGGAATACTTTACGATAGGTATGCGCAGAAAGTTTTTGGAAAATGTCTGGGTTTTGCAGAGTCAAGAGATGTAGCAGAAGATTTAACACAAGATATCTTTGTTAAATTATATTTGAATTTGAAGAACTTTAGAGGGGATTCAAAGTTTTCTACTTGGATTTACTCATTTGCATATAACCATTGTGTAAATTATTCTAAATCGGTTTTAAAGAAAAAGAGAAAAGAAGAGAATTTGAGCGACGAAAATCAATATGATATTGCAGTTGAAGATGAAATCAGTGATGAAGAAATCTTTGCATTAAGTGTTGGTAAGTTACAAGAGTCTTTAGTAAGGCTTGATTCTGAAGATAAGATTCTATTATTGATGAAATATCAAGATGATAAGCCTATTAAGGAAATATCTGCCTTGTTAGATTTGGGAGAAAGCGCTGTTAAAATGCGTCTTCATAGAGCTAAGAAAAGAATTGTAGAAATTTATAACTCATTGTAATTATGGATAATCCGTTCAAAAAAATACTTCAGGATGAAAAATTACCAGATTACTTAAAGGATAGGGTAATAGATAATCTTAATTTTATTAAGTTGTCATTGGATATGTCAGAGTTATATACCGTTAAAATTCCTCAGACAATCCAAAGCTTAATGGGAGAAAAAGATATAAAAAGAGAAAACGAAATAATCGAGAAAATTAAAAATAGTAAGAATGATGGAACTTTATAGTTTTGAGTATCCAAGCCAAATGATTAGCTCAGTAACAGGGTCTTTGTTAAAGGGATTGATGGGCTTTGTTTTTTTAGTAGGTTATATTTTGCTTTGCTGGTTAGTGGTAAAGTTGCTTTCTTATATTTTAAAGAAAGTTTTTAAAGTAATTAGATTAGATAAAATACAAAAGCTAATAAATGAGAACGAGTTTTTAAGTAAGCTAAACTTTTCAATAAAAGTAGAGAGTATATTAATCTTTTTTGTAAAGATTTTTGTTGTCTTTCTTATGGTTGTTGTAGGAGCTGAGTTATTCGGACTTGATATTGTTTCTCGAGAAGTAGGGAATTTAATGCTTTATGTTCCTAAGGTTTTTGTAGCATTGCTAATCTTTGTAGGAGGGCTGTATTTTGCTTCTTGGATCAAGAAAGCCGTTGTAGGAGTTTTGAAAGCTGTTGATTTTAGTGGCGCTCGTATGATTGGGAATATACTTTTTTATTTGATTTTAGTGTTTGTAATTATTACTACATTAAACCAAATGGGTATAAATACTGATATTATTACAAGTAATATTTCTATTATAATAGGAGCTTTGTTGTTAACAGTAGCTCTGTCTTTAGGATTAGGGTCTAAAGATGTTATTACAAGACTACTATATTCATTTTATGCGAGAAAGAACTTAGAACTTGGTCAATTGATTCGAATTGATGGATTAGAAGGATATGTGATTTCCATAGACAATATCTATTTGTGTTTATTAGTAGAAGGGAAAAAGCATTATTTGCCGATAGCAAAAGTTTCAGAAAGTCATATTGAAATTATTAAATAAGAATTGTGCGATTGTTGAATAGAAAATAATTGGCAATGTAGCGCAAAAGAATATATATATTTAAACTGCATCATATACGAAAGTATAGGTGCAGTTTTTTTTATGCAGTTTTTTGTTGGTGACATTGAAAAGGGAAAGGAGATTCGCTGTTTAATAGAGGACTTATATTTCTTTATAGGATAGGGCGAACAAGAAGAAGTATTCGAAAGTGAAGCGGCTTTTTGTTGATACTTAGTCGACTCTTGTACCACATAGACACCACATAAGTACCACACTTGTTCGGAAATGAGGGGTGTTTTCCGAGTGAATGTGGGCGATGTGTCGAAGATGTGTGGTACGAGTGTTGTACAAGATACGCATAAGCCTTGCGGTCGCTCAGTTTGTGGAGGAGGTAATGTAGTTTTAAATGGTACAAAAAAAACAGTAGTAAACGGATGTCTACTACTGTTATATATTTAAACTACTTTGTTTGTTTAAAACAAGTCAAGAATAATTAGTCAATTTTGATTGTTAAAACTGATATTTTTGAGTGATTAACTAAATCTTCACTGATACTTCCGTTGAAGAAATGAGATAATCCTGTTCTACCGTGTGTAGCAATAGTAATTAAATCAGCATTAATCTTTTTAGAGAAATTGATAATTCCCTTTTCAACATTTAAATCATTATAGATTGAAAGATCAAAAGAGCTGTCAGTAATATCTTGTAAGAAGTCATTTAAAATTTCTTCTGCTACGTGAGTTGGTTTGAAGCTATTTGGAGTATTAACCATTAGCAAGTGTAAATTTGCATTCAGTAAGTTGTTTAAGCGCAATATTCTTTTGAAAGGTTCTTTCATATTGTCTGAAAAGTCAGAAGCAAAAACAACATCATTGATGTTAAATTCTTCATCGTCTCCTTTAATTACAAGAACAGGAATGTCAGAAGTGCGAACTACTTTTTGGGTATTAGAACCAACGAAGTATTCTTTAGCACCACTTACCCCGTGAGACCCCATTACAATTAGATCTACATCATTTGTTTCGGCTGTTTTGATAACACCAGGAGAAGTTCTTTCAAGAATTAAGCTTGTAGATACGTTTACTCCGTTGAATATTTCAGATAAAGCAAGCTCTTTTAGTTTGTGTTCAGCAGCATTTTTGAAGAACATAACCTCAGGAATCGGAGAACCTTTGCTTATGCTGTCGCTACCTTGTTGTGGTAAATCAAGAACGTGTAATAATAATATTTCAGAGTTCGATTTTTTAGCAAGAACAGCAGCTATTTTTATAGCGTTATAAGCTTGAGAAGAAAAGTCTGTTGGGACAAGTATTTTTTTCATGGTATTATTAGTTGTTTTATCTATTTATTTGTGTGATTTAAAGTTAAGAATATAATTATCAATAGGCAAAAGTTTTATTTGTAATAAAAAAATTAATATCTTTGTGCTGTTATTTATTAAAACAAGTTAAATAATGAGGGGACATAGACGTCCCCTCTTTTTATAGCATATGACATTAAAAGGTAAAGTACAACAATTAATTGATCAGGCATTAGAGCAGTATCCGTCTATATTTATTATAGATTTTACTATATCGTCTGATAATAAAATTACTGTTATTATAGATGGTGATGAAGGCGTAGTATTACAAGATTGTATCAATTTTAGTCGCGCTATTGAGCACAATTTGGATAGAGAAGAAGAAGACTTTTCTCTTGAAGTAGCATCGTCAGGAGCTGCTTCGCCAATAAAATTGTTTCGCCAGTACAACAAGAATATTGGTAGAAAGTTAAAAGTGGTAACACACGAACAAGAAAAGTACGAAGCTACATTAGATAGCATTGTAGACGACAAAATAGTTCTTAAGTGGAAAACAAGAGAGCCAAAACCTGTCGGAAAAGGGAAAGTAACGGTAGAAAAAGAAGCCGTAATTCCTTTTGAGAGTATCAAAGAAGCGAATGTTATAATTTCATTTTAAAAATATAAAGATCACATGGAGAATAGAGATTTAGTAGATTCATTCTCAGAATTTAAAGACGAAAAAGATATCGAGCGTGTAACGCTGATGGCTATTTTAGAAGATGTATTTAGAAATGCGTTGAAAAAAAGATTTGGAGCTGATGATAATTTTGATATTATTGTTAACCCAGATAAAGGTGATTGCCAGATATTTAGAAACCGTACTGTTGTTAATGATGGTGAAGTAGAGGATGATAATTATGAAATATCATTATCACAGGCGCGTAAAATCGAACCAGATTTTGAGGTAGGAGAAGAAGTTTCTGAAGAAGTGAAATTGGAGCAATTAGGAAGACGTGCTATTTTAGCGTTACGTCAGAACTTAAACTCTAAAGTTACTGAACATGATAATACTACTTTGTACAAACAGTTTAAAGACATCGTAGGTGAAGTTTATTCTGCTGAAGTGCATCACATCCGTCCAAAAGTTGTAATTTTGATGGATGAAGAAGGAAATGAAATCGTATTGCCTAAAGAAAAACAGATTGCATCTGATTTCTTTAGAAAAGGTGATACAGTAAGAGGTATTATTGAGTCTGTTGAATTGAAAGGTACAAAACCACAAATCATTATGTCTCGTACTTCTATTAAATTTTTGGAAAAATTGTTTGAACAAGAGATTCCGGAAATTGCAGATGGTCACATCTCTGTAAAAAAAGTAGTGAGAATTCCAGGAGAAAAAGCGAAAGTTGCTGTAGATACATTTGATGATAGAATTGACCCAGTTGGTGCTTGTGTAGGTATGAAGGGGTCTCGTATTCATGGAATTGTTCGTGAGTTAGGAAACGAGAATATTGACGTTATCAACTTTACAAACAATGTAGATTTATTTATTAAACGTGCATTAGCACCAGCTCGCGTTAACAAAGTTGTTATCGATGAGGAAGCTAAAAAAGCAAACGTTTATTTAGATTTAGAAGAGGTATCTCGTGCGATTGGTCGTGGAGGTCAAAACATCAAGTTGGCTGGTATGTTAACTGGATACGATATTGATGTTATGAGAGAACTAAACCCTGAAGATGATGATGTTGAATTGAAAGAATTCAAAGATGAAATCGACGAATGGGTTATTGAAGAATTTGCAAGAATTGGTTTGGATACAGCAAAAAGCGTTTTAAGTCTTAGTGTTGATGAGTTGATGAAACGAACTGATCTTGAGGAGGAAACAATTGAAGATGTGATGAGAATCTTGAAGGAAGAGTTCGAAGATTAACACCAGCTAAACAACACAACACATTTAAATACACTAAAAAGATAATATGTCTGAAGAAAGAGCAATAAGAATAAATAAAGTTTTAAGGGAATTGAATATTTCTCTAGATAGAGCCGTTGACTTTTTAAAAGGTAAAGGGCATGATATCGACGCAACACCTAATGCTAAAATTTCTGAAGTAGAATATAGCGTTTTGTGTAAACAATTTTCTGCTGATAAAGGCAAGAAAGAGGCATCTATTGAGGTGAGTGAAGAGAAAAAGAAAGAGAAAGAGGCTTTTAAATTGGAGCGCGAGAAAGAGCTAGAGGAAAAGAAAAAGCAAGAAGAATTACGTATCAAACGTGAGCAAGAAATCATCAGAGCTAAAGCTGAAGAGATTGCTGCTATTAAAACGGTTGGTAAAATTGATCTTGAGCCTAAAAAAACTAAAGCTCCTTCAGAAGATGTAAATAAAGTGAATAAAACTTTAGAAAAAGATGCTAAAGCTCCTGCTAAAGATAGTAAGGGTAAAGAATCTAATACAGTTGTAGAAAGCAAAAAAGAAACTGCTCCTAAAACTGAAGTTAAGAAAGAGGCATCTAAAGTAACGAACCCAGGTAAACAAGTGGAAGGTAAAAAAGAGGTAGAAAAACCAAAACAAAAGGAATCTACAGGAGGTAAAGATGCTTCATTTAAAAAGGTTGATTCTAAAAAAGTAGAAGAGACTAACAATGCAGATGCAAAAGTTGGAGATGAAGTAATCAAAACAAATTACCAAAAGCTTTCAGGAACTACTTTTACAGGACAAACAATTGACTTGTCTCAATTTAATAAGCCTAAGAAGAAAAAAGAAGATCCTAAAAAAGGAAATGGTAACGCTTCTAATAAAGATAACAAAAAAGAAGGTACTCCGGGTGCTAATAAGAATAAGAGAAAACGTATTGCAAAACCTGGTGAGGGTACAAATACTAATAATACTAATTCTAACAATACTGGAGGGAATAACAACAATAACAGAGGAGGTCACAACAAGAACAATAGTGGTGGTGGAAAATTTGGTAATAAGAATAACCAAAGAAGAAATACTACTCCTATCGTAAAAGCTGAGCCTACTGAAGAAGAAGTTAAAAACCAAATTAAGGAGACACTTGAGCGTCTTCAAGGTAAAGGTAACAAGTCAAAAGCTGCTAAGTATCGTCGTGATAAACGTGATACACACCGTAAGAAAACGGATATGGAGCAGTTAGAAATCGAAGCAGGAAACAGAATCTTGAAAGTAACAGAATTCGTTACTGTAGGTGAAGTTGCTACGATGATGGATGTGCCTATTACTAAGGTGATTGGTAGCTGTATGTCATTAGGAATTATGGTTACAATGAATCAACGTTTAGATGCTGAGACATTAACTATTGTTGCTGATGAATTCGGATATGAAGTAGATTTTACTACTGCTGATATTGATGAAGCTATTGAAGAAACTCCAGATAGAGAAGAAGATTTACAACCAAGAGCTCCTATTGTTACGGTAATGGGACACGTGGATCACGGTAAAACATCTTTATTGGATTACGTTCGTAAAGCTAACGTAATTGCTGGTGAGTCTGGTGGAATTACACAACACATTGGTGCGTATGGTGTAACGTTAGAAGGAGGACAAAAGATTACTTTCTTAGATACTCCTGGTCACGAGGCCTTTACAGCAATGCGTGCTCGTGGTGCTCAAGTTACTGATATTGTTATTATCGTAATTGCAGCGGATGATGACATTATGCCACAAACAAAAGAGGCTATTAGCCACGCTCAAGCGGCTGGTGTGCCAATTATTTTTGCAATTAATAAAGTTGATAAACCAACTGCAAATCCTGATAAGATTAAAGAGCGTTTAGCTTCTATGAACTTATTAGTTGAAGAGTGGGGTGGTACTTATCAATCACAAGATATTTCTGCTAAACAAGGTATTGGTATGACGGAATTACTTGAAAAAGTTCTTCTTGAAGCTGAAATGTTAGAGTTAAAAGCTAACCCTAATAAATTAGCTGTTGGTACTGTTGTTGAAGCATTCTTAGATAAAGGTAGAGGATATGTATCTACTGTATTAGTTCAAGCTGGTACATTAAAAGTAGGTGATTACTTATTAGCTGGTCGTAACCATGGTAAAGTTCGTGCTATGCATGATGAACGTGGTAATTCAGTGAAAGAAGCTGGACCTTCAAGACCAATTTCTGTATTAGGTTTAGATGGTGCTCCTACTGCTGGTGATAAATTCAACGTATTTGATGAGGAAAAAGAAGCAAAACAAATTGCTGCAAAACGTACTCAGTTAGTTCGTGAACAATCTGTACGTGCTCAACGTCATATTACATTGGCAGAGATTGGACGTCGTATTGCTTTAGGAGACTTCAAAGAGTTGAACATTATCTTAAAAGGAGACGTAGATGGTTCTGTTGAGGCATTATCTGATTCATTCTCTAAATTATCTACTGAAGAAATTCAAATCAATATCATTCATAAAGGTGTTGGTGCGATTACAGAATCTGACGTATTGTTAGCTTCTGCTTCTGACGCAATTATTATCGGATTTAACGTTCGTCCTATGGCATCTGCTAAACAATTAGCTGATAAGGAAGAAATTGATATCCGTAATTACTCAATCATCTATGATGCAATTGATGACTTGAAAGATGCAATGGAAGGTATGTTGTCTCCAGAGATGAAAGAAGAAGTTACAGGAAGTGCTGAAATTCGTGAGTTGTTCAAAATTTCTAAAGTTGGAACAATTGCTGGATGTATGGTTACTGATGGTAAGATCTTCCGTTCTTCAAGAATCCGCTTAATCCGTGAAGGTGTAGTTATCTATACTGGTGAGTTACTTGCTTTAAAACGTTTCAAAGACGATGTTAAAGAAGTTGCTAAAGGATATGATTGTGGTATTCAAATTAAAAACTACAATGACATTAAAGAATACGATGTTATTGAAGCATTCCAAGAAGTGGAAGTTAAGAAAAAACTTAAATAATAATATATTATTAGAAAGGGGTTACGCAAGTAACCCCTTTTTTTATGCCATTGTGTCATTTTTAAAGTTTGGCTTGTCATTTGATGTTATATTTGTATATAACTAAAAAAAAACGTGTTATGGGAATTTGGATTTTTATGATACTTATTATGGGAGTAAGTTGGTTTGTTGGTAATCGCTTACAATCTAAATTTGATAAGTACTCTAAGGTGCATTTACAAAATGGAATGAGTGGTGCTGAAATTGCACAGAAGATGTTGTTTGATCATGGAATTAGAGATGTTAAGGTTATATCTACTCCAGGGAGATTGACAGACCACTATAACCCTGCTGACAAAACGGTAAATTTAAGTGAAGCAGTATATAATGAGCGCAATGCAGCAGCAGCAGCTGTAGCAGCACACGAGGTAGGTCACGCTGTGCAACATGCACAAGCTTATCATTGGTTAACTATGCGTTCTAAATTAGTTCCAGCGGTTAGTATTAGTTCTCGTGTTATGCCTTTTATTTTATTAGGAGGAGTATTGATGATTAATACATTTCCGCAGTTATTGTTGTTAGGGATTGTTTTATTTGCCCTTACAACGCTGTTTTCTTTTATTACGTTGCCAGTAGAGTACGATGCAAGTAATCGTGCTTTAAAATGGCTTCAAAGCAAGAATATGGTTAATCAACAAGAGTATGCTGGAGCTAAGGATGCCCTGTCTTGGGCTGCTCGTACATACGTTGTTGCTGCAATATCTTCTTTAGGTACTTTGTTGTACTATGTAATGATTTATATGGGTAGAAGATAATAGCCCCTTTTGATAGACAAAAAAAGCCTCATTTGAGGCTTTTTTTTGTTTATAATATATTGACTTCTATCATTATTGGAATGTGGTCTGATACTTTTCTGGCTTCTGTTATGTCTTCAAAGTCTTCAAAGAAATAGATAGGTTTAGCTTTGATTAAATCTACTTTTTTAGGGTGTATTAATATGTTGTCATATTCAGAAGCTAAACAATCTCCATTAATACATTTTTGTCTTAAACTTGTTTTTTGTTTTTCGAAAGAAGAAATATATCCTTGTTTCTTTAATGGATTAAAGACAGAATGACTTTCAGGTAAATTAAAATCTCCTAAGAAAATTAAATTATGATCTGGATATAAGTCTGGTAGAAATTTCAAGTACTTAATTTCAGTTTCAGGTTGATGCTTTTTAGGCAAGGCGTGCAAACTACTTATGGTAAACTCTTTTCCTTTGTATATAAAGGTTGCAAAATAAGGTTCTCTTTCTATGTCATCTTTATAAGTTGGCTCTAAGAAAGGTTTTCCTTTTAGCTTGACCGTTTTTGTTTTCCAAAGATAAGCATAGCGTTCAGATCTGTATGGAGAGCTCTCTGTAGGATTACTAATAGCATATTCCCATTTTGCTCCTGATTTTCTATTTAACTCATCGTGTAGTTTCGCGATAGCTTGTGCGCCACTTGGATTTGTTACGACTTCTTGAATTGCTATAATATCTGTTTGCTTTATTACTTTAGCAATGTAAGTAATAGTTTCGTCTGATTTACTTTTACCAATATTTTGCAAATTCCAAGTCATCACTTTGACTTGAGAAAACAATTGTGGAGAAAGAAGAGTTGTAAAAATAAAGGCGATTAATAGTTTTAAAAACTTGAATTTAGGCATTTTGAAATTTGTTAAAGGGGGTGTATTTAGGCGTTTTTTATAAAGTTGATTAGTAAAAATGATGTATTTTTACACGAATTATTTTTGGGCTCATTTAATAGGAACGGCAAAAATAGTGATGTAATTGAATAAACTTTACAAAGTGAAAACATTTTCTTCTATTAATAATTTTCAGACAGACAAAAAGGTTGTAGCCACGTTAGGTACTTTTGATGGAGTACATATTGGTCATCAAATGATTATCAAAAAAATAGTTGATTCAGCTAAAGAAAGTGGTGCTGAAAGTTTGGTGTTAACTTTTTTTCCACATCCAAGAATGGTTCTTAAACAAGATCATTCTATTCGATTATTGAATACTTTGGAAGAGAAGAAAGAGCTTTTAGAAGAGTTAGGATTAGATAATCTTATTGTGCAAAAATTTGATTATGAGTTTTCTCAACTTAGTGCGGAGGAATTTGTAAAACGTGTTTTAGTTGATAAATTCAACATAAGTAAGATCATCATTGGTTATGATCATCGTTTTGGAAAGAATCGTACGGCAGACATTAGTGATTTGAAAATGTATGGTGAGAAATATGGTTTTGAAGTAGAAGAGATTTCAGCTCAAGAGATAGATCACGTTTCTATTAGTTCGACTAAAATTAGACAAGCTCTTTTAGATGGTGATATAGCGTTAGCAAATGAGTTTTTAGGATATGATTTCTATTTTTCAGGAATGGTTGTTCATGGAAAAAAGTTGGGAAGAAAACTTGGTTTTCCAACTGCGAATATTTCAATAGATGAAGATTATAAAATGATTCCTAAGAATGGTGTTTATATTGTTGAATCTACTATTAATGGCGAAAAAGTAAAAGGGATGATGAGTGTTGGTATAAACCCAACTTTTGAAGGGCATCCTTATACTATTGAAGTAAATTATTTAGATTGGACAGGTGATTTATACGACAAAACGTTAAAAGTTCGTATCTTAGACAGGATTAGAGATGAATTAAAATTTAACGGACTTGACGAGTTAGTAGCGTGTTTGCAAAATGACGAACGCATAACTCGTGAGTATTTTGAACAGTATGTGGAAAAAGGCATTTCAACCAATTGATAATTCTCCATTAGTAATTTTTAGGATATTATTCGGTTTTTTATTTGCTTGCGAATCTTTCGGAGCAATAGCTACAGGATGGGTAAAAAGTAATTTAGTAGATGTAAACTTTACTTTCTCTCATATTTATATGGACTTTTTGCAAGTGCTTGTAGGACCACAAATGTATGTGTATTTTGCATTAATGGGCTGTGTATCTGTGGCCGTAATGTTAGGGTATAGATATAGGTTGAGTATGATATTACTTACCATTTTATGGGCGGGTGCCTATTTTATTCAAAAGACTTCTTACAATAACCACTATTATATGTTATTGGTTATTTGTTTCTATATGTGCTTTTTACCAGCAAATAAGTATGCTTCTCTTGATGTAAAACAAGGAAGAGTGAGCCAAGGGCTATTTATGAATCAGTATGTTTCGTGGATATTTATATTTCAAGTTTCAATCTTGTATATTTTTGGAACAGTAGCTAAGTTTTATCCTGATTGGCTTGATGGTACCTTTACTAAATTGATGTATGAAGGAGCTAATATTCCATCTGTTTTCAAAGAGATGTTTACTGCGAAGTGGTTTTATATTTCAATTGCCTATTTAGGTATTTTGTTTGATGGGTTAATTGTTCCTCTATTACTTTTTAAACGAACAAGAACGTGGGCATTAGTAGCTTCTTTGATTTTTCACTTGTTTAATTCTATCACGTTGCATATTGGTATATTCCCTTACTTTGCGTTGAGTTTTGCTGTGTTCTTCTATGAACCAGACCAAATACGTGCATTGTTTTTCAAGAAGAAACCAATTTTAGATATAAACAGTATTAGTTATCAACAAATCAAAAAGGAAGCTCTTTCTAAAACTTCTTTAATAATTGTTAGTGTATTTGCGTTTGTTCAATTGGTTTTACCTTTGCGTATGCATTTCATAGAAGGAGATGTATTGTGGACAGATGAAGCACATCGTTTAAGCTGGCGTATGATGCTACGATCAAGAGCTGGTTATACAAACTATATTGTGGAGAATAAAAAGACGGGAGAACGTCGTTATTACGATATAGAAAATGTTTTGACTACGAAACAAGAAGCAAGATTAACATCCCCAGATATGATATGGCAAATGGCTCAATATATTAAAAAGGAGTATGCTAATAAAGGTGAAGATGTTGCTGTATATGCAGAAAGCTATGTATCTATCAATCGACGTGATTTAAGTAGATTTGTAGATCATAAAGTAGATTTAGGTAATGTTAAGTGGGATTATTTTAAACATTGTGATTGGATATTAGAAAAGCCATTTTAAGAAGAAATGACTATTCATAAAAAAAGCGTACTTAATAGTACGCTTTTTTTATTTATCTTGATTTTAGTTCCTTCTTATAATCAATTAAATGAAAATCAGTATCTAATTTACCATAAGTAAAATAGACTATCCAGTCTCCTAAATTAATATATTTAGACTTTTCGTTTAAGTTGATAATCATTGGTAAATGTCTATGTCCAAAAACAAAGTAGTCAAAGTGTTGAGTTTCTAATTTGCGTTTTGCATATAAAATTAACCATTCTTTATCTTCCCCTAAAAACTTAATATCCTCATCACCTGATATTAGCTTGTTTTTTACCGAAAGATAAGAGCCTAACTTAACCCCAATATCAGGGTGAAGCCATCTAAATAGCCATTTCGAGAATTTATTAGTGAATACTTTCTTCATTCTTTTATATCCCATATCACCAGGGCCTAATCCGTCTCCATGAGCTATAAAAAGAGACTTTCCATTGATTTCAAAAGTTTGTGATTCGTGAAATACAGGAATACCTAATTCAGTTTGGAAGTAGTCATCCATCCATAAATCGTGATTACCAACGAAGAAAAAGATGGGAATACCTTTGTCTTTTAGTTCAGCTAACTTTCCTAATATTCTTACAAAACCTTTAGGTACAACAGTTTTATATTCAAACCAGAAATCAAATAAATCTCCTAAGATGAATAAAGCTCCCATATCTTCTTCTTTCTCCTTTAACCATTGTAAAAAAAGTTGTTCACGAGGAAAGCTTTTTTCACGTGTAGGAGCTCCGAAGTGTTGATCTGAAGCAAAGTATATACTTTTATTTGTATTGATTGTAAAATTCAATGCTTATAAATTATCAGATTGATGCCATTCAGCATATGATGATTCAGTTTCTTGCAAACGCAAAGAGTATAATTCAATTCCTTCTGGTAATCTACTTTTAATTTTAGCAGCAAAGTCAATTACCATATTTTCACTTGTAGGTTGATAGTCAACTAAAATAACGTGATGACCACGATCTTTAAGTTCTTTAGCAAGTTCTACGTGTGGAGTATTTTTATTAAAAACAGTTGCGTGGTCAAATACATCAACGATATCTTCTTTTACGATTTTCTTTAAATCTCCAAAATCGATAACCATTCCGTATTTCACATTGTTGATGTCATCAATAGGTGTTCCAATAACTGTAACTCCTAATTTATAACTGTGGCCGTGTACGTTTCTACATTTACCATCATAACCATATAATGCATGACCTGTTTCAAATGTAAACTGCTTTGTAATTCTAATCTTAGGCATAACTAAAAATTTTGGCAAAGGTAAGGAAAAATATAGTCCTTCAAATTTTTTGCAGTACGCTTTTGTTTCTTAGAAGATTCTATAGTTTAATTGTAAGTTAACCATAGGCCACCAACTCATCCATTTTGTGTACTTATCCGCATCTTCAATTGAAGCAGAGATATCAGAAGTAGAAGCTACTTTTTTGTTATTTTGCTTTAAAATATATTCTCCTTGATATAATACACCTAATTCGAATTTTACACCAATTCTTCGTTTAGAAACTGCTCGGCCTAATCCAACACCAAAATAAGGTTTAATTGTATTACCTAATGTTAGTTCTGCATTAAGTTCCCCATTTGTAATATCTAATTCTCTTCCGTCAAATTCAAGTGTTGGCCAATCATACCCAGGTTTAATAGTTACAGCTGTTCCATTGCCATCAGTTAAAAAACCATTCGCTTTAATTTTAGTATTACCGATATAAAAACCACCAGTTAAATGAAATATTCCTTTTTTGAATGGGTAATAATCTACTAAAGCGTGTGCGTGAAATGTATTGAACTGAGCTTTCATTTCATAGGTAGGAGCAATGCCAAAAGCTTCATATAATGTGCCATTTTCGTCATCAATATCAATGTCGTATTTGCTACTATTGAGGTTGAAGAAGTTTAAACCTCCTCTCAGCTTTAAATTTTGTGTTAATGGTGTTGCTGCTTCAATATTGAATCCTAAAGTAGATATTCCAACAGATACATTTAAATGACTGAAGCTTTTGTTTGTGAAATGAGCAGTGTGCTGCTTTTTTTCGTTTGTAGGAATATCTTTTTCTATCGCTGTGTTTTCAGTATTTGCGAAAGAAGTTTGTGAAAGTAATAAGTACCCACAGATAGTTAGTAATGTTTTTTGCATACTCTTTTAGTAAGTAAAGATAGAGTATATTTAGTAAGTGTGTTAATATTGTGTTGGTAAAAATAAAAAAAGCTGCTTATTAGCAGCTTTTAATTATTTGTTTTTAAATTGATTTAGGGCGTTAATTGTAAATTCAGATAAAACTAATTTACCAGATATTTCTGCTCTTTTATGTAATAGTTCAGTCCAGTTTTCTGTTCCTTCCCAAAATATTTTTTTCATTTCAATTAAAGCATCAGGGTTATATTCACTAACTCTTTTAGAAAAAGCATCAATTTCGATATCCATCATTTCTGTAGTTTCGTATAATTCTGAATATAAACCATGATTATATGCCCAAGTTGCAGTTTTCCATTCGTGTGCAGCAAGTGACATTTGAGTAAAAGCTGTTTTTCCTATTTTACGAGACACAGCTGGTTCAATAACAAATGGACCAATTCCAATGGCAAGTTCAGATAGCTTAATAGAGGCTTTGTCAGTAGCAAAACAGTAATCACAAGCAGCAGCTAATCCGACACCACCGCCTACTGTTTTTCCGTGAATCCTACCGATAAATATTTTAGGACTTCTACGCATTGCATCTATTACAGTTGCAAAACCTGAAAAGAATTGTTTTCCTGTAACAGAGTCTTTTATAGAAAGTAATTCATCAAATGAAGCACCGGCGCAAAAAGCTCCATCTCCATCACTTTTTAATATGATTGTGGTGATTTCATTATTCTTGCTTAGTTCTTCGATTGTATTAGTAAGCTTTGTTAAATAAAGACTTGGGAATGAATTGCTGGCTGGTGTATAAAATGTAATTGTAGCAATTTTATTAGTTATAGAAGAATTAATATAAGGTTGTTTTTTATCTGTATTCATAATAAATGGTTTTATTCAAATGTAACAATTAAATCTTTTTATGTGCAATACAAAAGATAAAACGCCAAATCATAGCAGTTAATTTTAAGTTTAGAGCAAAAAAAAATAGCCGATTAGCTATTTAAGTTATAAAGAATAAAGAAGGCTTATAGATTGGAGGAGGATCTATCAGTGTTATATATGGTGTCGAATGGATGACAGGTTTGAAGAAATACTGATTGCTATTGAAGAAACGAGTATCATTAATCTCTTGTTGTGTAACCACTTGGTTTATAAAAAAAGTTTCACAGCTAATATTAACTATTTTACTTGTTCTTTGCTCAGTATGTTGGTCGTTTGTATTTTGATTATCAGCATCTAAAACAGTATAAACATACATATTTGCTGTTGGGCAAAACATTAGTTTTTTGTCACACGTCTCTTCGGTAATGAAATTGAGTTTTTCAATACCGAAAATAGTGAATATAATCACTAAAGCCCAAGCTATGTATTTGTTTTGCTTAAACATAAGTGTTGCAAATATATTTTATTTTAGGATATATGCATCAGTGTACGGGTAATTTGTACAAATGTTTAACAGTAGAAGTAAATGTATTAGCTGAGAAAACGTCTGTTATTCGTCAATCATTTTTTTCACTGAGTAATTTAATCCGAATGCTGCAATAGCAATGATTACAGCAGTTCCAATCCATAAAACATTATATCCGAATGTTGCAGCTACTTTTGTACCAACAACAGGAGAGATTATGAAGCCTACAGCAAATGTTAGACCATTCACTCCCATATAAGCTCCTTTGCTGTTAGCTGCAGCACGCATTGCTGTTACAGTTGACGTATATGGCATTGCTAACATTTCAGAAACACATAGCATTGAAATAGAGAAATAAATCGTATAAATACTGTGGTCAAAGATTAGAATACCAAAAGCTATTGAACTGATGAGAACTCCGTAGAATATTGTTTGTTTAATCGATAAGTATTTGTCTGCAAGGTGTACTAATAACATCTCGGTTAAGAATATTAGTAATCCACTGTAACCTAAAACAAGACCAATTTGTGCTTCGTTAAGACCTCCTACCTTTCTGTAGAAAAGAGGTATTGTACTAAATAATTGTAAAAAGGCAATTGAGTATAACGTACAAAAAACACTAAAAATAAGGAACATCTTATCTTTATAAGGAGATTGATTTGTACCACTTCCTATTTCAATATCTTCATTTGAAGTATTCTTTATTTCATCTTCTGCGTCTTTTTTAAGATCTTTTGTCGTTTTTCTTCCTCTAAAGAAGGCAATAAAAACGATGGCAGCAACAAATGCAGCAGCTGCATTTATTTGAAACAACAATGTATATGAAATTGCAGCTAATAATCCTCCCATAGCAGGGCCAATAGAGAAACCAAGATTAACTGCCATTCTATTTAGAGAAAAAGCACGTGTTATGTTTTCTGGTTTTGCATACATTGTGATTGCAACAGAATTGGCAGGTCTAAAAGATTCACTAACAGTACTCTGAAAAAGAATCATTAGTGCTAAACTCCAAACTGTAGTAAAGTAAGGAAGCATAATAAAGATTGGTATACTACCCAGTAAGCTTAGGTATTGTACTTTGTAGTTTCCGATTTTGTCAGTTACCCAACCACCAAAAGTAGAACCAATAATAGATCCCACACCATAGCAAGCTAATACATATCCAGTCTGTTCGTCTGTAAAGTTTAGCTTTTGTGTCATATAAACTCCTAAGAAAGGAAAAACCATGGAACCAGCTCTATTTATTAACATTACAATTGCTAACATCCATGAGGCAGATGATAAACCTCGGTAAGAATCTAAATAGATTTGGTAGATTTTTTTCATAAGAGTGGTGGTTTTTTAAAAGGTTTTAGTCTTTATTATGATCTGTAGAAGTATTTGTTTGACTTTCTTTTTTTAATTTTTCGGCTTCACGCATAGCATTAAAGTAAGCTGCTCTACTCAAAGGTTCGTACTCTTGAGTTTCTCCAAGCATTACAATATCCTCACTTGCAGCCTTTCTAAAACTATAATTAGCAAGGTTTCCTGTTCTTGTGCAGATAGCATGAACTTTTGTTACATACTCAGCTGTTGCCATAAGTGCTGGCATTGGTCCAAAAGGATTTCCTTTAAAGTCCATATCAAGTCCTGCTACAATAACACGAATACCTGAGTTTGCTAAGTCATTGCAAACACTTACTATTTCGTCGTCAAAAAATTGAGCTTCATCAATTCCAATAACATCGCAACCATCAGCTAATAATCTAATGTTAGCTGCAGCAGGTACTGGAGTAGAACGAATTTCGTTTGAATCGTGAGATACAACGTATTCGTCGTCATAACGGGTGTCAATAGCCGGTTTAAATATTTCGACTTTTTGTTTGGCAAAATTTGCTCTTTTCAGTCTGCGAATCAGTTCTTCAGTCTTACCAGAGAACATTGAACCACAGATTACTTCGATTGAACCAAATTGTTCTTTGTGATTAACGGGATTTTCGAGAAACATTTTGTAAATTTCAAGCTGAAACCAGCAGTTTTTTCTGTTATTTTTGTAATGAGCAAATTTATCAAAAAAAGCTCGTCAATTTACTAATGCAAAATAAAAGTTATGAAGAAAGTCTTGGAGGGAGAGTTATTAAGTCTTGCTCACCGTATTTTACAGATGAAAGAGAAGGATGTAAGCAATCTCTTAATAGAAGCAAAAGAATTATATGAGAAGCTTTTGATAATGAAGTTTTATCAAGATCATTTAGTGGGGGGACAGATTAAAGATGTTACAAATGAGCAACTTGAAGAAGCATTAACTGCTGTTTCTTTAGGAGGACAAGTTGTTGTTGAGAATCTTGATCGTCATCAAATGCCAAATGATTTGGTAGAAGAAGACTATCCGATTGTAATTGATAATGAAGTTGAGCCAACAGTAATGGGGGAGGATAGTTTTATTGCAGATATTGTAAATAAAATTGCACCAGAAATAGAAGAAAAAGAATTTCTTGTTAGTGAAGAAATGAATTATAACAAACCTTTTTTGACTGATGCTGTTCACGAAGATTTTACAAATGAAGAGGAAGATGCTGAGTTGAATCGTTTTTTAGATGAGCATGAAGCAATGTTGAAAGAGACAGAGGAACTTGAAGCAGCGCGATTAGCAGAAGAGGAAGCACGTCGTATTGAGGCAGAGGAACTTGAAGCAGCACGATTAGCAGAAGAGGAAGCACGTCGTATTGAGGCAGAGGAACTTGAAGCAGCACGATTAGCAGAAGAGGAAGCACGTCGCATTGAGGCAGAGGAACTTGAAGCAGCGCGATTAGCAGAAGAGGAAGCACGTCGTATTGAGGCTGAATTACAAGCAAAAGAAGACGCTCGACTTGAGGCAATTGAAGCAGAAAGATTAAGATTAGAAGCTGAGGTGGCAGAGCAAGCAGAACAGGCACGTCTAAGTGATGAAAGAGCAAAAGAGTTAAAGCTTCAGCAAGAAGAAGATGATTATTTAGAGTTTCTAATTCAAGAAGAAGAAAGAGAAAAAGAAGAACTTTTACTAAGAGCATTAGAAGTAAAAGAAGAGCAATTAAAAAAAGAAGATAAAAATAATTCTAAGGAAGAACAAGTAGATCGTACTACTTCTTTTTTCTTTTCTAAAGAAATTGTAGAGGCACAAAAACAAAAAGAACAGCCTAAAACAGAGTTAGATCCTTTCTTTGGATTTGATTTCGGTGATGTAGAGTTTGTTCGTGTTGAAGATGTTGTTGCTGAAGAAAAAACAACTACAGAGGTTACATCGGATTCCAAAGAAGAAGATGTTGTTGGGAATCAAACTGGTGTAGAACATTCGCATTTAGTAGAGCAAGGAACAGCTAATACATTATTTGATGTAGAACATATGTCTGTAAAGGAACCTAAAATTGTAAAACCAAAATCAATTAATGATATCTACAATACTACAATTACAGTAGGTTTAAATGATAGAATTGCTTTTGAAAAGCATTTATTTGGAAATAGTGCGGAGGATTTTAATAGAGTGTTATCTCAATTAAATACAGTGAGTACGTTTGATGAAGCAATGAGTTTGATAGAGCACCTTGTGAAGCCAGAATATAATAATTGGGAAGGTAAAGATGAGTATGAAGAACGTTTTATTGCGTTAGTAGAAAAACGCTTTATTTAATTATGGGGAAATTATATTTAGTACCAACGCCAATTGGAAATTTAGATGATATGACTTTTCGTGCTATTAAAGTGCTTAAAGAAGTAGATTATATATTAGCAGAGGATACACGTAATAGTGGAAAGTTATTAAAGCACTTTGAAATTATGACTCCAATGGCGAGTCATCATATGCATAACGAGCACAAGACTGTTGAAGGGATAGTGAAAAGAATTCAGTCAGGAGAAACCTTTGCATTGATATCTGATGCAGGAACACCTGCTATTTCTGATCCAGGATTTTTATTAACACGAGCTTGTGTTGAAGCAGGAGTGGAGGTTGAATGTTTGCCTGGAGCGACAGCTTTTGTCCCTGCACTTGTTAATAGTGGATTGCCAAATGATAAGTTTGTTTTTGAAGGATTCTTACCAGATAAAAAGGGAAGACAGACAAGATATTTAGTCTTAGCAGAAGAAACCAGAACAATGATTATTTATGTTTCTCCTCATAAGCTTGTTAAAACATTACAAGAGTTTAAAGAATACTTTGGAGAGGAGCGTCAGATTTCTGTTTCAAGAGAATTATCTAAGCTTCACGAAGAAACTGTAAGAGGAACTGTAATAGAAGTGTTAGCTCATTTTGAAGCTAAACCTCCCAAAGGAGAAATAGTTGTGATTGTAGGAGGAAAAGGTAAATAGATTATATCGAATTATAATAAAAAGAATCAATGTTTAATATTTTTACAAATATCGAACATTGATTTTTTTTTGATACATTTGGTAAAAACAGAATAAATTATGTCACATAAAGTAACAACAAGTTGGATTGAAAATATGCAATTTGAATCTACTAACCCAAGTGGAGGAACAATTAGAATAGATGCAGGGCCTGAAAATGGTGGGGATAATATGGGATTGAGACCAAAGGCACTTATGTTATCGGCTTTAGCTGGTTGTTCAGGGTTAGATATTGCTCATTTAATAAAAAAAATGAGATTAGATGTTGAAGCTTTTAGAATGGAAACAGAAGGACTTCTGACAGATTCAGATCCAGCAACTTATCATACTGTAATATTGGAATATCATTTCACTGGAAAGAATTTAGATGAGGCAAAGTTAAAGCGTGCAGTAGATTTATCAATTGAGAAGTATTGTGGGGTAATGGATATGTTTAAAGAATTTGCTGAGGTACAAACAAATATTTTTTATCATAAAGAGTAAACTATGCGCTGGAATTTAAAAGAAGATCCAGACAAAGAAATTGTTACTCATTTACAAAATGTTTTAGGTGTTGATAATGTTATAGCTAAGCTCTTAGCAAAGAGGGATATTAAGAATTATGAAGAAGCAAAAAGCTTTTTTAGGCCTTCTTTGAGTGATTTGCATGATCCATATTTAATGAAGGATATGGATAAAGCAGTTATGCGTATTGAAGAGGCATTTAATAAAAAAGAGTCTATTTTAGTTTTTGGAGATTATGATGTCGATGGAACTACTTCCGTTGCTTTGATGTACTCTTATCTTAAAAGTTTTGACATTAATATTGAAACTTATATTCCTGATCGTTACAACGAGGGATACGGAGTGTCATATCAAGGAATTGACTATGCAAAGCAAAAGAATATCACACTTATTATTGCTTTGGATTGTGGAATAAAATCAATTGAACATGTTGCTTATGCAAAAGGTTTAGGAATAGACTTTATTATATGTGATCACCATTTGCCAAGTGACGAAATTCCTAATGCAATAGCAGTTTTAGATCCTAAAAGAGAAGATTGTAATTATCCTTATAAAGAGTTATGTGGTTGTGGAGTTGGTTTTAAATTGATCCAAGCACATTCAATGCATCTACAGCAACCAATCGAGAGGATTATACCTTATTTAGATTTAGTGGCTACTGCAATTGCAGCTGATGTTGTTCCTATCACAGGAGAGAATCGTATTTTAGCTCATTTTGGTTTAGAAGTTATTAATAATACTCCTCGACCAGGAATCGAAGCATTAATGGATTTATATGATATAAAACCATACACGATGAGTGATATTGTTTTTAAGTTAGCTCCTAAAATCAATGCTGCAGGTAGAATAGAGCACGGTAATTATACAGTTGATCTATTAACTAAGTTTACAATTGAAGAAGCTAAACAAACAGTTAAGAAGATTGTTGAAATAAATGTAGAAAGAAGAACTCTTGACCAAGGTATTACTGAAGAAGCTTTAAAACAAATTATAGATCAAAAGGCAATAAATACTAAAAGTACGATTGTTTATAGTCCATCTTGGCACAAAGGAGTGATTGGAATTGTAGCCTCAAGATTAATAGATACATATTATAGGCCTACGTTAGTTTTTACTGATAGTGGTGAGTATTTAGCAGCGTCGGCGAGGTCAGTTAAGAATTTTGATATTTATCAAGCTTTAGAAGCATGTTCGGAATACTTAATTCAATTTGGAGGGCATATGTATGCTGCCGGATTGACAATGAAAAAAGAAAACTTTGAAGCTTTCAAAAGTAAGTTTGAACAGGTAGTAGAAAGTACAATTCAAGAAACTGATTTAATTCCAGAGATTGAAATTGATTCTATTATTAGATTTTCAAATATAACGGATAAGTTTTTGAGAGTTTTAAAGCAATTTGAACCTTTTGGACCTGGGAATCCAAGTCCTATTTTTATGAGTAAACAAGCTTTTGATACTGGTTATGCAAAAACAGCTGGCGCCAATGGAGAACACTTAAAAATGACTCTAAAGCAGAGGGGAGTATCCAATAAAAAATTTCCAGCAATTGGTTTTAATTTTGGAAGACAGTTTGAAAAGGTAAAAGAAAAACAATTTTTAGATATTGTATATTCTATCGAAGAGAACAAATGGCGAAATAAAGTTAGTATTCAGGTTCAAATAAAAGATATGCAATTATCGTGGTGATAAAAAATATCTTATTTTTATACCATACAATATAAAAAAATAATCAATTATAAATTGTAAAAGATGAGAATAGCAGTAGTAGGGGCTACCGGAATGGTAGGAGAGATTATGCTAAAAGTATTAGCAGAGAGAAATTTTCCAATAACTGAGTTAATACCAGTTGCTTCTGAAAGATCAATTGGGAAGCAGATTGAATTTAATGGTAAAAAATATACCATTACGTCCATGGAAGATGCTGTTAATATGAAACCTGAAATTGCTTTATTTTCTGCAGGAGGGACAGCTTCTTTAGAATGGGCTCCAAAGTTTGCAGAGGTTGGTACAACTGTAATTGATAATTCTTCTGCGTGGAGAATGGATCCAACAAAAAAATTAGTTGTACCTGAAATTAACGCAAATCAATTAACAAAAGAAGATAAGATAATAGCAAACCCTAACTGTTCTACTATTCAGTTGGTGATGACACTTGCTCCTTTGCATAAAAAATATGGTATAAAGCGAGTAATTGTATCGACATACCAATCAATAACAGGTACTGGAGTTAAAGCTGTAAAACAGCTTGAAAATGAATATGCTAATCAGAAGGGAGAAATGGCATATCCTTATCCAATACACAGAAATGCATTGCCACATTGTGATGTTTTTGAAGAGAATGGTTACACAAAAGAGGAAATGAAGCTTGCAAATGAAACAAAGAAAATCTTATGTGATGATTCTGTTTTAGTTGCTGCTACGGCTGTTAGAATCCCTGTTGTAGGAGGACATAGTGAAACAGTAAATATTGAATTTACTAAGGATTATGATATTAATGATATTCGTAAAATATTGCACGATACTCCTGGCATAGTTGTTCAGGATAATACAGATACTAATACTTATCCAATGCCTTTGTATGCAGAAGGAAAAGATGATGTGTTTGTTGGACGTATTCGTAGAGATTTTACAAGAGATAATGCTGTTAATATGTGGATTGTTGCAGATAATCTTCGCAAGGGGGCAGCAACAAATACAATTCAAATTGCAGAATATCTTGTTGCTAATAAATTAGTATAAATTTATTTTACTTTATAAAAAAAAGACTCTTAGTGTTGTTCGCTAAGAGTCTTTTTTTGTTTTATTAGAATAAGTAGTTAAAAGTTTGTATTTTTAAGGTTAGATTTGCACTGTGTTCTTAATAGAATAAAATAAAAGCTGTAATAAATTTTACAATAAACGGTATTTTAAAAAACAAGTAAAATAATGAGTAGAATACTATTAGTTGACGACCATCCACTTATTGTTGAAGGGTATGTATTAGCTCTTTCTAAAGATTTGGAATATTGGGGAGATATTACTTTCGAGAAGTCTTTTGATTGTACAAGTGCTAAGGAGAATATTGATAAAGCTGTTGATATTGGACTTTTTTATGATTTAGCAATTATTGATTTTTCTTTGCCCAAAAATGAGGTTTCTAAGTGGGAAGATGGAGGAGATATAGTTAAGTACATTCAAAAAGTTATGCCTTCGTGTAAAACAATTATATTAACAGGACATACTGAAGTAATTACTCTTTATAATATTTTTAAAAATATAAAGCCCAATGGGTTGGTAAGTAAGCATGAAATTACACCAGAAAATTTGATTGATATTGTAAGAAAGGTTTGTAGTGGAGAGAGATATCAAAGTGAGATAGTCAAACATTGTTTAAGTGAGATAGTACGCAAAGAAATGATGTATGACGATTTTAATAGAGAAATATTAGTTTTGCTATCAAAAGGATACAAACTTCAAGAGTTAGACAATCATATTCCTCTTTCAAATCCTACTATAAAAAAGCGTTTAGCGAAAATGAAGCAAGTATTTGAAGTGGCAGATACAGCAACCTTAGTTCAAGAAGTTATTAAGCAAGGTTTTGTTTAGTTTATAAGGGGTATATCAAAAAAAGCCTCCAATAGAATATTCTATTGGAGGCTTTTTTTTGATATAAAAGTTTAAGGATATGTCGTTTAATATAAATAGAAAAGTATTTAGTTAATTAAAAGAAGTGGTTGGTAATAAGGTGGTTATGTGTTGTTTAATATGATAGATATCATTTTATTTTCTTTTAAGGGAATGTAAATTTACTTTTCTAAAAACGACTTATTATGAAAATAGAACAGATTTATACTGGATGTATTGCTCACGCAGCTTATTATGTTGAAAGTAATGGTGAAGCAGCGATTTTTGATCCTCTAAGAGATGTACAACCTTATATTGATAGAGCAAATAAAGATAATGCAAAGGTTAAGTATGTATTTGAAACACATTTTCATGCAGATTTTGTTAGTGGACATTTAGATTTAGTTGAAAAAACAGGAGCACAAATTGTTTTTGGGCCTACTGCGCTGCCTAATTATCAGGCTATTATTGCTGAGGATAATCAAGTGTTTACTGTTGGTAATATTAAAGTACAAGTACTTCATACTCCTGGACATACAATGGAAAGTACAACTTATTTAATTATTGATGAGGAAGGGAGAAAGAGCGCTATTATGACAGGAGATACGTTGTTTATTGGTGATGTAGGAAGACCTGACTTAGTTCAATTAGTAAAGTCTGAAATTACGGAAGAAATACTTGCTCGTCATTTATTTCAATCTCTTAGAAATAAGATTATGCCATTGCCTGATGATTTAATTGTTTATCCAAACCATGGAGCAGGTAGTGCTTGTGGAAAAAATATGAGCAAAGAGACAACAGATACTTTAGGAAATCAAAAAGCAACGAATTATGCATTAAGAGCTGATATGACAGAGGATGAGTTTGTAAAGGAATTGTTGTCTGGTTTAGCAACGCCTCCACAGTATTTTCCTAAAAATGTTTTAATGAATATTCAAGGTTATGAGCATTTAGAAGATATTTTGAAAAGAGGGAATACTCCTTTTAATTTAGTTGAGTTTCAAAAAGTTATTCAAAATGATGAGGTTTTGATATTAGATACACGTGATCCTCAAACTTTTTCAGAAGGATTTATTCCTAATAGTTTAAATATTGGATTAAATGGACCTTTTGCTATGTGGGTCGGTGAAATGATTAGTAATATTAAACAGCCAATAGTTTTAGTTACAGAAAAAGGAAAAGAAGAAGAAAGTATGATTCGTTTATCTCGCGTAGGGTATGATAATACAATCGGTTTCTTAGAAGGAGGATTGTTAGTTTGGAAAAATGCTGGTTTACCAGTAAATACTATTACTCGTATTACTCCAAAACAGATGGATGAGGCATTCTTTAAAAATGATGCCACACTTTTAGACGTAAGAAAAGTTAATGAGTTTAAATCAGAGCATTTAGAAGAGTCGATAAATATTCCATTAAATACTTTAAATACGCAGTCTGAAGATCTTGCAAAACAGAATAAATATATAATTTATTGTGCAGGAGGATATAGAAGTATGATTGCATCTTCTTTATTATATAAAAAAGGAGTAACTAACATTGTGGATGTTATAGGAGGATACAATGCAATTAGTAAAGAAACAACTTTAGATAAAACAGAATTTGTTTGTCCAAGTTCTTTGCTATAAAAGAGTAAAATAGTTATCAACATTGTTTAGCTATATGTTGATAACAAATAAAAAAGTATGTAATGACAAAAACAATAGGTTTTGTAGGAATTGGTTTGATTGGGGGATCAATGGCCTTAGACTTAAAAACAAAAGGTTTTGCTAACAAAGTAATTGGTTTTGATGCATCACCAACAAATGCAGAAAAAGCATTAGAACTAAGTATAATAGACGAAATAGTTTCATTAGATGAATTATTACAACAGTCAGATATTGTGGTAATGGCTACACCTGTGAATGTAACAATTGAATTGATGGCTTATGCTTTGGACAATATTAGAGAGGGTACATATATTATGGATGTTGGATCTACAAAATCCTTATTATCTAAAAAGATAGATGAACATCCTAATAGGGGGGCTTTTGTAGCGACACACCCTATGGCAGGAACAGAGTATAGTGGGCCAGAGGCTGCTTTTAAGGGATTGTTTAAAGAAAGAGTAGCAATTATCTGTAATCCTGAGAAATCTTCTCCTAAAGCATTAAATCAGATTTCTGAGTTATATTATCATTTAGATACGCGTTTGATTTTAATGGATGCAAATTCACACGATGAACACGTTGGTTATGTGTCTCATTTATCACATGCAATATCTTATGCTTTAGCGGTAGCAGTATTAGATAAAGAAAAAGATGATACGGCTATATTTAATTTGGCAGCAGGAGGATTTGCATCAACAGTCCGACTTGCTAAAAGTTCTGTTGATATGTGGTTACCTATTTTTGAACAAAATACAGAGCATATTTTACCTATTTTAGATATTTATTTAGAGAAGTTAAATATGTTTAAAACTTATTTAGAAAATAGAGATACAGCTCAATTAGCTGGGTTTATCAAAGAAGCTAATCGTATAAAAGATAAATTAAAAAAATAAAGGAAATACTTCCAGAAGCAAAGGTTTTTTAATAAATTGTTCAGGAAATAAAAAAAGGATATTATGTTAAAACACATCGTGATGTGGCGTCTTAAAGAAGAAAATAAAGAGGCTAATAAAATTGAAATGAAAAATCAATTAATGGCATTAAAAGATAAAATTGAGGCGTTGAAAGCTATTTCTGTAGAGTTTAATCATATAGATGCTACTCAAGCAAATTTTGATGTTATGCTTTATACTGAGTTTTTAAATTTTAATGATTTAGCAATATATGCAAATCATCCAGAACATTTAAAAGTTGTTGATTTTATTAAATCTGTAGTTACAGAAAGAGTAGCAATTGACTATTAGTTTTGTACTGTATTTAATTCAATATAAAATATTGTTATTTATTTATCGGTTTTGTAAAAGGTAGTATTTATAAAAGATGCTACCTTTTTTATTTTAAGAGTTTTTGGAAGAATTAAACGAATTGGACAAAAAAAATTAGTACTAAGTATAAGTATCCTTTTTTCTATAAGTAATAAAACAAAAGAAGATTTTAAATATAATGCATTGAATTCTGCTCGCGATAAAGAGTGTGTCATAGTGTAGTTTTAAACGTACTATGTTCGAGACATCTCCCACTCAAGTCCCATACACTTTCGAAAAAAAGCCTTTTTCCCGAAAGTGTGTGGGAGAAGTGTGGTACTTGTATCGAACAAGTATCAAAGAAGTGTGTAATGACAATACTGTTTAACTTATATTGTGATAGTAAAAAGGCATATTATTTAGTTGAGGGTTTACGAATAATACATCATTAAAAATGTTGAAAAAAGTAGCAATTACAAAGCTTACTCACTGGTTTTAGAATATTCATATTGCTTCTCTAAAATCTTTTAATATCATTTAAAGACTTTTGAAATTATTAATTGCTTAAATGATAGAAATACGAACACTTATTTTTCCTTTTTAAATATATCTATTAACAATGAAATAACTGTTGTAATGTGAAAAAAGGCTGTCTCTATTTGGAGACAACCTTTTTTAGTTGTTTTATTTTTTATAAACAGGAATACCTTTGTATGCTGCTTTATATTTTTGAGTGTAATCCTGTTTTACCATATTGATATCTATTGTATATTCACTGTCTTTTTTAGTGATTACCATATCTCCATAATCAATATCTTTTATTGTTTCTCCCGTTTTTTTGTTTTTAATATAGAAATCAGATCCTATGCGTTCTACTGTTGGTTTTCCTGGATCTTTGTATGCTGGTAAGGTATATTTTCCTTCAGGAATAACATCGAGTATTGAACTAACATTAGCGATTTCAAACTTAGCTTCCCAATCAGCATTGCTTAATGAAAGCGTGTAGAATGAAATTTTACCCTGTGTAACAGGATCTTTTTCGCTTTGAAATGAAAGTGTAGTGAAGTTCATTATTCCATCTTCAGATGGCTTTTCAGGTAAAGCAGCAGTACGTACTTCTGCATATTTTAATACTTTTGCTCCTGTTGCAGATAATCCAGCTGCGTAAATAATATATTCTGTGTCAGCATCGAAACCTTTCGGTCTTAGATTTGAAGTTACTTTTACATTAAATAACTTGTTTCCTGTTTCTAAAACTTCGTCAGCAGTAAGTTTAGTTCCTTTTTTAACTATTTTGTAATTTGCTTGTACAGCGTCGATAGGTTGAATACTAAACAAGATTTGCTCATGCGTAGCACTTACATTTGATAATATAATAGAAACGTCAATTTTTTGTAATGTTGAAAATACTTCTGGCTTTTCAAGAACAGATATAACATTTTCTGTGTTTTTTGCAGCAGCTACAATAGCATATTCAGTTAGGTTCTCTAATTCAGTTACAATAATTTCTTTGTCAAGATCTTCTATTTTAGTTCCTTGTTTAACGATTTCTTCTCCATCGATTTTTGGAAGTTCACCTTTCACAGGATTTTTAAAAATATAATAGAATACTTCTGTTGCATTCGTAGCTTGAACAGTAAAAGAGACTGATGTATCATCAAATTCGTTAACTGTTAGTTTTACTGTTGCTTTTTCAGCAGGAGTAGTTGGTGTTCCTGGAGTTTCTGGTTTATCCGGAGCTACAGTTATTGGACTACTATCATCATTAGAGCAAGATATAGTTGACAATAATGAAGAGCCAATTAGCAAGCCTAAAAATAATTTTCTGGTTTTTTTTCTCATTTCTATAATTATTTAGTTTTTAGTAATAGTGTAGGTTGTATAATAATAGTTAATATTATGAAAAATTTTAGTATAAAAAAATAACTGGTGTTGAAATTTATTAATATTTATAGTTTTTATTTTGATTAAATTTCGTTTTATGATTGTTTCTTGTGAAGATTAAAGGCAAATTAGTGTTGTTGTATTTTGTAGAATATGGTGGTTTAAATGTGTAATAAGTTGGATTAACTGCTCTCTTTTACCAACTTGAAACAGTATATATAAAAGGACAGAATCTTAAGATTGAGTTGTCTTATGATTAAAAGGATGAATTAGAAGGAATGATTAACGACAATGCAATAGAAGGAAAGCTGCGTAAAAGGGTTTCAGATGTGTATTTAGAGGTGCCTTTTATTGTGCATAAATCAAACGAATCAAGATTTACAGAAGTAGAAATCCTACCACTATTCCACCTGATAGGATATGGAGATTACAATATGATACTTTTAAAGCTTTGAAAAAAGAGATAGTGAAGTAACAGTAAAAAAGATAGACAATATTTTTATTACGCTTATTTTATTAGTTAAGGCATATTTTGAGCATTTATAGTTCTGTGAAAAATAAGTGTAATATAAAAAAAGCTACCTGTTACGGTAGCTTATACGATATGCAGAGGAGAAGGGATTCGAACCCTCGATACATTGCTGTATACACACTTTCCAGGCGTGCGCCTTCGACCGCTCGGCCACCCCTCTAATTCGCCTAATATAGTAATTTAAATCTCCATTTCTCCACAAATAGGAGTTTCAAATGCTTCTTTAAAGTCTACAACATTTTTTTGAGCCAATAAAAACATTAGTTTAGTAATGGCTGCTTCAGTAGTGATATCTTTTCCAGAGATTACACCAATTTCTTTTAATTCAGTACTCGTTTCGTATTTCCCCATATGAACACTACCACTTGAGCATTGTGTAACATTAATTACTTTTAGTCCTTTTGCGATAGCTTCTGCCAGAGTGTGTAAGAACCAAGACTCTGTAGGAGCATTACCAGAACCATAAGTTTCTAATACTATGCCCTCTAAATCTTCAATATTTAAAATTGCTTTTAGCACTTTTTGTTGAATACCAGGGAAAACTTTTAAGATCATTACATTTCTCGACATTTCTTTATGAACAGTCAAAGGTAACGTCTCATTTTTGTATTCTAACAAAGCTTTGTTTACTCTCAAGTTTACACCCGACTCTGCCAAATGTGGAATATTTGGTGAGGTGAACGCATTAAATAATTCAGAACTCACTTTAGAGGTTCTATTTCCACGATATAATTTATATTCAAAATACAAGCATACTTCTTGAATAACAGGTTTGCTATTTTCTTGTAACGCTGCGATTTGAATAGCCGTAATTAAATTCTCTTTTGCATCAGTACGTAAATCTCCAATAGGCAATTGAGATCCTGTCAAGATAATTGGTTTTCGTGTGTTTTCTAACATAAAACTAAGAGCAGATGCAGAATATGACATCGTATCAGAACCATGTAGAATCACAAAACCGTCAAACTTTTTATAATTTTCTTCAATAACACTTGCCATTTGAACCCACATCTCAGGACGCATATCAGAAGAATCAATCGGCACCTCAAAAGAGTATGTTTCAATAGAACATTCTAATAAGTGTAATTCTGGAATACGTTCAACAAGTTGGTCGAAATTGAAGGCGCGTAATGCCCCTGTCTTAAAATCCTTAACCATACCAATGGTACCACCAGTATAGATAAGCAGAATTGCAGGTTTATTGTTCATTATTCAGTTTTAACTTATTAATTACAGGGTTAGCATACATTGCTAAGAAATTTTCAACCACTACTTTATTTGCTTTATCTACACGTAATTCCAAACGTCTTTCAAAAAGTTGTTTTTCTTTTTCAGTGTATTTATCAGCATATTCATTAGTTTGATTTAATAAATCGTAAGCAATATAATTCGTAGGCCACAGGTGATAATTTTTAATTACAGACTTGTCTATAATTGTAGCAACGGCTTGCATTTGTTTATTGACTTTTTCTGAGCTATTAATTAAACAATCTAATTCTTGGTCTAAAACTTCTCCAACATGAATGTGAATACCTCTCTTTTGGCCAATGATACCACTATATAGATTAATGAAATCTTCATTTTTATCTTTTACATAAACTTCATCATTAGCTTTTGCAAGGATTTGCGGCATTTTTAGTGCATCCGTAGGGTCATATTCATAAGAGATAGAAACTGGTACTATTTTAATCTTTTTTAGATACTCAATAGGATTCATTTCTCCACTTGCCATTGCAAGCATCTTTAAAACTCCTTGGTGAGTAGCATCATTACCGTCTTTAGTACGTCCTTCTCTTTGTGCAATCCACACAGAACGATTTTCTTCTGTTAGTAAGTGCTGAATATATTCAGACATTACTTTTGAACTCTCTAATAATTCACGAGGAGGTAATCCACGTTTTACTAAAAAGTTTCTATTTACTTTTGCTAATGCTAAAAGAAAGGATTTCTGTACGAGATTATCTCCAATAGCAGAAGCCGTCATAATCAAACCATTATCTTTCAGAGCTACGTTTAACAGAGACGTATCCATAAGAATATCACGGTGATTAGATATATATAAATAGGGTGTGTTTTTTTCTAATTTTTCAAAACCTGAAGTTGTCAAGCCACTTGAGCTTTTTTCCAGAATCTTTTGAATAGAATAATAAGCAAAGTTATCTTGAAATTGCTGTATAGATTTTATTTCCCTTAACCTTTCCATCCATTCTTCTTCAGTTTTATTAGGAAAAGTAAAACCCATTAACGCTTTTATCATTGGGTGTTTAGAAATCTGTTGTAAGACTTCGTTTACCTCAAGATCTTTGTAATGGCGTATTGAATCAAACTTAGACATTAGTGTACTTTATTATGTAAACAAATTAATGTTGCTTTCTGTTGTTAAATTCCAAAAACAGCTTGTGAATTGGCTGTTGTTTGTTTTGCTATTTCAGCTAATGAAAGTCCGTAAATATCAGCTAATTTTTCTGCAATATGGACAATGTAGGCACTTTCATTTCTTTTTCCTCTAAATGGAACCGGTGCAAGATACGGAGAATCAGTCTCTAATACGATATCCACAATTGAGATTTTATTTAAGAACTTATCAATTTGGCCATTCTTAAAAGTGGATACTCCACCTATTCCTAATTTAAGGTTGTATGAAATAGCTTTTTCTGCTTGTTCTTGTGTTCCTGTAAAACAATGGAAAATTCCTCTAAGGTCATCACCTTTTTCTTTTTCTAATACTTCAAAAACTTCATCAAAAGCATCTCGACAATGTATATTGATGGGTAGTTTATATTTTTTTGCTAATTGGATTTGGTATTGAAAAGCTTCTTGCTGAATCTGTAAAGTTGATTTATCCCAATATAAGTCAATTCCTATTTCTCCAACAGCATAAAATTTTCTTCTTTCTAATTCTTTTTCTACAAAAGCTAATTCTGACTTATATGTTTCTGGTTTCACATCTGTAGGATGTAGTCCCATCATTAAAAAAATATTATCTGGAAATTCTGATTCTAATTCATACATTGCATTTGTATAACTGGAATCAATAGCTGGTATAAAAAAACGCGTCACTCCATTCGCTATTGCGCGATTAATTGTTTCTTTGCGATCATCTGCAAAGGCGTCTGAATAAAGGTGTGTGTGCGTATCAGTAAAAATCATTCTAAAGGTGTATTTTGTATAAAATGCTATTTTAAGATACAAAAGTACCTTATAAAAAGAATTTAAACTATAATTGTTCAATGGAAAAAATAAAAGAAGTACTAAAAAAGGAAGGTTACAAGAGAATTCCTTTCAAAATTTCTAAAACACATCATCTGTTTGTGCGTGCAAAAGTAAATGGTGCAATCGGAGATTTTATTATAGATACAGGTGCTTCGAATAGTTGTATAGATTTTACTCATATTGATTTGTTCAATATTACACCTTTAGAGTCTACGACGAAAGCTTCCGGAGCAGGAGCGAATGGGATGTATACACAAGTAGCCTATAATAACCATTTACAACTGAGTCGTTGGCATAACAAAGAGTTTAATCTTGTGTTATTAGACCTTACTCACGTGAATGTAGCGTTAACTGAATACGGTACAAAAACGGTACATGGTATTATAGGCTCTGATGTATTATTACAAGGTGAAGCAGTTATTGATTATAAAGAAAAAGTACTTTATATTAAGTAATTACCTATTTTTTGAATTTAGTGTATTCATCTGCAACTAATTCCAGTTCTTTATACCAATCTTCTCCGTATTTTCGAATTAAGGGGTCTTTTAGAAACTTATATACAGGTACGCCTAATTCTTGTCCTAATGTACAAGCATCTCCACAAATATGCCATTTATGATAGTTAACAGCTTCAAATGATGAGAATTCTTTGATTCTTATAGGGTATAAATGGCAAGAAATAGGTTTTTTCCAGTCAATTAAACCTTCATTATAGGCTTTTTCGATTCCACACAATGCCATTTCGTTTTCGTATATAACATAAGCACATTCTCCTCCTTCAATAAGGGGAGTCTCTAACTCACCATCTTCTCCAATTATTGAAGTACCTTGTGTTTCAATAGCCTCTATTCCTTCAGGACGTAAGAATGGCTTTACGTGTTCATATACCTTATTTAAAATATCAACTTCTCCTTTTTCAACGGGCGCACCAGCATCTCCATCAATACAACATTCACCTTTGCAAGCTGAAAGGTTACAAACAAATTCTTTTTCAAGAACATCCTCTGACACAATCGTTTTTCCTATCTGAAACATAATATTCATAAATTAATGTGTGCAAAACTACAAATCTTTAATCTAATAATTCTGTCTATAAAACTGTTATATGTTTTTTTATACTGATGCTAAATAAACTGATAGTCTTGTATACGTCTTTTTAAGGAAAATAGGAATATTACTTACGCTATTTATAATTGATAGTTTGTTGAAATATAAGCATTTGGAGTCTTTTTTTTTTGATAAAAATTATATAGCTAAGTTAGATTAGAAGGAGAATTGTAATTATTAAAGAGAATAGACTTTTGTTTCTTATTAAATCATTAAGATGTAAGTTGTTAGTTTTTATGTATTTATGTAAAAAGTTTTTTTATTTATAGGCTAAAAGAACAAAAAAAAGGATATTTTTATAGGTATTCTTTTTTAAAAGCCTTGTTATGGATGTAAATGTTAGAGATATTGTTAGTATAACAATGATATTGTTTGCTGTTATTGATATTATGGGGGCAATACCTATTATCGTAGATTTAAGAAATAGAGTAGGATATATAGAGTCTGAAAAGGCAACCTTAGTATCGGGTGTAATTATGATCGCTTTTTTATTTTTAGGAGAGCAAATGTTGAGGTTGATAGGTATTGATGTAAGTTCATTCGCTGTAGCAGGAGCTTTTGTATTATTTTTTTTAGCTTTAGAAATGATATTAGGAATTAGAATTTATCGAGACGATACACCGACAACTGCGTCTATTGTACCTTTAGCGTTCCCTTTAATTGCAGGTACAGGAGTTTTGACAACTATTTTATCGTTGCGTTCACAGTATTCAAATGCGAATATTATCATTGGTATAATTGTTAATCTTGTATTAGTGTTTTTTGTATTAAAGTCATCTGCTAAAATTGAAAAGCTATTAGGAGCTGGAGGATTGAGTGTTATACGTAAAATATTCGGAGTAGTACTACTTGCGATTGCTGTTAAATTATTTAGTACTAATGTTAAAGGCTTGTTTGACTAGGTAATATTTTTGTACTTTCGAAGAGTAAAATTAAATTCTTTATCATTCATAATGAAAATATTTAGCTACGTTATCATTGTATTTGCTGCGGCATTAATGATTTTAAACATAACGATGTTGGATTTTAGCAACTTGTTTCAAGGGGATAGTTTAATCGCTATTATAGGGATTGTTGCACTACTTTGTGCTGTATGTATCGTACTGATTTATCGTACTTCAAAAGTAATAGACGACAAAACTAAATAACAATCATGGCAATTTTTGACATACTTATTATTGGTGGCGGTGTAGCTGGAGTTTCTTGTGCTCAAGTTTTAGGGAGTGCTTTTAAAAAGGACTTTGTAAAAGATAAAAAGGTTGGAATTGTAATGCATCAGAAAGCTTCAATGTTGCAAGATGCTGTTTTTTTCAATGCTTACGGTATTAAATTAGGTACTTTAGGAAGAGATCTTTTAGAGCAATCACAAGAAGATTTAGCTTACTACCAAGAAATTGAACAAATAAAAGGAGAGAAGGTTGTTTCTGTTTATCTAAAAGAAGGGTATTTTGAAGTAACCACGAATAGGGCAAGTTATCAAGCGAAGGCTGTTGTAATTGCTACTAATTCAAGCCCCTCATTCGATATTGATGGTTTAATGGAATATGTAGAGCCTCATAAGAAGTCATTGCCAACTAAAAATCGCATTCAATTAAAGAATGAGGATCATTTAGTAAAAGAAGGATTATATGTAGCGGGAACTTTAGCAGGACACCGTAGTCAGTTAGCAATTGCTGCTGGAAGTGGGGCTGCTGTTGCTACAGATATTTTAACATTGTGGAATGGAGGCGTTGAGACTCATAGCCATGATAGTTTAAGGAAAAAGTAAAATAGAATTGATATAGTATTCATTGCTATTTTAAATAGATAAAAAAAGCGCGTTTAGACATAAACGCGCTTTTTCTATATGTAATTTTTTAATAAACTAAACCAACATTGTCAATCCATAATCTACTATCTGTATTTCCAATGTATGCACCTCCATTACTTGAAGAGAACTGAATAATTAAGTGCGTTACTTCATCATCTGCTGTTCCCCATCCTTCTTCTATGATAGGAACCATTTTTCCTTTGCTATTTCTTGTATAGTAAGCATCTTCTCCTTTGCGAAGTGCCATATGTGAACCATAGAATTTTTCTTTACTAATATCACCGTAGTTAACATTTAAACGATGTTTGTTCTGCCAAGTTTTAACGGATTTATCAAAGCGCTCCCATCCAGTACCTACTCTTTTAGCGTGTACATTTCCATTGCTGTCTTCCCATCTCTTTTGAAGTAAAATTTGAATTTCAGCCATGTCATTTCTATTCACTTCAGAACCTTTTCCCATTCCGTTTACTCGACGAGATGGACCTCCTGTAGTTACCTTATAGTCATATTGCATTGCTTTTGGCTTTTTAGTAAAAGGAATACCTGTTACTAATTTACTCTGAGGATTTTTAGTGTCTGTAATTGGTTCTATCATTTCCCCTAAGAAAATTGTACCACTTGCTAATACATTAATATTGATAACTCCAAGAACTTTTACTCGTTCAATACGTGTTTCTAAACGTGCAGCAAATCCCTTGTCTCTTTTTTCTGGATAAACGGTTACACTTCCTTTTGTAATACCACTTACTGTAGCTAATACAGAAGAGGTAGCCCAAGGTGATTTTATATTTTTATAAGGAGTATTGTCTTTTAAAGTGTCTTTCTTTTCTGTAATCTCATACAGGTATTGCGTGTTTCCTCCGATAATAAATGATTCTTTTATTTCGCGAACCATCCAATTATTCATATTTCCTAAAGGAAGTAATTCTACTTTTTCATTTTGTGCTTTGGCAACAAAAGCAAATAAGAAAAGTAATGATGATAAAAGCAATTGCTTATTAAATTTAAACATGATATTTCGTATTATTTTTTGATGTTATTTTTTTTCAACATATTGAAGTCTTGCTTCTTTAAGTTCATTTTTACATATGGAATTGCAATGTCATGATCATTCAAGTACATTCTATCTCTGATTGCAAAATCAGGATTTACTAACGACAAATCTTCTTCTAAATAAGGAGTATGTATCGTAGATGCATCAATCATTGTGTGGAAAACAGCATTTGTTGTGATTGGTTTTACTTTATTCACATTAGCCATTCTGACTTTTTCAGGAAACTCTTGCTTATATGGTTCAGAGAACCACATAACAATTGGAATTCTCAATTGATAGTAAGTTGGGCTTGGTGAAGCATGTAAGAAACGACCTCTTTCATCATCAAATAAATCTTCTCCATGATCAGAAGTATAAAGCATAGCAACTGATGCTTCTGTTCTTTTTAAAGCATCTATAGTCCCTGAAAGGAAGTAATCTGTATATAAGATTGAATTGTCATAAGCGTTTACTAAATGCTCTTTCTCAGATTTACTAACTCCTGCCACTGCATCGGGCATATACTTTTGGAAAGACTCAGGATATCGCTCCATATAATTAAAATGAGAACCATATGTGTGTAGTAAAATGAATAAATCTCCTTCTGTTTCAGCTATTTTATCTTCCATTAGAGCAATTAACTCTTCGTCATAATGATTCTCTGTCATTCCAGTTCCACTATGCGTTTTACGGATTGTTTGATAGATATCAGCTTCTTTGGTGAAGTACTCTATAAAAGAAGAGTTTTCAGCTTGGTTAGAGAGGCATATTGTTGTAAAACCTGCTTCTTTAAAAGCGTGAATAATTCCCTTTCTTTGATAGATTAAATTGTAGTTTTCAGCTTCAGCATCTGAAAGTATAATTGAAACACTTTTATGTGTGGTATTTGATTGAGTTAAAGCATCTTCAAATACCACAAGGTTTTCTTGTTGACTTAGATTAGGATTAGTTTCTCTTTCATAACCATACAAAGACCAATTATCTGCTCTACTCGTTTCACCAACAATCAACACGTAGATTTGTCTGTTAGTAGTTGTAGTAGTGTCTTTTACAGCTTTGTAAGAGAAGTCTGCAGATGTTAATGGATAACGTTTTACTTTATCCCATTTATTTACGGCAAAACCAAGGTTGTGTATTGCATTTACAGGGTAAACATCTTGGTTAAAAGCAAAGGTGTTTGTATTGTTATTTGCACTGGCAAAAGAAAGAACTAATGAGGCAAGTAATAAAACTAAAGCAGGGAGAACTTTTCTTTTTCTGAATGTTACATCTAAAAAGTTTTTGCGCTTCCATTGTAAAATTGCGAAAATAGTTGGAGGAATGTATAAAACACAAACCAAAACAATTGAAGGAATTAAGCTTCCTAATAGCTCGTTGATTTCAGAAGTATTTGTTGTAGCTACGTTTAAAAACATATCTGCAGCAATAACATCCTCTCCAAATAAGTAGAAAAGGACAATCTGAAAGGCGTGTAAAAATAATAAAGGGAAGAATAAGATTTGTAAGAACCCAGTATTCTTAACAACTGAAAATATCAGCATATAGAGTCCTAATGGAAAAATAATAACAACTAATTTTCCGATTATATTAACGGGTTGTGTAAAAGCAAAAAATATAGTTGGAGCCATATTAACTGCAATATAAAACCAGAATAAAATGATAGGATTATTGATGAGTCTTGTTATCAGACCTTTTTTAGCAACTTCATTTTCCATGCTATACAATTAGAATGATTCGTTAATATTAAAATAGAATCCGCTTTGACCTTTTCCTAATCCATAGTCAAGTCGAATATTTACTCTGTTTTTAAATTCCCATCTATAACCGATACCATAAGCTGGTAAGGTATGATTCCAATCAAAGTTTTTAAAGTTTTCGAAAACATTTCCTGCACCTCCCCAAACAGCTATACCGTGTCTGTTATATATTTTTTGACGTAATTCTACTTGAGAGTTAATTTGTTTTCTATCTCTATATTGACCTGTGTAATATCCTCTCATCTGACGTGAACCACCAATTTGAGATAACATTGACCAAGGTACTTCTCCATTGTTGAAAATTCCATTTAGGTCAAAAGCTAACGTTGCATTTGTCCATATTTCTTGGTATGCTCTCGCTGTAAAGTCAATACGTCCAAAATGTTTATTGCTTCCTAATGATTTAGGAAAGAATGTTTGTTCATATTTAAGATATAATCCTCGAGATGGATTTGGGATAAAGTCTCTTGAGTCATAGGTAGCCAAAAAACCACCACCAATAGCTGTGTTTTTAGGGTTTGCTTCTGGTCTCATACTTTCATCTTCAAAGTTTCTACTTTTTATATTCTGAGCAGAGAAAGTTAAACCAACATAAGTATTAGGTAATACTTTTCGCAATAAGTCAAACTTTAAGCCTAACTGGTAGTTGTCATATTTTGTAAAATCTCCTTTGTCTCCTGCTTCATATCCAATACCGTAGAATTTGCTTGGCATATACTGAAAAGCCATGTCATAAAAGATACGGTAGTCGTCATTAGGAAATATTGTTGTGTTTTCAATTCCCACAGAGAAGAAACCACTTGTAGTAAAATTAGTATAGATAGATACGTTAGAAGGATTAAGAGTCATATCTTCTTTGTCTAAACGGTATAAACCTGAAGCAACAATCCCAAGTCCGAGTTTAGTATCAACAGAGTAACTTGGTCCTCCAATAAAAGAAAGGTCAAATTTACTTTGAGATTTATCTTTTTTTGCTTCTTCAAAATAACTTACAATACGATCAAAAAACTTTTGTTTCTCAATGATTGTATCGTGCGGTGTTTCTGCTAATGAAATATTTGTGTTTTCTTGCGAAAAAGATATTGTGCTGAAAAACAGAAAGATAAATAAGGATTTTATTAGTAAGTAATTTTTTATCATATACGGAAAAAATAAGCCGCAAAGATACAAAAAATCTAAGTGTTCATATTTTCAATATTGGTAAATAACAGCCTTTAGAAGAATTGATTAACGTTATTTGGCAGTATTTTGGTTTATATTAAGAATTATTGGTTTTGAACCACGATTAGTTGTGCATATACAATGATCACAGAGAAAATAAAAATCATTGCCAATAAGATATATTGATACAATGGAATTTGAATTTTGTGAAATTTCATTGCCCTTAAATATAAAATGCTCGGTATGATTAGAGCTAAGATAACTCCTGCTATAGCTGCATAACCTAATGCCAAGATAAAACCTTCTGGGTAAAATAAGGCAAACATTAACGGTGGCACAAAAGTTAGTGCTCCTGAAAGAGGTTTGATGAATTGCTTCTGCTTATTTTTAAATAAATCCTTATAGTAATCGTAAAGACCGATACTAACTCCTAAGAATGAAGTTCCTAATGCTGCTGCTGCGAAAAAGCTAAATAAGGTTTCTACAGAAGAGGATTGTGCCATTTCACGAACACTTAATATTAAGCCTTTTAAGCCTAAGTTGTCGTTCAATATTTGCATAAATGAAGTTTGATCTAAACTTCCTAATACAACTGTTTGCCAGATTAAATAGATAACTAATGGCAATAAGCTTCCTAAGATAAAAGCTTTTTTAAGTAGTTTTTTATCTCCATCTAAATAGGTTACTATACTCGGAATACTTCCGTGAAAACCGAATGAAGTAAAAATAGCAGGGATAGCGGTAACGATTAGGCCTTGTGATAAAGGCATACTTAATAAATTGATTCCTTCGATTAAAGGAGTCATAAGTACCACAAGTAAGAATAAGAAAATAAGTTTTGCAACAAATAATCCTCTTGTAAATAAGTCAACCCATCGCGTTCCAATTAAAACAATACTACTGAAGAGAATGGAGAAAATAAGAATTGCTAATCTGCTATCAATATTTGTATCAAAAAGTTGGTCGGCATTAGTTTTAAGAATTGTTCCTCCTCCTGTCATATAAGCAGCAGTAAGTCCATAAATTAAAAACATCAAGCTTAGTCCAGCAATTCGATTAACAGCCATACCAGCATATTTTTTTGTCAATGTGTCAAAACCATCTGTCGGTAAATTAAAATCATATATTCGAACCATTAACAAGGCTGTATAGCACATAGCAAACCAAATTACGAATAGCAATAATAGTGTGCCTAAAAAACCTACTCCTGCAGAAGTAATGGGCATTGCAAGCATCCCTCCACCAATAGATGATCCTGCAATAATCAATATGCTACCTAAAAGTTTACTATTCATAATTAAATTCTTGTTTGCTTGCAAAGGTAAGAAAGGATTTGGCTTAATCAGAGAATCAATTACTTTCCTTTTTGTAAAAAATTTAGATAAAGTGTAAACTAATTAATTTTCTGTCTATATTTGCCATTATGCAAAGAAAGAAGAACATAGCAAGAATTTTGTTAATGGTGGCGTTTATGTTTACCATTGTTTTTCAATTTGTGCATAGTTATGAGCATATTTTTTCTTCTTCTACTTATGAAAAAGAACATAGTTCTCATGCTCACTTTCATGAAAAGAGAAGTGACAATGGACATACTTTACAATTAAAAGAACACCATGGTCAGCTTGAAAAATGTTTTGCTTGTGACGTAATTATTACGCCATATATACAAGCAGACATTATGGAAGTAGACTTTGTGAATTTTGAACTGTCTCAAAAGGTTCAAGATTTAGCAATTCTTGAGTTTATTCCATTATCACATGTTTACTATTCTTTAAGGGCACCTCCTGCAAACGTTTAATTTTCGTTTGGTACGTCTTTGTAGACCTACCGTATTTTTTACGTTTAATTAAATTATTGCAATCAAATGAGAATGCTATTTATTGTGTTTTCACTAATGTTTTCAGTAGTTACTTTTGGCCAAACTTATACAGTTAAAGGTGACGTTTCTAATTTTAATGGAGAAGCATTAGTGGGAAGTACTATATCTTTTAAAGACCAGGCACTTATGTCTGATTTAAAAGGTAGATTTATCTTTAACCCTGTTGTCGAAGGAACTTATCGTTTAAATATATCTTATTTAGGGTATATGCCTATTGATACACTTTTAAATGTGAAGTCTGATGTTACTTTACATTTCCATTTGAAAGAGGATTCGACTCTTTTAGACCAAGTAGTGGTATCTACTGCTGGATTAAAAACAATTAGTAATACAGAAAAAGTGTCTAATGAGAAGTTGGTTGAGAATTTCTCCGGATCTTTTGCAAAGACATTAGCATCAGTGCCTGGTGTGAATGCTATGGAAATTGGAGCAGGAGCTTCTAAGCCAATTATACGTGGACTTGGATTTAATAGAATCGCTGTTGCTGAAAATGGAGCAAAGCAAGAAGGACAACAATGGGGAGCAGATCACGGATTAGAGATTGATGCTTTTAGTACAGAAGAAGTTGAGATTATTAAAGGAGTTGGAGCTATTGAGTATGGTAGTGATGCAATTGGAGGTGTAATTAAAATTAATAATGAAAAGATACCTCAAGTTCACTCATTTACAGGAAATGCTACTGTATTTGGTAAAACTGTCAACGATTCTTATGGAGCGTCTGTACAGCTAAAGGCAAGAGAGGATAAGTTTTTCTATAAGTTTAAAGCAACAGGACAAGAATATGGTGATTACCGTGTTCCGACAGATCGTATAAATTACTTAGATACAACCATTCCTATTTATGGTAGACGTATGAAAAATACGGCAGGAAAAGGTTTTGCGTTGTATGGACAAGTTGGGTATGTATCTAATGACTTTTCTAATATTTTAAGCGTTAGTGATGTTTATGATAAGAGTGGTTTCTTTCCTGGTTCACACGGATTGCCAAATATTGCTTCTGTAGTTGATGATGGAAACCATAGAAATATAGAATTACCAAATCAAAGTGTAAATCACTTCAAGATTGTAAATACATCAACGTTTAATTTATCTGATAGAGAGAAGTTGAGTTTTGTATTGGCTTTTCAAAATAATAAGCGTCAAGAGATGAGTAAATTTCATACTCACTTTGAAGATCAAGTTGCTCCAGAAAAGGACCCTAATTTAGAGTTACAGTTTACTTTAAATACATTTGATGCTTCTGCTAAGTATGAATATATTTCTCCAAATAATCACAAATCTACAATTGGTGTTCAATATAATTATCAGAACAATGTAATTGATGGATACGGATTCTTACTTCCTAAATTTAATCGTTTTGGAGTAGGTGCTTTTGCAATGCACGAACATTTTGTAAATGATAGATTGTCTTGGGAAGCAGGAGCAAGAGTTGACTACGCAGAAATTCATATAAAACCTTTTTATGATAATGTGTTGTATGATTATTTAGTTGACTTAGGACATTCTCCTAATTTCGCTGGAGATTATGCACAACGCAGTAGTAAGTTAGATAAAAGCTTTACAAGTTTTAACGGAATGATTGGTGCTAAGTACGAACTTACTTCTAAAATTCAATTAGCAAGTACTTTCGGAACAAACTTTAGATTTCCAACTGCAATTGAGTTGGCTTCAAATGGTGTGCATCACGGAGCGTTTAGACACGAAAAGGGATATGCAAATTTAAAACCAGAACAAGGAGTTGCTTTTGATTTTAGAGCAAGTTACGAAACAGAAGGTTTTAATACTTCTGTAAGTCCTTATGCTTATTACTTTACAAATTATATTTTTTTAAGACCTACTGGTACTTTCTCTGTACTACCTGATAGTGGGCAAATTTATCAATATTCACAGTCTAAAGCATTAATTACTGGTTTTGAATGGAAGATTGAAAAGCAATTCTTGAAGAACTTTACGTTTGAGGGAGTGTTTGAATATATTTATAATCGACAGTTGTCTAATGGTAAAAAAGGAGACTATCCATTGCCTTTTTCTCCTCCAATGAACTTTTATGGGGAGTTGAAATATGCCTTTAACGATTGGAGATTTTTAAAACAACCGGAAGTGCATTTTAATGGGAAGTGGTTTGGAAGACAAGAGAGAATTGCTCAAGGTGAAGCTATAACTCCAAGTTCACAAAGCTTTGGAGCAGGTATTTCTTCGACTTTATTATTCGGTAAGTTTGAAGCGAAAGCAAGCTTAACAGCAACAAATATCTTTGATACTAAGATATTAAATCATATGAGTTTCTATCGCCCATTAGAGATTCCGGAGTTAGGTAGATCAATTCAATTGATGATACAGATTCCGTTTTAATGACAAAAAGAAGCATACGTGTAATTTGGTTCGCCTTTATGTATGTGGTTTTTTTAGTTCCACATATAAGCAATCTTTTACACTATGTCATCATAGAGCACCAATATGGTGTTCGAACTAATAAAACGGAGTGGGTTGATGCAGATACTGTTCATTATTGTGATCAATATCTATATAAAATATCACCTGCTCTTGTTATGGACATTGTTGAATGGGAGCCTTTCTATGTACATCAGTATATTGAAAAAGTTGCCTTTAGAGAATGTCTTATCCTACTGAATACTATTAATTTCTATTGGTTAAGAGGACCTCCAAATGTATTTTACATTTAGGAAACTCAATTATCAAAACAAAGAAATTTTAATAGTAAAAAAGTAAAAAAATGAAAACAGTAAAAAATATATTCGTTTTATCAATTTTAAGTATAGTAGGTTTTAGTTCGTGTACTACTGGTGATGACGGTATTGATACAGAAAAACCAGTAGTAATATTAAATGCACCCGTTGAAGGAGCAAAACTTGAAGCGGGAAAAGACATTCACTTCGATATGGAATTATCGGATAATATCGCTTTAGGAAGTTATAAAGTAGATATACATGGTAATTTTGACGGACATGATCATGGAAGCCATAATCATTCTCATTCGATTGTAATTTTACACGATGATCATGATCACGATCATGATGAGGAAAATGAAAAACGTAAGGCTTTTAAGTTTCAACGTGTTTGGGATGATATTTTTGGACAGAGAAATGCAAATGTTCATCATCACGATATTGTTATTCCTGCAGATGTTAAACGAGGAGCATATCATTTTATGGTTCAGGTTCTTGATAAAGCCGGAAACCAAACAATGGTTTTTAGAAACATTGAAATTGTTGGACCTGGTGAAGGTAGTGGTGGACACGATCACGACCACGACCATGAAGAAGGAGATCACGACCATAATCATTAATAAAATAACAAAGAGCAAGGATATCCTTGCTTTTTGCTTTTGGTATAGTGCCATAAAGATGGGATTACTACCTATATTTATTTATATTTGTTTTATAACTAATTATTACCCTATTTATGAGAAAAACATTTATGACTCTGCTTGTTGCTACAATCGTTATATCGTGTAAACAAGGAGATAGTTCAACTGCTGAGGCATTGAAATACCCAGTAACGAATAAAGGTGAAGTAGTAGATACTTATTTTGGAGTTGATGTTGCTGATCCTTATCGTTGGTTAGAAGATGACCGCTCTGAAGAAACTGCAGCTTGGGTGAAAGCAGAGAATGAGGTTACTTACAATTATTTGGCTCAAATTCCTTTCCGAGATGATTTGAAAAAACAAATGGAGGAAGCGTGGAATTACGAAAAAATAGGTGCTCCTTTTAAAGAAGGAAAGTATACTTATTTCTTTAAAAATGATGGTTTACAAAATCAATCTATCTTATATAGAAAAGATGAGGCTGGTAAGGAAGAGGTTTTCTTAGATCCAAATAAGTTTTCTAAAGATGGAACAACTTCTTTAGGTAGTGTTGATTTCTCTGAAGATGGTTCTAAAGTTGCATACGCAATTTCTGAAGGAGGAAGTGATTGGAGAAAGATTATTGTTTTAGATGCTGAAACAAAAAAGGTAATTGGAGATACACTTGTTGATGTAAAGTTTAGTGGTGTTTCTTGGTTTGGTAATGAAGGATTTTATTACTCAAGTTATGACAAGCCTGAAGGAAGTGAATTGTCTGCTAAGACTGACCAACATAAGTTGTATTACCACAAATTAGGTACTGCACAAAAAGAAGATGCTCTAATTTTCGGAAAAGATAAAAAGAGAAGATATGTAGGTGGTTATGTTACAGGTGATAATAAATATTTAGTTATTACAGCTGCAAATTCTACTTATGGAAACGAATTGTATATTCAAGACTTAACTAAAACAAATAGCCCAATTATTAACATTGTTAATAACTTTGAGAGTAGTAGTGGTGTTTTAGATAGTAAAGATGGTAAGTTGTTTATAGCAACAGATTATAAAGCACCAAATACGCGTGTTGTAACAGTTGATGCTAATAATGCTGCTCAAGCAAATTGGGTTGACTTTATTCCAGAGACAAAAAATGTTTTAACGCCAACAAAAGGTGCTGGATATATCTTTGCTAACTATCTACAAGATGCTGTATCTGTTGTTAAGCAATACGATTATACAGGAAAAGAAGTTAGAGTGGTAGAATTACCTGGAATAGGAACTGTTAGTGGTTTTGGAGGTAAAAAAGAGGATACTACGTTGTACTATTCTTTTACAAATTATATTACTCCTGGAACTATTTATGCTTTTGATGCAAAAGAAGGAGCATCTAAAGTTTACGAGCAACCAAAAGTTAAGTTTGATTCTTCTCAGTATGAGTCTAAACAAGTATTCTATACTTCTAAAGATGGTACTAAAGTTCCGATGATTATTACACATAAGAAGGGTATTGAGTTAAATGGAAAGAATCCTACAATGCTTTATGCTTATGGTGGATTTAATATTAGCTTAACGCCGTCTTTCAGTATTGCTAATGCTATTTGGTTAGAAAACGGAGGTATTTATGCTGTTCCTAACTTAAGAGGTGGAGGGGAATATGGTAAAGAATGGCACGTAGCTGGTACTAAAATGCAGAAACAAAATGTATTTGATGACTTTATTGCTGCTGGACAGTATTTAATTGATAATAAGTATACTTCTTCTGATTTCCTTGCTATTAAAGGAGGTTCAAATGGAGGATTATTAGTTGGAGCTACAATGACTCAACGTCCTGATTTAATGAAAGTAGCTTTACCTGCAGTTGGAGTGTTAGATATGTTGCGTTACCATACATTTACAGCTGGAGCTGGATGGGCGTATGACTATGGAACATCTGAAGATAGCAAAGAAATGTTTGATTATTTAAAAGGATATTCTCCTCTTCATAATGTGAAAGAGATTGCTTATCCTGCAACGATGGTTACTACTGGAGATCACGATGATAGAGTTGTACCTGCGCACAGTTTTAAATTTGCTGCTACGTTACAAGAGAAGAACAAAGGAACTAACCCTATGTTGATCCGAATCGAAACAAATGCTGGTCATGGTGCTGGTAAGTCGATAGCGCAACAAATACAAGAGAATGTTGATCTACAAGCGTTCACTTTGTATAGTATGGGAATTAAAAAATTAAAATAATAGTAGATTTATTATAAACAGAAAAGCCGAGTTAATTAACTCGGCTTTTTTTATTCGTATTTGTAATCTTTTACTCCCGCATTAATATCTGCTTCAATGAAGTTCTGTTCTGGTGGAATAGGACAAGAAAATTTAGGATTATAAACACAATATGGGTTATATGCTAAATTAAAGTTGATGATAATTTTGTCCCCTTCAGGTATTTGTAAATCTATATATCTTCCGCCTCCGTAAGATGTAACTCCAGAAGTTAAGTCTGTAAAAGGAAGAAATAAGTGTTTAGCATATTCTTTCTTTTCACGTAATGCTACATCTTGAAAAACATCAAGCTTGAAATTTTTATTGTTTAATGAAAAGTTTATCTCCCCATATTTTACATAAACAGGTTTTCTGTGCGTTGTAGTTGGCATTTCAAAAGGTTGTTCATCTGGAGTTCTTACTAATGTTCCTTCAATGACGAAATCTTCAGAGATAGGGAAGTAGTCTAACGATTTAAACTTTTTAAGTGCATCTTTAGGAAGTGGAGATGACTTAGCATCACTGAATTCCTTATTTAAGTTTTTTTGAAATTGTTCAGCACGTGCTTCTTCTGATTGTTCATTGTTTGAGCAAGCTACTCCAACTAAGGCTAACATTGCCATAGCGATGAATTTTTTCATATTACTTTAGTGTTTGTGATTTGTAAATATACTATACTTTATTGAAGTAGGTATAAAGTAAAAGACTTGCCTATATATAGGCAAGTCTTTTATCTTTTTCTTAAGCAATTGTTTATTTTATATGCGCACGTAACATCCACGCTGCTTTTTCGTGTTCTTCCATTAATCCAATTAAGAAGTCAGCTGTTCCAGCATCATTAAGTTCTTCAATTGTTTCAATATTCTCTCTGATAAAGATAATAATGGCCTCGTGGTCTTTCGTTAAGTCTTTTATCCAAGAAGCACTATCATTTCCTTCATTGTCTCTTTCTTCAGTTAAATGAGTCAATCTAAGGTAGTCTTTTAATGAAGAAGGTGCGTAATGACCTAAATGGCGAATTCTTTCTGCTACAGCATCAATTCTTTCTTCTAATTCGTCATATTGTGTTTCAAAGAATAAATGCATCGCGTGAAAGTCGATACCTTCAACGTTGTAATGTGCATTTCTTGTTTTTGTAAATAATACAAACTCGTCAGCTAATAATTGTGATAAAATGTCTGTAATTGATTGACGAGCTTCCGGTGTAATTCCAATATTTGTTTTCATAGTTATTCATTTTTTTTGTTGATGTAAAATTACTTATTCAACAAGAAAATAGAAAGTGGTTTTAATCGAATAAAATTATTTAGCTATTGATAATGAATATGATATGATACATTTTTTGGCATATAAGCAAAAAAAAAGGAGCTAAAATAGCTCCTTTAATTTATAAGGTGTAAACTGATTACTTTTTGAAAGCGTCAGCAGCATTTTTCAATGACTTCTTAGCTTCGTTAGCAGCTTCTTTAGTTTCTTCTACTTTTTTAGCAGCAGCTTCTTTAGTTTCTTCTACAGCTTTTTTAGCGTCTTCTACTTTTTCAGCAGCAGCTTCTTTAGTTTCTTCTACAGCTTTTTTAGCATCTTCTACTTTTTCAGCAGCAGCATCTTTAACGTCTTCTACAGCTTGTTTAGCATCTTCAGTAGCTTCAGTAGCTTTGTTAGCTAATTTTTCAGCTTCTTCTTTTGCAGCTTTAGTAGCGTCTTCTAATTTAGCTTTAGCTTCGTCCCAAGTTTGTTGAGCAGCGTCTAATGCTTTTTGTGCTTCTTCTTTAGCTTTTTCGTCTCCAGCAGCAGCAGCAGCTTCTACAGCTTTTTTAGCTTCTTCTAATTTAGCTTCAGCTTCTTTAGTAGCGTTTTCAAAAGAACTTAAGTCAGCAGTAGCTTCAACTTGAGCTCCTTCTTCTGCTTTAGTGTCTTTACATGATGTAGCAAATAACATCCCAACAACGGCCAATGATAACAATAATTTTTTCATAGTAATTTATTTTAAAATATATATTTGTTCAAAGTTATTAAAAAATATAATTATTATAAAATTTGTATCAAAAAATAATTATACTTCTCTATTTCTCTATTTTTTAGTGCTTTTCTCTACTTTTTTTAAATTGAGTGGGCCAAATCCATTGACATATCTTGTTATAATTTGTTTTCGTTTAGTGATATATGGCCCTGAATTTGTTGCCTTGTATTTTCGTGGGTTCGGTAAAATAACAGCAATTCCTGCGGCTTCAGTAGGTGTCAATTTGTTTGCATCTTTTTTATACCAGTGTTTAGCTGCTGCTTGTGCACCATAAACTCCATTTCCCATTTCTATGCTATTGAGGTATACCTCTAAGATACGTTCTTTAGACCATAAAAGCTCGATTAAAACTGTAAAATATGCTTCAAAGCCTTTTCTGATATAACTCCTCCCTGGCCATAGAAAAACATTTTTAGCTGTTTGTTGAGAAATAGTACTACCTCCTTTAATGCGTTTGCCTTTCTCGTTATTTTTCATTGCTTTTTCAATGGCTTTAAAATCAAAACCATTGTGTTTTAAGAAATGACCATCTTCACTTGCAATTACTGCTTTTTGGAGGTTGACGCTTATTTTGTCAATTGAAACCCATTTGTGTTCAAGTTTAATTTCTTTGTCATCTTTCACTTGTTCATATACTCTAATAAACATTAATGGAGTAAATGGAATTGGAACAAACCTGAAAAAGATTACTGAAAAAATACTAAGTCCGAAAAAAAGAAGTAATATTTTGAAAATGAATCTTGTAAGTCTTCGTAGCATACCTAAATGGGCGTTTTAAAAATCGGACAAAAGTAATTAAAATTACTACTGTTTGATAAAAATACGAATAAAAAAAACTCACTAATTATAGTGAGTTTTTTCTGTATTTAAAATAAGTAATAAGAGGGAAATAAATTCTCTTTTCTCTCTAAATTATTGAGGATTGGTAGTCCACAGCGATGCTGTTTTAACCATGGCTCTTCTTGGTAATCTCAATGTTGCAACAATTAATTCTGCAAAATCTTCTGGTTGTAAAATGTGGTCAGGATTACCATCTGTTAATCCTAATTCAATAGACATATCTGATGCAATTGTACTTGGTGTCAATGTACATACACGAATATTGTTTTTACGAACCTCTTTCATTAATGATTCAGATAAACCGATAACGGCAAACTTAGAAGCTGAATATGCAGATGTTGTTGCATTTCCATTTAACCCTGCTGTAGAAGCTACGTTAAAGATATCTCCTTCGTTTTTATCTATTAAATGTGGTAATACTTCTCTTGTAACGTTGTAAACTCCCATAACATTTGTTAATAAGATTTCTTCCCAACGTTCTGCTGGCATATCAGTAAATTTACCGAACTCAGAGATACCTGCATTGTTTACTAAAATATCTACACCACCTAATCTTTCGATTACTGCAGCGATTTCACTTTTTACTTTTGCTTTATCTGTTACATCAAAAACGGCATAAGTAGCTTTCACTCCTAATGCTTCAATTTCTTTTACAGTTGCTTGAAGAGTCTTTTCATTTCGTCCTGTAATAGCAACGTCAATTCCTTCTTGTGCAAATGCTATTGCTGTAGCTTTTCCTAATCCTCTTCCTCCTCCAGTAATAATTGCTTTTTTTCCTTGTAAATTCTTCATATTCGTGCTTTTTGGTAAATATAAATAAAAACCGATGTTTAAAGTGTTTAATAAATGTTAACCTTATTGCAATTGGATAGCATTTTCAATCGCATTCCATAATTTGTAACGTTTTACTAATGCTTGTTTAGATACTCTAACTACATCTTCCCATTTCTGAGTGTCTGTACCACAAAGTTCTACAATCATTTGCATAGCCATTGGTCCGTGCTCATCACCATCAAGTTCAATGTGTCTTTCAAAGTAATAAACAAGTTTTGTTAAGTCTGTTTCTGGGAAGTTCGCTTGGAAACCACGTAAGATTTCAGTGAACATCGCAGGAATTAAATCTTCTCTCCCGAATGTAAAAGCAGCTGCAATTTCGTGTGTTTGCCCTCTTTCAATTACATCAAATGTAAAGTGTAAGAATTCTTTAATATTTTCGTCAAGTGCTGTATTGTCAATTGCCTCTGTGATTGGCATACCTTTTTTAAGAGTAGTAATCAATGCTTCAATAGCTGTTGTATCAGCTTTAGCTGCGTGCATTGAATCTAAATACATTTCAAAATGACTTAAACGACTTCCGTCCATTGCTAAGTCAGATTCTTCAGCAAGTACAATTTCATTAATTAGATAACGCGTTTGTGGATGCTCTGAAGCAAACCAAGGCGTTGTTGTGCAAGTCAACTTTTGTTGAAGTGCTTTTAATAATGACATAAAATCCCAAACTGCATATACGTGTCCTTCCATGAAAGCACATAAGTTCGGAATAGTTTTAATTTTACCATATAATGGATGTTGAAGAAGAGCATTTCTTTCCTCAGCAATCTGTGCGTTAATTTCTTGAATAGTCATTCTGATAATATTTTACGCAAAATTAAAAAAGCTTCTCCATTAAGAGAAGCTCTTTTGATAAACTTTATCTATTTTAATGTTTTTTATTTGAATGCAGGGAAACCAGTTACATCCATTCCTGTTATTAACAAGTGAATATCGTGTGTTCCTTCATAAGTAACTACTGATTCTAAATTCATCATATGACGCATAATTGAGTATTCACCAGTAATTCCCATTCCTCCTAACATCTGACGAGCATCACGTGCAATGTCTAATGCCATGGCTACGTTGTTTCTCTTAGCCATTGATATTTGAGCGGTAGTTGCTCTTCCTTCATTTCTAAGAACACCCAAACGCCAAGTTAGTAATTGTGCTTTTGTGATTTCAGTAATCATTTCAGCTAATTTCTTTTGTTGTAATTGTGTTGCTCCAATCGGTTTGTCAAATTGAACGCGTTCTTGTGAATATCTCAAGGCAGTGTCATAACAATCCATTGCAGCACCAATAGCTCCCCAAGCAATACCATAACGAGCTGAATCAAGACAACCAAGTGGTGCTCCTAATCCAGATTTATTTGGTAATAGGTTTTCTTTTGGAACTTTTACGTTGTCAAAAATTAACTCTCCTGTTGCAGAAGCTCTTAATGACCATTTATTGTGTGTTTCAGGAGTTGAAAAACCTTCCATTCCTCTTTCAACGATTAACCCGTGTATTCTTCCTTCTTCATTTTTAGCCCAAACTACTGCAATATCAGCGAAAGGAGCATTTGAGATCCACATTTTGGCTCCATTTAAAAGATAGTGGTCTCCCATATCTTTAAAATTAGTAATCATACCTCCTGGATTAGAACCATAATCTGGTTCTGTTAATCCAAAACATCCAATGAATTCTCCAGAAGCAAGTTTTGGTAAGTATTTATTGCGTTGGTCTTCATTACCATATTTCCAAATAGGATACATAACTAAAGAAGATTGCACAGATGAAGTTGAACGGATTCCAGAATCTCCTCTTTCAATCTCTTGCATAATTAAACCATAAGAAATTTGGTCTAACCCAGCACCTCCGTACTCTGTTGGTATATAGGGACCAAAACCACCTATTTCTGCTAATCCAGGTACAAGGTGTTTTGGAAATTCAGCTCTTTGAGCAAAGTCTTCTATAACAGGAGAAACTTCTTTTTTTACCCATGCTCTTGCTGTATCACGGATAAGTTTGTGTTCCTCTGTTAATAAATCGTCTAATAAGTAATAGTCAGGTGCTTGAAACAAGTCTGGTCTCATAATGTTTTTTGGTTTATTGGTTGAGAAACAAAAATAACTATATTTTGAATATATGCAACTTTTGTAACGATAACCTATGCTTATGATAAGGTGTTTAATTCGATAATTTGATTTTAGAAGACATTTATTTATAGAGAAATCAAAGGGGGTATATAAAACAACAAGTTTTATCTAAAGAAAAAGGCTGTTTCATTTCATATGAAATGAAACAGCCTAATTTGAATTATAGCTATAAACTTGATTGAATAATTTTTCTAATATTATCTGCTTTCCCCATAGAGTAATAGTGAATAATAGGCAAGCCTGCTTGTATGAGTTCTTTGGACTGTTGAACACACCATTCTATTCCTATTTGACGAATAGCTGCGTTATCTTTTGCTTTTAAAACTTCTGCTACCAACTCGTCTGGTAAGTCAACTTTAAAACGATGAGGTAATAAGTTCAACTGATTTAAAGTTGCCAATGGCTTTAATCCAGGAATGATAGGTGCGTCAATCCCAATTTCTCTACAACGCTTAACAAACTCAAAGAATTTAGCATTGTCAAAAAACATTTGAGTAACGATATATTCAGCTCCATTGTCTATTTTTTGTTTTAAAAACTTTAAGTCCGTATCAAAGTTAGGTGCCTCCATATGTTTTTCAGGATATCCTGCAACACCAATACAGAAGTCTGTCTTACTTGTGTTTTCAAGCTCTGGGTCTAAGTAAATACCATTGTTCAAATCTGATATTTGAGAAACTAACTCGGAAGCATATTTGTTTCCTTTTGGTTCTGCTTTGAAATAGGTTTCATTTTTTACAGCATCTCCTCTTAACGCAACAACATTGTCAATTCCCAAAAAGTCTAAGTCAATTAAAAAGTTCTCTGTATCTTCTTTTGTAAAACCACCACAAAGAATATGTGGAACAGCATCTATCTTAAACTTATTTTGAATAGCTGAACAAATACCAACAGTACCTGGGCGTTTTCTAACAACTCTTTTTTCCCATAACCCATTGCCCGCATCTTTGTATTCGTACTCTTCTCTGTGATAAGTTACATCTATGAAAGGGGGATTAAACTCCATTAACGGCTCTATAGAATCAAAGATTCCTTTTATGTTTTGACCTTTTAATGGAGGCAATACTTCAAATGAAACTTGTGTTTTTCCTTTTGCGTTTTTTATGTGTTCTGTTACTTTCATAGTTAGTTTGGTATTAAATTCTTGTTTTGGGCTAAGTTGGGGGCAAGCCATTTTTCAGCATCTTCTACTGAGATATTTCTTCTATTTGCATAATCTTGCAATTGATCCTGTTCTATTTTTCCTAAACCAAAGTATCTACTTTGAGGGTGAGCAAAATAGTAACCCGAAACAGCTGCTGCAGGAAACATAGCGTAACTCTCGGTTAGTTTTACGCCAATTTCTTGTTCTACTTGTAGCAGTTCCCAAATCGTTCCTTTCTCAAGGTGGTCCGGACAAGCTGGATATCCTGGAGCTGGTCTTATACCTTGGTAGTGTTCTTTGATTAGTTCTTCGTTAGATAACTCCTCAGTTTGGGCATATCCCCAAATTTCCTTTCTTACCTTGTGGTGTAGAAATTCAGCAAATGCTTCAACTAATCTATCGGCTAATGCTTTAACCATAATTGCATTGTAATCATCTAAGTCATTTTCATAAGCTTTGGCAATTTCATCTACTCCAAATCCAGTTGTTACACAAAAAAGACCGATATAATCTTGTAATCCTGTTTCTTTTGGAGCAATAAAGTCTGCTAAAGCAATATTGGGTGCTTTGACATTTTTTAATGACTGCTGGCGCAATGTTAATAGGGTGTTGATAACTTCTCCTTTTTCATTGTACACTTCTATATCATCGTCATTCACTTGGTTTGCTGGAAATATTCCAATAATTCCCTTGGCTTCAAACCAGCGTTCTTGGATGATTTTATCTAACATCACTAAGGCGTCTTCATAGAGCTGTGTAGCTGTTTCTCCAACGACTTCATCTTTTAAAATAGCTGGAAACTTTCCAAATAATTGCCAAGAACGAAAGAAGGGAGCCCAATCTATAAATGGTAATAGCTCATCTAATTCTACAGATACTTGTTGTGTACCTATAAAGTTTGGTTGAACAATATCTTCTTGTTTCCACTCAATTTTAAACTTATTAGCTCTTGCTTGCTTTAAGGTAACATAGCTCTTATCTCTTGCTCTGCCTAAGTAGTCTTGTCGTAGTTTATTATATTCTTCTTTTAAAGAGGATTTAAACTCTTCTTTTATTTCTTTTTGTAGTAATTGATTGACAGTTGTAACTGAACGAGAAGCGTCGTGAACGTGAACAACACAATTGTTATACTCAGGGGCAATCTTTACTGCTGTGTGTACTCTTGAAGTTGTTGCGCCTCCGATCATAATGGGCACGTTACAGTCTATTTTGTTTAATTCTTTTGCCAAGTGAACCATCTCGTCTAAAGAGGGGGTAATAAGACCACTTAACCCAATTACATCAACATTTTCTTTTATGGCTGTTTCAATGATTTTTTCAGGAGAGACCATTACACCTAAATCCACAATCTCATAATTGTTACAGGCTAAGACAACAGCTACTATATTCTTTCCAATATCGTGCACATCACCACGTACGGTTGCCATAAGTATTTTCCCTGCGTTACCCGTAGAGGCTGTAGCATTTAAACGTTTACTTTCTTCAATATAGGGAAGGAGGTAAGCCACTGCTTTTTTCATTACTCGAGCAGATTTGACAACTTGAGGTAAAAACATCTTTCCAGCTCCAAATAAATCACCTACTACATTCATTCCGGTCATTAAATAACCTTCAATAACCTTGATAGGTTGGTCAACACTTAATCTTGCTTCTTCAACATCCACTTCAATGTAGGTTTCAACGCCTTTCACAAGAGAGTGTGTCAATCGTTCTTGAATAGTACCAGCGCGCCATTCTTCAATTTTTTGAGCTGAGGTATTACTTGTTACATCAGATTTGATACTCTCTGCAAAGTCTAATAGTCTTTCAGTTGCGTCGTCTTTTCTGTTTAACAATACGTCTTCTACATATCTCATTAAATCAGGATCAACTTCATCGTATATCTCTAACATTTCAGGATTAACAATTCCCATATTCATTCCATTTTGAATAGCGTGGTATAGGAAGGCAGCGTGCATAGCTTCACGTACTTTATTATTACCACGAAAGGAAAAGGAAACGTTACTTACACCACCACTTACATTGGCATAAGGAAGGTTTTCCCGAATCCATTTCGTCGCATTAAAAAAGTCCAATGCATTGTTGTTGTGTTCCTCCATTCCTGTTGCAACCGGGAATATATTAGGGTCAAAGATTATATCCTGAGGGGGAAAGCCTACTTCATTAACCAAGATATCATACGAGCGTTTACAGATTTCAATTCTTCTTTCGTAAGAATCAGCTTGTCCATTTTCATCAAAAGCCATTACGACTGAGGCAGCACCATAACGTCTAATTAATTTAGCGTGTTCAATAAATAATGCTTCTCCTTCTTTTAAGCTAATAGAATTGACAATTGCTTTTCCTTGTACCACTCGCAATCCAGCCTCAATAATCTCCCATTTGGAACTATCAATCATAATTGGAACTTTTGCAATATCAGGTTCTGATGCTATTAAGTTTAGAAAGTTAGTCATACAGTGTACACCGTCTAACAAACCTTCATCCATATTTATGTCTATAATTTGTGCTCCACCTTCTACTTGTTCACGTGCAACAGCAAGTGCTTCGTCAAACTTCTCTTCTTTGATTAAACGAAGAAAACGTCGTGACCCCGTAACATTCGTACGTTCGCCAATATTGATAAAGTTAGCTTCAGCAGTTACGTAGAGTGGTTCAAGTCCAGATAACGCTAAAACTGGTTTAGGAGTGCTTTTAGGAAATGCCTTACGTGCACTTTGATTTTCTTCTACTGCCTCAGCAATTAACTTAATGTGATCTGGTGTAGTACCACAGCATCCACCAATAATTTGTACTAAGTTTTGACTTAGAAAACTATTGATTAACGCTCTCATTTCTTCCGGTGTTTCGTCGTATTCACCAAAAGCATTTGGCAATCCAGCATTTGGATGTGCAGAAATATTTACAGCCGTATGTTGTGATAATTGTTTGACATAGGGCTCTAATTGTTCTGCTCCCAAAGCACAGTTAAATCCGATACTTAATAAAGGAATATGCGAAATTGAGATTAAGAAAGCTTCTACTGTTTGTCCTGATAAAGTACGTCCAGAAGCATCAGTAATTGTTCCCGAAATCATAATCGGAATATCAATGTTTCTTTCTGTACGTATCTCGTCTAAAGCAAATAAAGCTGCTTTTGCATTCAGAGTATCAAAGATTGTTTCTACTAATAATAAATCGCAACCTCCATCTAATAAAGCTTCTGCTTGTTGTTTGTAAGCTACGCGCAATTCTTCAAAGGTAATTGCACGATACCCCGGGTTATTAACATCGGGTGATAAACTCGCTGTTTTGTTGGTTGGGCCAATAGCTCCAGCTACAAAACGGGGTTTGTCAGGAGTTAATGCTTCAACTTCATCAGTAACTTCTCTTGCAATTTTTGCCGACTGATAGTTTAATTCGTACACAAGGTCTTCCAAGTGATAATCGGCCATTGCAATGGTTGTGCCTGAGAAAGTATTAGTAGATAGTATGTCCGCTCCGGCTAAAAGATATTTTCGATGAACTTCTTTTACAGCTTCAGGTTGAGTTATAGACAACAAGTCATTGTTTCCTTTAAGAGAATGTGCAAAATCAGCAAAGCGCTCTCCTCTAAAGTCTTCTTCCGTAAACTGATATGCCTGCAACATTGTACCCATTGCTCCATCAAGTACCAATGTTCTTTCTTTTAGCAGTTCTCTAATATCTGTTTTGGTTAGTATTGTTGACATAATTCTTCTTTTTTTTCGTTCTTCATTTGTTCCTTTTGATTTTACTTTGCACGAAGTGCTTGGTCTAAATCACTGATAATATCTTTTACATTTTCTAATCCCACAGACAGACGAATCAGGTTATCTGTAATACCTGTAGCAATTTTTTCTGCCGGAGGAACCTTACTATGGGTTGTAGAAGCGGGGTGGGTAACAATTGTTCTGCTATCTCCTAAGTTGGCAGAACAACTACATAACTTTACGGCATTGATGAAGTTTCGACCTGCATCTAATCCTCCTTTAATGCCGAAAGTAATAATATTACCTCCTTGTTTCATTTGTTTCTTAGCCATTTCATATTGTGGATGACTTGGAAGAAACGGGTATTTAATAAATTCTACGTTAGGGTTCTTTTCTAAAAATTGTGCAATAGCTAATGCATTTTCACAATGTCTATCTACGCGTACGGCAAGTGTTTCTAAGCTTTTTGATAGTATCCAAGCATTAAAAGGTGAGATTGCTGTTCCAATTGTACGGGCAAATAGGTATATCTTTTGGATGAGGTCTTTATTGCCGACTGTTACCCCTCCACAAACTCTCCCTTGTCCATCAATTAACTTTGTTGTTGAATGAACCACAAGATCTGCACCAAAATCAATAGGATTCTGTAGATATGGTGTTGCAAAGGTGTTATCAACAATAAAGATTAAGTTGTGTTTTTTTGCAACTTCTCCTAATAAAGCTAAATCTAAAATATCTACACCAGGGTTAGTTGGACTCTCAGCAAATAGTATTTTAGTATTTGGTTGTATTAAGCTTTCTACAATTGCAACTTCATTGATATCAAAGTAGCTTGTTGTTACTCCCCATTCTGGAAAAAGGTTACTTAGTAGTGACCTTGTAGAACCAAATATGTTTGAACAAGAAATAACGTGGTCTCCGGTTTTTAGTAAAGGAAACAAACTACAATAAATGGCCGCCATCCCTGTAGCGAAAGCATAACCTGCTTCTGCTTTTTCAAATAAACATATCTTATCTACTAATTCTGTTTGGTTGGGATTAGTAAATCGAGAGTAAGAGTGTTGCACAATTTCATCTGCAAATACTGCTCTCATATTTTCTGCATCATCAAAGACAAAGCTTGATGTCAAGTAAAGTGGGGCAGAGTGCTCGTTAAATTGACTTCTCTCTATTTGGGTCCGGATGGCTTGTGTTTCAAAACAAAACTCATTGTTGGGGGTAGTTGTACTCATTTTTTAGTTTTTGGGGTATGGGGTAGTTTATGAAAAAGGTTTACAGCTGTTAACTATAAACCGTTAACTGTCTTTTTATTTGTCAGCAAGTCTTAGTATATCTCCAAATACTCCTCTTGCTGTAACTGATGCACCAGCACCAGCACCTTGAATGATGATTGGATTCTCTCCATAGCTTTCTGTGTAGATTTCAAACAAACTGTCAGAACCTTTTAACTGACCTAAGGCTGAATTAGTAGGTACTTCTACCAATTTAGTTTCTAAAATACCTTTGTCTTTTTGTAAATCTCCTGATAGTTCTCCTACATATCTCAACACAGTGTTTGGCTTTAGACCTTCTTTTATTTTGTCGAAATAAGGGTTTAGCTTTTCTAAACTTTGTAAGAATGTTGGCGTATCTATTGTTTGTAAATCTGTAGGAATTAGGTTCTGAATGTTTATTTCTTCAAATTCATTTTGTAAGTCTAATTCTCTGGCTAAGATTAATAGTTTACGACCTACATCGTTTCCAGATAAATCTTCTCTTGGGTCAGGTTCTGTAAAGCCTTTGTCAATAGCTTCTTTTAATACAGCACTAAAAGTGCGGTCTTCTACAGAATATGTGTTGAATATGTAACTTAAACTACCTGAGAATACACCTTTTATCTTTGTTATGTTTTCGCCTGATAAGTGTAATAACTTAATTGTATCGATTAACGGTAATCCTGCGCCTACGTTGGTTTCGTATAAATACTCTTTGTGATTTGCTTTTAAGGTATCTCGCAATTGTTTGTAAAAATCATAAGAGATGGTATTTCCAATTTTATTAGAAGAGATAAGGTCAAAGCCATTTTCAACTAATGGAATATAGTTTTTTACAAATTCGCCAGAAGCTGTATTGTCAATAGCAATTAAATTTTCTAAGTGATTTTGATTTGCAAAGTCAACAACATCTTTAATCGTGTAAGGAATGCTATTGCTTACAAGTTGATCTCTCCAATTTTCCGTAATTCCATTGTCTGATAATAAGACTTTCTTAGAGTTTCCAATCGCAAAGATGTTCAAGGCAATATTCTTTTTTGCAGCAATTGACTCAGCAGATTGTAGTACTTGGTCAATTAAAGTACCACCTACAAGTCCGTGTCCAAATACAGCAATGTTTATTTTTTTAGCGATACCAAATATTTGTCCGTGAATTACATTGAGTGCTTTCTTAGCTTCTTCTTTTCGAACTACTAAACTCACGTTTTTACCTGTTACTGTATTGTTGAAAAGAATAGGAACAATTTTATTTTTAACTAAGGCTGCATAGGGTTTGTCAAAGGTGCTTAAGTCTTGTCCGATGATTGAAATAACAGCAATGTCTTTTAGGATAGAAATACGGTTTACGTCTTTTGTGTAGAAGTCATTTTGAAACTCTTTTTGTAGTGCTTCAGCTGCTAATTCAGCGTCTTGTGCTTCAACAATAAAACCTAATCCTCTTTCAGAAGAACCTTGTGAAATAACACCAACGCTTATTTCTTCATTAGCTAAGGCTGTAAATACTCTTGCATCTACTCCTGCAATTCCTAATAATCCTCTTCCTTCAAATTGAATTAATGCTACATCAGATTGTACGGAAAGAGATTTAATTCCTTGTATTGTTTGTTTACCAGAAATCAATGTACCTGTACTTTGAGGGTTTAATGTGTTTAATATTCTTAACGGAATATTGTTTTCAACAAGAGGCAATATTGTTTTTGCGTGTAAAATGGAAGCACCAAAATTGGCTAACTCATTAGCTTCATCAAAGTGTAATTCTTCAATTTTCTGAGCATTTTTTACCCAATCTGGATTAGCAGTGTAAATTCCATCTACGTGAGTGTAGTTTTGCAATTCATCAGCGTTAGTGAAGTTGGCTAATAATGCAGCAGAGTAATTACTTCCATTTCGTCCTAATGTTACTGTTTCTCCTTTTTCGGTAGAGCCAATAAAACCAGTTACAACAGCAATAGTATTTTGATCTAACGATTTAAAATAAGCTTGTGTTTTTTCTTTTGATAGTTCTTCATTGGCTTGTGCGCTTCCGAAATTGTTATCTGTTATAAAAAATTGGCGACTATCAACAGCCAGTGCTTTGAAGCCTCTGTCTATCAATTGTTTCGCTAATATTTTACTTGAAATAACTTCTCCTTGTGCAAGTACTTGGTCTTTAATTTTTAAGTTGTAATCTTCAATTAAAGAAACCCCTTCATATAATTTGTTCAATACATCAAGCTCTGTTTTAATATCTGCTAATTGGTGATAGCTTCTATTTTTAAAAGCTTCAAAGGCAGTATTATAGTCTTGTTGTGTTTTGGCTAATTCTAAGATATTTTCCAATGTATCTGTTGTATCTCCAATAGCAGAAACAACAATAGCGATACGTCCTTGGTTTGCTTTGTCTGTAATGATGTTAATTACATTGTCAAAAGCTTGTCCTGATGCAAGGGATTTCCCTCCAAACTTTAATACTTTCATTTTATGCTGATTTAAAATATGTCTGTTAATAAATGGTTTAATTGTTCGTATTCTATCAAAAAGGCATCGTGTCCGTGTATTGATTGAATTTCTTTGAACGCTATATTCTTTTTGTGTTTTTTAATGCGTTCTACAATTTGTTTTTGTTCTGTGCTGGTAAACATATAGTCACTGTCAACTGCTATACTTAGAATGTTTGTGGAGCTTTGTTTGGCAAACTGTTCTAACGTTTCTTCTGTTAAGTGATGTCCTATTGTTTTTAATAGGTGATTCATTAGCTTATAAGAAGACAGAGCAAAGCGATTATTCAATGTTTTTCCGTGGTACTTTAACCAACTTTCTATTGCGTATTGTTCTTCTTGTTCTTTAATCTGATTGTTGAACTTCAACTGAAGAGAAGCAGGTGTACGATATAAAAGCATAGCGTGCATTCTGGCATCTTCAATAGGATTTGCAGAGTTAGTTAGAATACTGTCTTGCACTAAAGCATTGCCAATAAGCCAATCTGATGCTCGTATACTTGTAGCAATAGGAATTAAATGTTGTATTGCATTTGGCTTTTGCAATGCCATTTCCCAAGCGATACTACCACCTAAACTACCACCAACTACAGCGTATAAATTATCAACACCTATTATTTGTAAACCTTTCCAAAACAGATTAGCTATTAGTTGGGTTGTGATTATTTTATAATCAGTGATTAGATGGGATGGATTTTGATTATAACCATTACCAGGTATGTCAAAAGCAATAACAGTATAGCGGTTTAGGTCAATTACTTGATTTGTTCCCACTAAGCTTTTCCACCAGCCATTTTCGCCACTCACATCACTATTTCCTGTCAAAGCGTGGTTTATCAATACAATTGGAGCTGTATGTAGTGGTTGCCCAAAAACTTGGTAGGTTAACGTAAAGTCTTGTGTTCTGGCGTTTGGTAAAACGTAGTTGGTTAATGTTATTTCTTTTAAGCTATTCATTGTAAATGGTCTTTATAGTTTTGCTAATGCTTGCTCTATATCTTTTAATAAGTCTTCTGTTTCTTCTAAGCCGATGGATAATCGGATTAAACTTTTTGATATTCCTGCTTTCTCTTTAATGGCTGTAGGAACAGATCCGTGAGACATTTTATAGGGATAATTACTTAAGCTTTTAATTCCTCCTAAGCCCTCTGTTAAGGTGAATTGTTGTAGGCTTTTAATCAATTTAAACGCAGCTTTTTCTGTGTTTTCTTTTAAATCAAAACTTATAACACCTCCGAAGTATTTCTGTTGTTTTTTAGCTAATTCGTGTCCTTCGTGTGTTGGTAAACCTGGATAATAAATGTTGTTTATTTTTGGATGTGTGCTGAGGTACTCTGCTATTTTTTGAGCGTTTTCAGAATACCCTTTGTATCTCAACAACAAGGTCTCAATGCCGCGAATGGTTAGAAAACTATCAAATGGACTTAGGATTGCACCTGTGGCGTTTTGGTGAAACTTGATTGTTCTTCCCAACTCTTCTGTTTTGGTTATTACTAATCCAGCAACTACGTCTGAGTGCCCTGCGATGTATTTTGTAGCACTGTGAATTACTATGTCAGCTCCTAAGTCAAGAGGCTTCTGTGCGATTGGTGTTGCAAACGTATTGTCAACACATAGTAACACTTTTGCTTCTGTTGCTATTTTAGCAATTGCCTGAATATCTGAAATGCGCAATGTTGGATTTGTGGGACTTTCAATCCAAATGATTTTGGTATTAGCTGTAATAGCATCTTTTACATTTTGTGCATTTGTCGTATCAACGTAAGTTGTTTTAATCCCAAACTTGGCATATACATCATTTAATAATCTATAAGTGCCCCCATAAATATTAGCTACTGCAATTACTTCGTCATTGGTAGAAAGCGTTTTAAGTATGGCATCAATTGCCGCTAAACCACTTCCGAAAGCAAATCCATTTGTACCATTTTCTAAGGATGCAACTAAGTTCTCAAGCACTTGTCTTGTTGGATTATTAGTACGAGAGTAATCAAAACCTTTGTTTACTCCAGGAGCTTCTTGAGCAAATGTTGTTGTTTGATAAATTGGAACCGCAATAGCACCAGTATGAGGATCAATAGGAATATTATTTAATATGTCAGTTTGGGTACTCATAAATTATAGTTTTTTAAATACGTTTTTCAAATCAGTTTTCAGGTCTTCAATATTTTCAATACCAACAGAAAGTCTAATTAAATCAGGAGAAACACCTGTTGCTTTTTGTTCGTTTACGCTTAGTTGTTGGTGAGTAGTAGAAGCAGGGTGAATAATCAATGACTTAGTATCTCCGATATTAGCAAGCAAAGAGAAAAGAACCGTTTCATTTGCTACTTTTTTAGCGGCTTCAAATCCTTTTTTCAATCCGAAAGTAACCACACCACTTTGTCCTTCTGGAAGATATTTCTTTGCTAAGTCGTAATAAGGACTTGATTTTAAACCAGGGTAATTAACCCAAGCTACTTCTTCTTGTTTTTCTAACCATTCAGCTAATTCAAGTGCATTTTCACTGTGTTTTTTAATTCTGATAGGTAAGGTTTCTAATCCTTGAATGATTTGAAAAGCATTGAAAGGACTTAATGCAGCACCCAAATCTCTTAATCCCTCAACTCTTACTTTAGCAATGAATGCGGCATTTCCAAGTGCTTCGTGGTAGATTAATCCGTGGTATCCTGGAGAAGGTTCTGTAAATTCGGGGAACTTACCACTGCTCCAGTCGAATGTTCCAGCATCTATGATTGCGCCTCCTAAAGATGTCCCGTTTCCAGTAATGTATTTTGTAAGAGAGTGAATCACAATGTTTGCTCCGTGTTCAATAGGTCTAAGTAGAGAAGGTGAAGCAACTGTATTATCAACGATTAGTGGAATTTTAAACTCTTTTGCAATTTTAGAAACTGCCTGTATATCGATAATGTCAAGTTTAGGGTTACCTAAGCTTTCAATGAATATTGCCTTCGTATTTGGCAAAATATTTTTCTTGAAGTTTTCAATGTCAGAAGAATCTACGAAAGTTGTATTGATTCCAAAGCGTGGTAATGTAACATTGAAAAGGTTGTAAGTTCCACCATATAAACTGCTTGATGATACAATGTGGTCGCCTGCTTTTAATAATGTAAGTAGAGCAGTTGAAATTGCCGCTGCTCCCGATGAGGTTACTACAGCTCCGATCCCACCTTCTAAAGTGGCTAATCTTTTTTCAAGAATATCATTCGTCGGATTGTTTAATCTTGTATAGATATAAGCAGGGATTGACAAGTTAAATGCTCCTGCTGCGTGATCTGCGTTTTCAAATACGTAAGATGATGTTTGGTAAATCGGTACAGCTCTTGTTCCTGCTGTTGTTTGTACATTGTGTCCTGCGTGTAATGCCTGTGTTGAAAAATCGAAGTTGCTCATAATTTTGTGTTTTATATGTTTTTTTAAAAAAGTTGTTGTAAAAAAAAAGTCCTTTCGGCAATTGCCGAAAGGACTCAAAGTTTTAGTTATCTATTTGAACGATACTAACTCGGTGACTTTAGGCAATAGGAGGGCGTGAACATCATCATGTTCATCATCATCATTGCCATCATCATTGTGTTAGTATTGAAAATCATGGTATTATATTTATTCTAATTATATACTGTTTGGATTAAATCAAAAAAAAAGCCCTTGTAATTTACAAGGGCTTTTTAATGTTATTATATATTTTGGATTATGCAAATAACAAGCCCTGCGGATTTCTCCACATCATCATCATAGCTTGCATATTTGTTAATCTTAAATTCATATCTTTTTATCTCTATTTGATGGAACAAATATCAAAAAAATAAATTAATAAAAGCAAAGTTTTTTTGTTTTTTTTTACATTTTTAAATAAAAATCTTTCACAAGTGCCGTAAATTCAGGGGTATACACGTGTCTGTCAATTTCGATTATTAACTCATCTAAAGGGATTTTATCAATAAATGTTCTTGAAAAAGCAATAAGACTACGTTTAATTTCGGCGTCTTTATGTCCTCTTACACGCGTAACTTTCATTGGATAAATACCAAACTCTGCTGCTAAGTGTATTAATTTATCTTCTTCTTTAGCAGGAATAATTACACTGAAGATACCTTTTTCAGATAAGAAAAATTCTACTGCCTCTATTAGTAAATCAAAAGGGAGAGCATCTTGAAAACGAGCAGTATCTCTTTGAGCATCGTTAGAAAGTACATCTTCACTAAAGAAAGGAGGATTGGAAATAATTAAATCGTATTCTTCGTCAATTTCAGTAGCGAATTGTTCTAATCCTGCGTGGTAACAGAAAAGTCTATCTCCCCAAGGGCTATTTTCGAAGTTGTTAATAGCTTGTTCGTGAGCAGCTTCATCTATTTCAACACCGTCTATTTGTTCTGCATCCGTACGTTGTGCCATCATTAAAGCAAGTAAGCCTGTACCTGAACCAATATCTAAAATAGCGTAAGGATTATTGTCAACAGGAGTCCATGCGCCAAGTAAAACACCGTCAGTGCCTACTTTCATAGCACATTTATCTTGTTCAATAGTAAATTGTTTGAATTTAAACATTTAGAAGTGATTATAATTATAGTGTCAAAAGTACGAAAAAGGAAGAGGGTATCAATAAAAAAAGCGTCTGTAAAGTACACTTTACAGACGCTTTAGGTATTTTATATCTTTAAAGAAAAGAATATTATTTATTCAAATATAAGTCTAATAATCCATCAGGGATATTAAGTACTAATTTCTTATTCTCACGATCAACAAGTTTGATGAACTGATCAATCATAGGAACTAAAACTTGAGTTCCGAAGTGATCTATTTCAAAAAGAGCTTGATAGTTACTATCGTTAACTCTAATAAGTTTTCCTACATTACCAAGCTTAGTATCTTCTACATCAAACCCTGTAATTTCGTGGTAGTAAAACTTATTTCCTTCAAGTTTTGGCAACATTGAAAGAGGAAGATATAGTTCAGAATTAATTAATTGATCTGCATCCTCTTCAGAATTACAGTCTTCAAATTTAACTCTTAAAAAATCGCTTTTATGCAATGAAGCTTCTTTAATAAAAAAAGGAATCAGTTGTCCGTCGAAGTCGACGAAAACTGATTCCAAATTTTGATATAACTCTGGTTCATCGGTATCCAGGTATGCCAGAACCTCCCCTTTGAAGCTAAATTTTTTCGCGATTTTGCCTAAATAGAAACAATCTTTTTTACGCATATCGCTGAAAAATTATGCTTGAGTTTCTTCGTTGTTTTCTTCAGTTGCTTCAACAGCAGCTTCAGCAGTTGCAGCCTCAGCAGCAGCTTTAGCTTCAGCAGCAGCAGCAGCGCGTTTAGCGTTTACTTCTTTCTCTGCAGCTAATCTTGTTGCTTTGTCAGCAGCTTTAGAAGAAGATAATCCTTCTTTCTTAGCGTTGATTTTGTTTTCTTTCTCTTCTAACCAAGCAGTAAATTTAGCGTCAGCTTGCTCTTGAGTAAGCGCACCTTTTCTAACTCCACCTTGTAAGTGATGTTTCAACATAACTCCTTTGTAAGAAAGTAAAGTTCTTGCAGTATCTGTTGGTTGAGCACCGTTGAATAACCATTGAACAGCAGCATCAACATTGATATCTACAGTTGCAGGGTTAGTGTTAGGATTGTAAGTACCAATTTTTTGTAAGTATTTACCATCTCTTTTCGCGCGTGCATCAGCAGCTACTACCCAGTAAAAAGGTTTCCCTTTTTTACCGTGTCTTTGTAATCTAATTTTTACAGACATAATTAATTTAATTAGTTTGAGGTACCCGACCTCGGTTTTAAAATTTTTGCAAATATAGGGCTTTTTTGTTTAGTATGATTATTTTTTATTAAATAAGATTTTTTGTAAATGCTTAATAGATAGATTAGTAGTTGCCTCCGTTGCTCTTTCATTTTATTAGTCCTTGTAAAAAAGGTCTTTAGATTGTTATCTGAATTAAAGGTGTATTTATTTGTAGACAAATAGGTTTAGTATTAGTGGGGCAATTAAGAATTAATCATAGTAAAATTTTAGTTGTAGTGTATGTATATAGTTTGTAGATCAAATGTATACTGTTTGTATATTTTTACATAGAAAGTATACAACGGGTATACAAGGACTATACATACAGTATACAAACATTCATTATAAAACTGCTAAAATACAGCTGTAGTATGCTATTTTAATCTCTGCGTTTGAATAGTTAATTAACAAGATGTAAAGAGGGGTGTTTTTTAAGAAGCTTAATAAATAAAAAAAGAAGTCTTTGCAGTTTTTTAAAGTGTTGATATATAGTAATTTATTATTGTTGTGTTTTGTTGTTAAAAGTTAAAATTTTATTAATTAAAAGCTTTTTTTCTATTTGTAAATACTATAATTTTGTGCCTTAGGTTATAATACAAGTTATAAAGAAGAATATGAGAAAGGTTTTAGGGATATTATTGTTAGCAGTTGGATTTTTTTCTTGTGAAAATGAATCAACTACAAGCGATCCAGGTATACAAGCAATGGCAAATAATGAAGAGTTTACAACAGGAGTGAAGTTTGAAACTTGGAGGCCACAATATAATAGAGCAAGCGTTAATCAAGATAATATACTAAGTTTAGTGGCAGAAACAGATTCAACAAGATTTGTACTTCGCGTGCCTTATACTTTATTTAGTAGTGATTCTAAAGAGAAGTTATACTTGGGTGATGTTGGAAAACTTGGAAAACAAGAAGGAATCGAAGGTTTAGCTGGTTATGCTCAATATTATCTTTTAGATAATAATGATAGAAAAGTTTTAGGGAAATATGTTACTCAAGATAGTAATAAAGAAATTACAGATGTTGGAATAGTTGTTTTTGATTCTGAAGAGAAGCAAGTTCCTGGTACTATCTCTGGTACTTTCTATGCTAATTTAAAGAAGATTGAAATGTCTGATGAGGATAAAAGTAAATTAACTCCTGCTCAAAAGATAAGAGTGGAGAAGTTGAGAGATAAAAAGTCATTTCACGATGGAGTATTTTTCAGAATTAAGCTTGAGGCTGCAAAATAATAAAACATCCATTTATTGGTTTAACATACTTAAAAGACTGCTTTGATTTAAAAGCAGTCTTTTTTTTATAACTTTGTTTATCGTACTATAAAGCCTTATTTAAAGGCTACATTTCTTAAAATCAACTATGTATTTAATTTTTGATACCGAAACTACTGGTCTTCCTAAGAGTTGGTCAGCTCCTATTACTGATGTAGATAACTGGCCTCGCTGTGTTCAGATTGCTTGGCAATTGCACGATGAGTATGGGAATTTGATTGAACATCAAGATTATTTAGTAAAGCCTGAGGGGTATAATATTCCTTATGATGCTGAGCGTATTCACGGAATTTCTACTGAGTTGGCAGAAGCGGAAGGTATTCCGTTGAAAGAGGTTTTAGAGAAATTCAATATAGCTCTTTCAAAAACGAAATTTATCGTCGGTCAAAACTTAGGGTTTGATGTTAACATTATGGGGTGTGAATTTCACCGTATGGGTGTTGACAGTATTATGGCTGACCTTCCTGTTTTAGATACTTGTACAGAGGTTACAGCTGAGTTATTAAAATTACCAGGAGGTAGAGGAGGTAGATTTAAACTTCCTACACTGACTGAATTGCATACATATTTGTTTGGAGTTCCTTTTGGTGAAGCGCATAACGCAACTGCCGATGTGGAAGCAACGACTCGTTGTTTCTTAGAGTTGATCAAGTTAGGTGTTTTCTCTAAAGAGGAATTACAGTGTGACGATACTTATATTCAACGCTATAAGGAAGTAAATCCAGAGCCTTTTAAGTTAATTGGATTAAAGCATATTAACTTACAGAAGGCTTCTGAAAATATTCGTAAAAAGTTAGCTAAACTACAAGGGGATACGTCAGAAACGATTTCTGATGAAGCATTGGAGCGTTTTAATAAGGCTAAGTTTGCCCATTTACACGTACATACACAATTTTCTATTTTACAATCTACTATTTCTATCAAGTCGTTAGTTAAGAAAACAGCGGAGTATAATATGCCTGCTGTTGCAATGACTGACCACGGAAATATGATGGGAGCTTTCTTATTTGTAAAGGAGGTTAGTGATTACAATAAGGGAATTCAAGCTAAGAACAAAGAGTTGGTAGAACAAGGGCAAGAGCCATTGGAACTAATGACTCCTATTGTTGGTTGTGAATTCTTTATTTGTGAGAATCATCAGGATAAAAGTAAAAAGGATAATGGGTATCAGGTTGTGATGCTTGCAAAGAATAAGGAAGGTTATCACAACTTAGCTAAAATGGCATCTATAGCCTATACGGATGGTTTCTATTATGTTCCTCGTATTGATAAAGAAGTTGTAAAACAATATAAAGAAGATGTGATTGTCTTAACGGGTAACTTACAGGGTGAGGTTCCGTCTAAGATATTGAATGTTGGTGAACGCCAAGCAGAGGAGGCTTTGCTCTGGTGGAAAGAACAGTTTGGAGAGGATCTTTATATTGAGATAATGCGACATAATCAGGAAGATGAGAATCGCGTTAACCAAGGTTTAGTTGAATTGTCAAGAAAACACGATGTTAAGTTGATTGCAACGAATAACTCGTATTATCTTGATAAAAAAGATGCAAATGCACACGATATTTTATTGTGTGTGAAAGATGGTGAAAAACAAACTACGCCTATTGGTAGGGGTAGAGGATATAGATATGGTCTGCCTAATCAGGAATATTATTATAAGTCTGGAGATGAGATGAAAGCTCTTTTTGAGGATTATCCGGATGCAATTTATAATATTCAGGAGATTGTAGATAAGGTGGAGCCTTTTGTGTTACACCGCGATGTATTACTTCCTAAGTTCGATATTCCTGAAGAGTTTCAGGATGCAAGAGATTTGGAAGGAGATGGTACAGGAAAGATAGGAGAAAATAATTTCTTAAAATATCTGACCTATGAAGGAGCGAAGAGAAGATATCCCGAGGTTACAGAAGAAATAAAGGAGCGATTAGACTTTGAGTTGGCTACAATTGAAAGAACTGGGTATCCTGGTTATTTCTTGATTGTTCAGGATTTTATTGCCGCTGCCAGAGAAATGGGAGTTTCTGTTGGACCAGGACGTGGATCTGCAGCAGGATCTGCTGTAGCCTATTGTTTAGGTATTACAAATTTAGATCCTATTGAATATGACTTGCTTTTTGAGCGTTTCCTTAATCCTGACCGTGTATCGATGCCCGATATTGATATTGACTTTGATGATGAGGGAAGAAGTAAGGTTATGGATTACGTAATTAATAAGTACGGGTCTAATCAAGTAGCGCAAATTATTACGTATGGTAAGATGGCGACGAAGTCTGCTATTCGTGATACAGCAAGGGTGTTAGATTTACCATTATTTGACGCGGATAGAATTGCTAAGATGATTCCTGCAATGATGCCTTCTAAGTGGAACTTAGCTCGCTTTTTATCGGAAGATGAAAATACAGTAAAGGCTGCTTTGAGAGGAGAGGAGTTTGAAAAAGTGAAGGAGCTTATTGCTGTTGCACAAGAGGATTCGTTGGCAGGACAGACTATTCAGCAAGCAAAAATATTGGAGGGATCAATGCGTAATACAGGGATTCACGCTTGTGGTGTGATTATTACGCCTGATGATATTACGAAATTCGTACCTGTTACTTTAGCCAAAGATTCTGATTTATATGTGACTCAATTTGATAACTCCGTAGCTGAAAGTGCTGGGTTATTGAAGATGGACTTCTTGGGGTTAAAAACGTTAACCCTGATTAAGGATACAATTAAGTTAGTTAAGTATAGAACGGGAATTGAAATAAATCCGGATGAAATTCCGATTGATGATGTCAAGACATATGAGCTTTTCCAACGAGGAGAAACGATTGGGGTGTTCCAGTATGAGTCTGCTGGTATGCAGAAGTATATGCGTGAGCTAAAACCAACTGTCTTTGCCGATTTAATTGCGATGAATGCCTTGTACAGACCTGGTCCGTTAGAGTATATTCCTTCGTTTATTCGCCGTAAGAATGGAGAAGAACCAATTGTATATGATTTAGATGCTTGTGAGGAGTACTTGAATGAGACGTATGGTATTACTGTTTATCAAGAGCAGGTAATGTTACTTTCTCAGAAGTTAGCTGGTTTTACAAAGGGTGAGGCCGACGTTCTGCGTAAAGCAATGGGTAAGAAACAAAAGGATGTACTTGATAAAATGAAGCCAAAGTTTGTTCAACAGGCTTCTGAAAAAGGTCACGATGCAACTGTTTTAGAGAAGATATGGAAAGACTGGGAGGCGTTTGCTTCTTATGCGTTTAACAAATCTCACTCAACGTGTTATGCTTGGATTGCTTATCAAACTGCTTTCTTGAAAGCGCATTATCCGGCAGAATATATGGCGGCTGTACTGTCTAATAATATGAATGACATCAAACAGGTTACTTTCTTTATGGAAGAATGTAAGCGTATGGGGTTACAAGTATTAGGACCTGATGTAAATGAATCGTTTTATAAGTTTACTGTAAACGAGAATTATGAGATTCGCTTTGGTATGGGGGCGATTAAAGGAGTTGGTCAAGGAGCAGTTAATACGATTGTTGAAAATAGAGAAAGCGGACGTTATACATCTATTTTTGATATGGCAAAACGCGTTGATTTGCGTGCAGCTAATAAAAAGGCATTTGAGAATCTTGCATTAGCAGGAGGTTTCGATTGTTTTGAAAATACACACCGTGCACAGTACTTCCATATGGATCCAAGTGATACAATGTTGTTTTTTGAAAAAGCAATTAAGTATGGCGCTAAGTCTCAAGAGAACGATAATTCTTCTCAATTTAGTTTATTTGGCGATAGTAGTGAAGTTCAAATTCCAGAGCCAGTAATGCCTATTTGTGAAGAGTGGAGCACAATGGTGAAGTTGGCAAAAGAAAAAGAGGTAGTTGGAATTTATATTTCAGGACATCCTTTAGATGACTTTAGGTTTGAAATGAAGTATTTCTGTAATATAACGTTAGACCAATTAAGCAATTTAGAGAAGTTGACAGGACGTACGGTTACATTTGGAGGTATGATAAGTGATGTTCAATTTAGAACCTCTGCAAAGGGGAAAGATTGGGCTATGTTTACTATTGAAGGATATGACGAGAGTTATGAGTTTAGAATGTTTAATGAAGAGTTTTTAAAACTTAGACATTTCTTGTTGGCTAATACTTTTGTTTATGTGAAGCTGATGATTAAAGAAGGGTGGATTAGAAAAGATACAGGAGAAAAGTCAGAGCCACGAATTCAGTTTTTAGAAATGAAGTTGTTGCACGAGGTAATTCCAACATTTGCTAAAGATCTTACTATTTTAATGAATATACGTGATATATATAAAGAGCAAATAGAGCGTTTAAAAGGTGTTTTAGACAAACACCCTGGAGATAAGTTTGTAAATTTTGAAGTGGTTGAATTAGAAAAGGTAATTGTAGCGGCAGAGACACCAATAGTGCCAGTAGCATTACCTAATATTAGTGATGATGATTTAGATGTTGAAATGGATATGGACGCAATAGAAATAGTGCCAGAGCGAGAAGAATATCGCATCGTTAATAAAGTAGAGATGAATAGCAGAAATTCGCGTGTAGATATCACTGCGGAGTTATTAGAGGATTTAGAAAGAATACAAGTAAAATTTCAATTGAATTAGTTTTAGTAATTGATTGATAGAGAAAAATAATTACAGACACTTATATAAGTATAATTATTTTATTAAGTTTGTTGATATAACATAAAAAGAAAAGAAATGGCATTAGAGATAACAGATGCTACTTTTGAAGAAGTAGTATTAAAATCAGAGAAACCAGTAATGGTTGACTTTTGGGCAGTATGGTGTGGACCTTGTAAAATGTTAGGACCAGTTGTAGAAGAAATTAGTACAGAAATGGAAGGGAAAGCTGTAGTAGGAAAAGTGGACGTTGATGCAAATCAAGAGTTCGCTGCTAAATACGGAATTAGAAATATCCCTACTGTATTAATCTTTAAAGATGGTGAAGTAGTAGGTCGCCAAGTAGGAGTTGCTCCTAAAAAGACATATGTTGATGCAATTGAAGCATTATTTTAGTCAGATAATGAACTATAAAATTAAAAGCCCTCGTATTTCGAGGGCTTTTTTTTTGAAAAAGGGTGTCTGTAACCCTTGATGTTTATTGAGTTTTTGTGTTTTTTAGAGTTGTTGCAAGTTTTGTAATAAAAAAAAACAAAAAAAGTTTCGTTTTTATCTTACTGATATTCAGATTGGTTCGCTTTTTGTAAGAAAAAAAACGATTTTTTTTGTTTATAGGATTTGCAAGTGTAGAAAATGGTTGTATATTTGCATCGCATTACAGCAATAACGACAAAGGTTTGGTAGTTCAGTTGGTTAGAATACATGCCTGTCACGCATGGGGTCGCGGGTTCGAGTCCCGTCCAGACCGCAAAAGGAGAGAGTAAGTGTCTCTTTAAAAAGAGACACTTTTCAATCCACTCTTTAAAAAAAGAGACTTCAAAAAAAATTAAAAAAAAGTTTTGAAGTTTAAAAAAAAGAGTTATCTTTGTCACCGTTAAGAAAGCAATGCTTTAAAACATTAAATAACTGGTTTGGTAGTTCAGTTGGTTAGAATACATGCCTGTCACGCATGGGGTCGCGGGT